>CAYTJL010000033.1:45858-52087 GCA_964437785.1 uncultured Polyangiaceae bacterium
GGGATGGGCGGCGCCGGTGGTGCCATGAGCAGCAGCGGTGTAGGCGGCGCCGGTGGTGCCATGATGAGCAGCAGCGGAGTGGGCGGCGCGGGGGGCGGCGCGAGCGACGCGGGCGCCATGGACGCCGCGGACGACGGGCCCACCGACGCAGCGACCGATTGATCGTAAAACCCTATTGGGGCGCCTCCCAAATCACCTCTCCTGCCCGGACCGTGAGCTTGCAGGTGAGCCGCTCTTTGCCCATCACCTCTCTTTTGGTTACGTCGAGGAACGAAAAATCCCCTCTCTCCAAGGCGAAGACAGCGATGTCCGCCTCGCCGCCCTCAACGAGCCTGCCAAGCTCGGGCCGTTGGATCGCCCGCGCGGGCGCCGCCGTGGCGCGCTGAATCACGTCCGACGCTGACATGCCAATCGCCATGAGCTTGGACATCACGTTGGGTAAATCGCGCATCGATCCTCGGAGGCTCGTCCGGTGCATGTCCGAGCTGATGGTGGTCGGCGAGAGGCCTTGGGCCACCGCGGGGATCGCCTGCGAGAACGCGAAGCTCGCGCCGCCGTGGCCGATGTCGAGCACCACGCCGCGCTCCGCTGCCCTCTTTGCATAAGGCCGCACGACGCCGCGGCCGTCGACGACGCCTGTCCTCCCGCGGACGCTCGCGTAGAGATGTGTATAGATGTCACCCGGCCGGAGCCGCGTGAGGAGCAGCTCGTCGAGCGGCAGCTCGGGTGTGTGCCCGCCGAAGTCGATCATCACCGGAACGCTCGCGCGTTTGCCGGCCTCCAACGCGCGTTCGATGGGCGTCCACTCCGGGCCTGCATAATGGGCCACCTTGATGCCCACCACGAAGGCGCGATGAGCGTTGATGGCGGCGGCCGTGAGCCCAGCGTCCATGTCGCCCAGGTCTTGCTCGAATTTGCCGCCGCGCATGCCGTGACCAACGATGTTGATCAGCGCGAGCGCGCGCGTCTTCTTGGGCTTCATCTGCGCTTCGAAGTCCGCGATGGTGCGGTGTCCGGCGCTGCCCGCGTCGACCACCGTGGTGGTGCAGCTCCGCGGCGCCGCCTCGTCCACGTCGGCCGCGAGCGCGCTCCGCGACAGATACCGATCCTTGTGCGGCCCCGAGAACACGTGGACGTGCAGGTCGACGAGCCCCGGCGCGATCAAGAGCCCGCGCGCGTCGACCACCCGCGCCGCGTTGTCCTTCGCGAGCGAAGGCGCGATGCGCAGGATCTTGCCGCCTTTGACGGCGACGTCGAGCTCCCCCGCGAGGGCGCCCGCGGGATCGATCACCTTGCCTCCTTTGAGGAGCAGATCACACGAGGGCGCCTCAGGGCCTTTGGACGCCTCCGCGGACGGCGCCGGCGGCGGAGGAGATGCCGCTACGGACAAAGCGGTTGGGAGCGCGCTTTGGGCCTGCGGAGGCGCGGGGACGGGGGCCTGCGAGCACGCGAGGATCGCGGGCAGCGCCGCGAGCCCCACGAAGAGATCGCGCCGCGCGATCACGGCAGCACGTAAATTTTGTGCCCGTCGGCTCCCTCGTTCAAATCGATGAAGCGGCCGCCCGGCCCGAGCACCGGCCTGTAGCTGCTGACCCACGAGGAGCCGTCTTGATACCAGTTCTTGTCGTAGTGCCCGAGCGCCCCGAACGAGATGCGTCGGACGACAGCCTTCTTCCCGAGGTCGACGTCCACGTAATCACCCGTCGAGAGGAAGGCGCGGAGCCGCGCGCTCGTCATCTCGGCGCCCAAGAGCAGGCCCGGGTGAGCGTCTTGAACGCCGGCCTCCACGTGCGAGAACACCTTGGCGCCGCCGGGCAGCGCGAACAAATCAAAGCTCTTCGGCGTCGAGACGGCCACGTGCGATCCGCTCGCCGCGAAGAACACCGCGGGGATCTCCGCGCCGCTCACCTCATAAGCATCTTTGGGGAGCGGCACCGCGAGGGTCTTCGCGCCGCCGCTCCAAATCTCGATGCCGCGCGCCGTCACCAGGCCGAGCTTGGGCGCGGAGGGATCGATCCACCGAAACCAAATCACGCCATCGATCTTGGCCGACTCGGTCCATCCACTCGGCCCTTTGTCGAGCACGTAGACCGCGCCGCCGTCGAGGCCAATGTGAAACGCCGCGAGCCGCGAGCCCCTTGGATCCAAGGCGATGCGCTTGTAATACCCCTGCTTCTTGGGCGTGACGACGGGCGGGGCGCCTTGTTGCCAGATCTCGAGGACACCATCGCCGTACGCCGAGAACACCGTTTGACCGTCGTCGGTCACCGCGGTGAGGGCCGAGGCGCTCATCGAATAGCGCGTGTCCTCCGTGCTCGGCAAACGGGGCAGCGCGCGCGGCGGGCTCACCTTGCCGTCGGCGACGCGCACCACCGAGAGCGCCGCGGTCGGGTCGTTGTTGCGTTGGGTCACGAGGACGACGTGCTCGCCGCGCGGCGAGAACGACACGCCGGCCCGCTCGCCGCCCGGGATCTTCCACACCACGTTGCGCGCGCCGAGGTCGTATAAGAACAGGTTCCCCGTGCTTCGAGCCCGCGCCAAGAGGCGCGCGCCGTCGGGCGTAAACGTGGCTTCGGCGTGCTCCGAATCAGGGACGACGAAGCTCGGCCCCGGCCTGCACCCCGCGCCGCCGCCGAGCCCCAAGAGCCCTGCGCCGATCGTGAGGAGCCACCGGCCGAGGCCCATGATCAGCTCCCGTAGACCTCACGGAGCTTGGTCTTGGTGTCGCCGTCGGGCGTGCCCGACTCGGTGAGGCCATACTCCTTTTGGAACTGCTTGAGCGCCGCCTCGTAGACCTTGCCGTTTTTGTCGTTGTCGTCGCTCCACCTGGAGCGATCGCCCGGGCCATAGCCCAAGTTGTAGAGGCGGTCTTTGATGGCTTTGTCGCCGCCGTCGTCGATCTCTTTGAGCTCGCCGCCGAGGAGCGTCAGCTCCAATTTGGAGTCGAGGAGCGTGAGCTTCATCTTGGTGACGTCGGCCGTCACGCGGGCGCGCACGATGCCGTTCGCGTCCGTGGTGCCTTTGACGTCGGCGCCGCCCGTGCCCGAGATACGATATTTGACGCCGGAGAGCGGCTTGCGATCTTTGATTGCCGCCTCGGGCCCCGACTGGAGGAGCTGCACGATCCACTCTTTATAACCGGCCTCGCACGGCGAGCGGCGGGCGAAGCGGTCGTAGAAGCGGCACGCGAACGTGTCGTGGGTCTTCTCGTAGGAGCGGCGGTTCTCCTCGTCGAGCGTGAGGCGCTTGTCGTGGTCGGACCAAAAGCGCTTCTTGCAATCGCTCGTCCCCTCGCTCGCGCGCGGGCAAGGCCACTTGGCCACGTCGAGCGTGAGCCCGGGCCGGAAGAAGAAGAGCGTCACGCGGCGGTTGGGCGCGTTGTTCGCGTTGCGCTCTTTTTTATCGGGGTTCTTTTTGTAGGCGTCGTCCTCTTTTTTGGAGAAGAGCAAGACGGGGTTGAACTCGCTGCACCCTTGATAATCGGCCTTGCCCTTGGGGTCAGCGCCCTTGCCCAAGAACTCCTCGGGCTTGGCCGAGAAGGGCTTGCCCGCGTCGTCGACGCAGATGGCGTCCATGTACAGCTCATAGAGCTTTTTACGGGTGTTCGGCCCCGGGTCGCCGTCCACCGCGAGCCCGTTGTCGGTCTGGAACGCCTTCACCGCATCGGTGCTCGTCTTGCGGCTCACACCGTCGCTCGGACCCTCGTAATACGTGAAGAACTCCAAGATACGTTGGGTGCTCTTGAGGCCCCACGAGTGGTCGCCGTAGAGCTTCTCCCACATATCGTAGTTGCGCGTGATGAGCCCATAAACGGCCATCGCGCGCCGGCCCGAGAGCTTCTTGTTGTAGTCGTCGTCGCCCACCGGATCGGCGTGGCCGAAGATCGACATCGGCGAGTCTTTGTAATCCTTGCGCAGCTCGCCGAGCCTGCGGAATTCGCGCCGCGCCTCGGGCAGCACGAACGACGAGTCGAACTCGAAGCGCGCGTCGTCGAGGCGGAAGCACGCCACGGTGCTGAGCGCGGGGCGCAGCGTGTTGCGCTCCTCGCCGTCCTCGAGCGCGGGCGCGACGAGGACGTCTTGGTTCATCTCGGGGTGCGCGCCGTGGTGCCCGGCGTCGCCGGCCTCGTCCTCGGGCGGTGGTCCTTTGGGCTTGGGATCGTCGGTCGTGGTGTCGGTCATGAGCCGTGGATCTCTTCGAGCTTGGCCCGCGTTTTGTCGTCCATTTCGCCCTTCACGTCGAGGCCGTGATCACACTGGAACTCCTCGATCGCCGACTTCACCTCGTCCTCGGTGCGGTCGTCTTTGGGGGGCACCGCGTAGCCCAAATTGTTGAGCCGCGCCTCCCAGCCCGAGGGCTCGGTGATGGGGTCGAGCCAGCCGATCTTGAGCGAGAAATCCGCGCCGTTCAGCGTGAGCCGCGCGAGCTTGTCGGTGCGCGCGAGGGGCTGATCGGGCACCTTGCCGTCGCCGTCGGTGGTGAGCGACTTGGCCGCGCCCCCTTCGATCGCGACCTTGCACGGCGCGCTCTTGTCGGGGTCGTGCGTGACCTTGAGCACCGACACGCGGAGCACGAGCGGCTTTACCTTGAGCACGAAGCGGTGCTGTTTGCCGGTCGCGCGCGTGAACGTCTTCTCGACGGGATCGAGGACGGAGACCACGTCGCCGGGGAGCAACACGTGCGGGTTCGGCCGGTTGTTGCGCAGCTCGTCGTTGTCCCCGTGCTCCCAGATCGGAGCATAGTCTTCGAACCCATATCGCTCGGCGATGCTGGAGATGTGATCGCCCTGCTCCACGAGGTGTTTGATCGTCATCGCGCGGCGCCCTCGGCTCACCAGGATCCTACGAGGAGTTGGGGGCTCCGGGCAATGGCGGCATGCCGCTCGACGTGGGCCGCGACTCCGCGTCCGCGGGTCGCTCAATCGTGATCGCGTGAAGGCGGGCTGCGATCCGCGTTCCCGTCCCGGTCAACGTCCGCGTATGATGAGCCGGCCCATGCTCCCTCCGCACATCATGGTCTTCCGGCTCCGAGGCCCGATCGAGGACGTGCTCGTGGTGCTCGCGCGCGAGCTCGGCGATCACGAGCCCACGCGCGTCTTACCGCAGCTCTTCGCGCGGACGCTGCTCGACGATTGGATCGCGGATCCCGGCGCGCGCGCGACGCTCCTCGCGATGTACGAGGCGACGTACGGCCTGCACGGGTTCGGGGAGCGCGGCGTGGATCTCCACGACATGCACGCGTACGTGAGGCCTCATCTCGAAGAGGCGCTGCGGCGCGGCGACCTCGTCGTGATCGGCGTCGAGGAGCTCGACGAGGCGCGCGAAGGCGAGGGCGAAGAGCCCAAAGACGCGGGCGGCGGCGACAAAAAAGAGGAGAAGACCTGGATCGGGATCAAGCTCGTCGACGAGAAGGGCCGGCCCGTTCCGAGGCGCAAGTACCGCATCAAGCTGCCCAACTTCGAGACGCGCGAGGGCACG
Source organism: uncultured Polyangiaceae bacterium (assembly GCA_964437785.1). GTDB lineage: Bacteria > Myxococcota_A > Polyangia > Polyangiales > Polyangiaceae > CAYTJL01. The sequence goes on from CAYTJL010000033.1 coordinate 51,336, forward strand.
CTCGACGACAAGGGCGAGGCCAGGATCAACGGCATCGAGGCGGGCGACTGCGAGATCACGTTCCCGCGCACGCACGAAGAAGACTGGGCGGCGTAAGGGGATCGAGGCTCGACGGGGATGTTCGCGCTCTTTGTCACGTCGCTCGTGACCGTGTTCGTCGCCGAGCTCATCGGCGACAAGACGTTTTACACGCTGAGCGCGCTCGCCGCGCGCTTTCGGATGTGGCCCATCTTGGCGGGCGCGGCGGCGGCGTTCGTGCTCAAGATGCTCTGCGCGGTGCTGCTCGGGCGCCTGATCGCGGCCTTGCCGATCGCGCTCGTGACGGCGATGAGCGCGGCGACGTTCTTCGCGATGGCGATCGCGCTCTGGCTGAAGAAGCCCAAGGCCGCGCCGGAGCCTCCGAAAGAGGAGCGGTTCACGCACGCGGCGCCCATCGCGTTCGCGTCGATCTTCTTCACCGAGTGGGGGGACGCGGGCCAGATCGCGGCCGCGCTGCTCGTCGCGCAGCACCGCGCGCCCGTCATCATTTGGGCCGGCGCGACGCTCGCGATGACGATCAAGGCGATCATCGCGGTGACCGTGGGGATGGGCGTCCGGCGCTTCGTCCCGCGCGAGACGGTGCGCGTCGCGACCGTGGTGGTGTGCGTCGCGATGGGCCTCTTTGCGGCGTTCCGCGTGGAGATCTAAGGCCGGTCACGATGGCTTCGCTGAGGCGTTGTCTTGGCAGATGGCTTCGCTGAGGCGTTGTCTTG
>CAYTJL010000034.1:0-51909 GCA_964437785.1 uncultured Polyangiaceae bacterium
ACGAGCGCGCCACAGTGGATTCGAACCACTGGCCTTCGGCTCCGGAGGCCGACGCTCTATCCAGCTGAGCTAGTGGCGCATGCGATCGACTGATCGGCGGCGCACCCTAGTTCCGTTCGCGTTTTTTCGCAACCCCAAATACCGAGAACGTCGCGGCTCCGCGCGCATTGACACTGGGCGCGGAGGTCGGCTAATCGCCATCGTGGCGGAGTACCCGCAGGTGCGTCCGGCGAGACCGGCGAGGGATGGAATGAGCCGAAAAAACGTGGAGGACATTTATCCCCTCTCTCCGATGCAGCAGGGGATGCTCTACCACACCCTGCTTGCATCCACGTCGGAGGGCTCGGCTCAACGCGCGTCGGGAGGGGCCGGCGCGGGCGCACCGCTCGGGGTTTACTTCGTCCAGCACCGTTGGACCTACCGCGGAACGCTCGACCTCGCAGCGCTCGCGCGCGCGTGGCAGAGCACGGTCGATCGGCACCCCATCCTGCGGACCGCGTTCGTGTGGGAGCGCCGGGAAGAGCCGCTCCAAGTGGTGCGCGAGCGCGTGCGCCTCCCCATCGAAGAGCGGGATGTCCGCGCGCTCCCGCCCGAGGCGCGCGCCGCGGAGGTGGAGCGCCTCCTCGACGAAGACCGGCGGCGCGGCTTCGATTTGGCCAAAGCCCCGCTCGCGCGCGTCGCGCTGATCCGGCTCGCGGACCGCGAGACCATGCTCGTCTTCAGCTCTCACCACATGCTGCTCGACGGCTGGTCGACGCAGATCGTGCTGCGCGACGTGCACGCGGCGTACATGGCCATCGTCGAGGGGCGCGCGCCTTCGCCCTCGCGCGTGCGGCCTTATGCCGACTACATCGCGTTCCTGCAAAAGCAGGACAAGGCACGTCGAGAGGCGTTTTGGCGAGGGTGCCTCCAAGGCTTCGACGCGCCCGTGCCGATCCATTCGCTCTTCGACAGACCCGCGGATCCCGCGGCCCTGCCCGATTACGCGCAGGCCAGGCTCGCGATCGGCGACGACGAGAGCGCGCGTATCGCGGCGGCCGCGCGCGAGCAGCAAATCACGCTCTCGACCTTGGTCGAAGGGGCCTTTGGCCTGCTCCTCGCGCGGTATGCCGGCGTAGAAGACGTGGTGTTCGGAGGCGTGGTGTCGGGCCGCGGCGCGGCCGTCGCCGGCATCGAAGAGATGGTGGGGCTCTTCATCAACACAGTGCCCGTGCGCGTGCAGGTGGACCCGAGCCAGGGCGTGAACGCGTTCTTGAAGGCGCTCCAAACGAGGCTCGCCGAGACGCGCGAGCACGAGCACGCGCCGCTCTTCGAGGTGCAGGGATATTCGAACGTCCCCCGCGGCACACCGCTCTTCGACAGCCTCTTCGTCTTCGAGAACTACCCGGTCGAGGCGTCCGCGCGCGCAGGGATCACCGGCGTCGAGATGATCGACATCCACACCAAAGAGCGCACCGATTACCCGGTCACGTTCATCGGCTCTCACCAAAAGAGCTTGCTCCTCCGGCTCACCCACGATCGACGGCGCGTCAGCGACGAGGCCGCGGCGAGGATCGTGGGCCATTGGGCCGAGCTCGTGCGGGCGCTCGCGTTCGCCAAAGACGCAGGCGCGGGCGCGACGCTCGGCGATCTCGACATGATGCCTCTGGGCGAGCACGCGGCGGTCACGTCGTTTTCGGGCGCGCCCTCGGAGTACCCGCGTGACACGTCGATCGCAGGGGTCTTCGAGCGCGAGGCGGCGGCGCGGCCAAAGGCCGTCGCGCTCGTGTCCGACACGGAGTCTCTCTCGTACGAGGCGCTCGACGCCCGCGCGGACGCGCTCGCGCAAACGCTGCTCGATCATGGGGTTACACGCGGCGATCGCGTCGGGGTTTGGGGCCACAGGTCCAATGCGATGATCATCGCCACGCTCGCGGCGCTCAAGGCCGAAGGGGCGTATGTGCCGCTCGACCCGGATTTGCCCGCGTCGAGGCTCGATTTCATCCGCGAGGACGCGGGGGTGACGGTCGTCGTCGCGACCGACCCCGTGCCCGAAGGCGTGTCGTTGGGCGCGGTGGTGATTCCCTATCTGGGCGGCGAGCCCTCTTCTCCCGCGCGCTCCGCGGATAGGCCGTCACGCGAGGGCAGGGGAGGGGACCTCGCTTACGTGATGTACACCTCGGGATCGACGGGGACGCCCAAAGGCGCCATGATCCCGCAGCGCGCGGTGGTGCGTTTGGTCAAAGGGGCCACCTACCTGCCGTTTGGACCAGATTTGACGTTCGCGCAGATCTCGTCGCCCGCGTTCGACGCCTCCACGCTGGAGATTTGGGGGCCGCTCCTCAACGGGGGAACGCTCGTCGTCCCGCCGCAGGGCAGGCTCTCGCTCGACGCCATCGGAGATATCGTATCTCGTCACGGCGTCACGACGCTCTGGCTCACGTCCGGGCTCTTCAACGCGATGATCGAGTCGAAGCCCGAGGGGCTCCGCCCGCTCCGTCACCTGCTCACGGGCGGCGAGGCGCTCAGCGTGCCTCACGTCAACAAGGCCCTCGCGGAGCTCTCCAACGTTGCGCTCTTCAACGGATATGGCCCCACCGAGAACACCACGTTCACCACGTGCCATCGTATCGAGGGCGTCCAATCCTCGAACGTCTCGATCGGCAAACCCATCTCCAACACGCGTGTTTACCTGCTCGACGAGCGCCTCCGCCCGGTTCCCATCGGTGTTCCCGGCGAGCTTTACGCGGGCGGCGACGGCGTCGGGATCGGGTACGTGAACCGCCCGGAGCTCACGGCCGAGCGGTTTTTGAAGGACCCTTTCGCCGAAGGCCGGATGTACAAGACCGGCGACGTCGCCAAATGGGCCTCCAACGGGACCATCACCTTCGTCGGCCGGCGCGATCATCAGGTGAAGATCCGCGGCTTCCGCGTGGAGCTCGGCGAGATCGAGGCGGCCATCGCGGCGCTCCCGAGGGTGCGTGAGGTGGTGGTGCTCGCCCGCGAGGACACCCCGGGCAACAAGCGTCTTTGCGCGTACGTGGTGGCGGAGAGCGACGTGGATCGAAGTGAGCTTGGCCCGCTCCTCGCGCAGCGCCTCCCGGAGTACATGGTGCCGAGCGCGTTCGTGGTGCTCGACGCCATGCCGCTCAACCAAAACGGCAAGGTGAACCGCGCCGCCCTGCCCGCGCCCGACGAGGTGGAGGCGACGCGCGCGACATCACCGCTCCAAGGCCCCATCGAAGAGGCCATTGCAGGCATCTTCGCCGAGGTGCTCAAGGTGCCTTTGGACGAGGTGGGGGCGGACACAGGCTTCTTCGAGCTGGGCGGTCACTCCATCTCGGCGACGCAGGCCGTCGCGCGGTTGAGAGCGGCCTTTTCGATCGAGCTCCCGCTCTCCGCGGTGTTCGCGTCGCCGGCCGTGCGCGACCTCGCCGCGGAGGTCGGCGCGATGTTGCGCGGCGATCGCGCGGCCGAGGTGCCGGGGGACGGCGCGCTTCGCTCTGCGCTCTCGTTCGCCGAAGAGCGCCTTTGGTTCTTGGCCCAGCTCGATCCCGACGACCCTTCGTACAACGTGCCGTTGCTGCTCCGCGTGCGCGGCGCGCTCGACGAGGCGGCGCTCGGCCGCGCGCTCGACGCGCTCGCGGCGCGACACTCGGTGCTGCGCACGAGCTATCGCGCCGAGGGCGGATCCCCGCGGCGCGTGATCGCGGATCAGGCGTCGATCCCGCTCACGTCGGTGCGCGTCGCGGACGAGCGCGAAGCGAAGGATCGCGCGGCGAAAGAGGCCGAGACGCCGTTCAATCTCGCGCGCGGGCCGCTCTTCCGCGCGTTCGTCTATGGGATCGGCGAGCGCGATCACCTCGTGCTCCTGCTGTTCCACCACATCGTTGTCGACGCGTGGTCGCTCGACGTGCTCTACCGCGAGCTCGGCGCGCTCTATCAAGGTAAGCCGCTCCCGCCGCTCGCGACGTCGTACGAACGGCTCGTGCAAGCGCAGCGCGCGCAGCCCATCGATCGCGCGATGGACTACTGGCGCGCGCGGCTCGGTGACGCCGAGCGTTCTCTCGCGCTGCCCTCGGATCACCTCCGTAAAGGCGCGCCCAGCCACCGCGGCAGCCGGGTTAGCTTCTCCATCCCGAGCGACGTCACGCGCGCGCTGCGCGCATTTTCGCGGCGCGAGGGCGCGACCGCCTTCATGACGCTGCTCGCCGCGTTCGACGCGGTCCTTCACCGCTGGTCGGGCCAAGGCGACATCTCGGTGGGCACGCCGATCGCAGGCCGATCCGGCAAGGGCGCGCAGGACCTCATCGGGCTCTTCTTGAACACGCTGGTCGTGCGCGTCGAGCTCACGGGCGCGATGAGCTTCCGCGATCTGGTCGGCGCGACCAAAGAGGCGTGCCTCGGCGCGTACGCGCACGACGAGGTCCCGTTCGAGCGGCTCGTCGAGGAGCTCGATCCCGCGCGCGATCCAGGGCGATCCCCGCTCTTTCAAGCGAACTTCAGCGTGGTCACGGGCGGCGCGCCGCCGTCCGTCGACGCGCTCGCGTTCAGCCGCGAGCCCGTCCCGTCGACGACGGCCAAGTACGATTTGACCCTGATCATCGCGGATCGACAGGAGGGGCTCGAAGGGCTCATCGAATTCGCGAGCGACCGGTTCGAGGCGAGCACCATCCTGCGAATGGCCGAGCACTACACGAGCCTGCTCGGCGCGGCGCTGCGCGACCCGGCGAAGCCCATCGGCGATCTTCCGATGATGAGCGACGCCGAGCGCGATCGCGTGCTCACGGGCTTCAACAAGACCGCGGCGCCCATCCCGGACGGGTGCGCGCACGAGCTCTTCGAAGAGATCGCGGACCGCGCGCCCGACGCGCTCGCGATGGCCGACGGCGATCGGCGCGTGACGTTCGCGGAGCTCGATCGCATGGCGAACCGGCTCGCGGGCGAGCTCGCGTCGATCGGCGTGGGGCCCGACGATTTCGCCGGTATTTGCCTTGATCGATCGATCGAAGGCGTCGCGGCCATGCTCGCCGCGTGGAAGCTCGGCGCGGCCTACGTCGCGCTCGACCCCGCGCACCCGACCGAGCGCGTGATCTTCGCGGCGCGCGACACGAAGATGAAGGCGCTCGTGTGCGCGGGCAGAGACAAAGATCGCTTCGCCGAGGCGGGCGTGAGGCTCGTCCACCCCGACGAGCACGCGGGCGCGATCGCCGCGCGATCGAGCGCGCGGCCGAACGTCGAGGTCGACCCCGCGTCGCTCGCGTACGTCATCTACACATCGGGATCGACGGGCACGCCCAAGGGGGTCGAGATCCATCACCGCGGGCTCATGAACATGTGCGCGTGGCACGCGCGCGCGTTCTCGGTCACGCCCGCCGATCGCACGACGCACCTCGCGGCGCCCGGCTTCGACGCGACCGTGGGCGAGATCTGGCCTTTCTTGCTCGCGGGCGCGAGCGTCCACGTGATCGACGACGAGACGCGAAACCGCACCGATCGCCTGATGGACAAGATGATCGGCGATGGGATCACGATCGCGTTTCTGCCGACGCCCATCGCCGAGATCGTCCTCGGCGATCCCAAGCTCACGCGAGGATCGATCCGCGCGCTCTACGCGGCCGGTGACAGGCTGAGCCGCAGGCAGCCCAAAGACGCGCCGTTCCGCTTTTACAACCTCTACGGGCCGACCGAATACACGATGGTCACGACCATCGCCGAGGTCGATCCCGCAGGCGAAGGGCCGCCGCCGATCGGCCGTCCGGTCGCGAACACGAGCCTTTACGTGGTCGATGCGCGGCTCCACCCGGTGCCCATCGGCGTGCCGGGCGAGCTCTTGGTGAGCGGCGTAGGCGTCGCGCGCGGCTACTTGAACCGGCCGGATCTCGCGGCGCAAAAATTCATCGCCGATCCGTTCCGCGCAGGCGAGCGCTGCTACCGCACGGGCGATCTCGTGCGGTGGCTCCCGGACGGCCAGATCGAGTTCTTGGGCCGCATCGACGATCAAGTGAAGATCCGCGGCCAGCGCATCGAGCTCGGCGAGATCGAGGGCGCGTTGCTCGGGCACCCGAACGTGCGCGAGGCCGCGGTCGTCGCCTTCGACGGACCCTCGGGCAAAGAGCTCGCGGCGTACGTGGTGCTGCGCGACGCGAGCGAAGATGCAGCGTCGCTCCGGGGTTACGTCGAAGCGCATCTGCCGAGCGCGATGGTGCCCGCCGCGTTCGTGGCGCTCGCGTCCCTGCCGCTCACGCAAAACGGCAAGGTCGATCGAAAGAAGCTCCCCAAACCGGTGATCGAAGCGGCCGAGCACGTCGCGCCGCGCACCGAGACGGAGCGCGTGATCGCGGCGATCTTCGCGGACGTGCTCAAGCGCGATCGAGCGACCCGCGAAGGCGGAGTCGCGACCAACGTCGATCGCGTGGGCGCGACCGATCGGTTCTTCGCGCTGGGCGGCCACTCGCTCCTCGCCACGATCGCGATCGCGCGCGTGGAGCAGGCGTTCGGCGTGAGCCTCGCGCTCAGGACGATCTTCGATCACGACACGCCCGCGGCGCTCGCCGTGGAGGTCGAGGCCGCGCGATCGTCGCCGTCGATCACCGAGCGGATCGCGCGCGCGGATCGCGCCGGGGATCTGCCGCTCTCGTTCGGCCAAGAGCGGCTCTTCTTCTTGGATCAGCTCGATCCGGGCGACGCGGCGTACATCGTGCCGATGGCGATGCGCGTCGAGGGGCCGCTCGACGCGGCCGCGCTCGGGCGCGCGTTCGACGCGCTCGTCGCGCGGCACGAGGTGCTGCGCACCACGTTCGCGATGCGGCGAGACCGCGCGGTGCAGGTGATCCACGCGAGCGTGAGCGCGCCGTTCCGCGTCCATCACGCGAGCGAGGCCGAGGCGCGCGCCGCGATCGACGCGCTCGTTCGCGTGCCGTTCGATCTCGTCCAAGGGCCTGTCGCGCGCGCGGATCTGTTCGTGCTCGGCGAGCGCGATCACCTGCTGCTCCTCACGATGCACCACGTGGTCGCGGACGCGTGGACGCACGGCGTGATCCTGCGCGATCTGTTCGATCTCTACGCGGGCAAGGAGCTTCCGCCGCTCGCGATCCAGTACGCCGATTTTGCCGCGTGGCAGCGCGCGAGGCTCGACGACGCGGCGATCGCGGCCGAGATCGCGTATTGGAAGGGCGCGCTCGCGGGCGCGCCGCCCGCGCTGGAGCTGCCGTCGGACAGGCCTCGGCCGCCGGTCGCGTCACGCCGCGGCGACAGGCTCCCGATCGCCGTCCCCGCGAAGGTGACAGAAGGGCTCCGCGCGATCGCGCAGCGCGAAGGCGCGACGCTCTTCATGGTGCTGCTCGCCGCGTTCGACGTGCTGCTCCATCGGTACACCGGCGAGCGCGAGATCACGGTGGGCGCGCCCATCGCAGGCCGCACGCGGCCCGAGACCGAGCCGCTCATCGGCTTCTTCGTCAACACGCTCGCGCTCAAGGTCTCGATCGACGACGAGGCTCCGTTTGCCGCGCTGGTGCGCGCCGCCAAAGAGACGAGCCTCGGCGCGTACGCGCACCAAGAGCTGCCGTTCGAGCGGCTCGTGCCCGAGCTCGCCGCCGAGCGCGACATGTCGCGCACGCCGATCTTTCAAGTGATGCTCGCGCTTCAAAACGCGGGGGACGCCGCGCAGGCGACGCGCGCCGGGGACCTCGTCGTGAGGCCCGATCGCGCGGCGTCGCCCACGTCCAAGTTCGACATGACGCTCGGCCTCGCCGAGCTCGACGGCGCGCTCATGGGCTCGATCGAATACGCGACCGATCTCTTCGACGCCTCGACGATCGAGCGCACCGCGGCGCACCTCACCACGATCCTCGCGGCGGTCGCGGCGGATCCTTCGCGCACCGTCGCGTCGATCCCCCTCTTGCCCGAGGCCGAGATCGCGCAGATCGCGTCGTTCGCGGGCGGCTCGGCCGCGTTCGCGTCCGACGCGTGCGTGCACGAGCGCTTCGAGCAGATGGCGGACAAGATGCCGGACGCGCCCGCGGTCACGTTCGCGTCCGAGACGCTCACGTACCGCGAGCTCGACGCGCGCGCGAACAAGCTCGCGCACCATCTCCGCGCGCTCGGCGTGGGGCCGGACACGCTCGTGGGCCTCTGCATCGGCCGATCGATCGCGATGATGGTCGGCCTCCTCGGCATCCTCAAGGCGGGCGGCGCGTACCTGCCGCTCGACCCGGACTACCCGCACGATCGCTTGGCTTTTATGGTCGAGGACGCAGCGATCACGGTTCTGGTCACCGATCGCGAGCACGAGGCGACGGTGCCGCACGGGCGCGCCGAGGTCGTGCGGCTCGACGCCGACGCGGCGCTCATCGACGCGCAGCCGAGCGCGCGCCCAACACGCGCGACCAGCGCGGACAACCTCGTCTATTGCATCTACACGTCGGGCTCGACGGGCAAGCCCAAGGGCGCGCTCCTCACCCATCGCAACGTGGTGCGCCTCTTCGACGCGACCGACGCTTGGTACCGCTTCGGCCCGCGCGACGTGTGGACCATGTTCCACTCGTACGCGTTCGACTTCTCGGTCTGGGAGATCTGGGGCGCGCTCTTCTACGGCGGCCGCGTGGTCGTGGTGCCGTATTGGGTGAGCCGCTCGCCGGACGCGTTTTACAAGCTCTTGTGCGACGAGCGCGTCACCGTGCTGAACCAGACGCCGTCGGCGTTCCGGCAGCTCGTGCGCGTGGAAGAGAGCGTGGCCGAGGGCGATCGCGTCAGCTCGCTGCGCTTCGTGATCTTCGGCGGCGAAGCTTTAGACCTCAACGATCTTCGCCCGTGGTGGGATCGGCACGGCGACGCGGCCCCCCAGCTCGTCAACATGTACGGCATCACCGAGACCACGGTGCACGTCACGTACAGGCCGGTAAATAAGGCCGATCTTGCGCGTCCTTGGTCGAGCGTCATCGGCGTGCCCATCCCCGATCTGTCGATCGTGATCCTCGACGCGAAGATGCGGCAGGTGCCCATCGGCGTGCCGGGCGAGATGTACGTGGGCGGCGCGGGCGTCGCGAAGGGCTATCTGTCGCGGCCCGAGCTCACGGCCGCGCGGTTCCTCCAAAACCCCTTTGGCAAAGGCACGCTCTACAAAACGGGCGACGTCGCGCGCTACCGGCCGAAGGGCGACATCGAGTACCTGGGCCGCTCGGATCACCAGGTGAAGATCCGGGGCTTTCGCATCGAGCTCGGCGAGATCGAGGCCGCGCTCACGCAGATCGACGCGATCCACGAGTGCGCCGTCGTCGCGCGCGCCGATGGAGGCGACAAGCGCCTCGTCGCGTACGTGGTCCTGCGTGAGGGGGCGCGCGCGACGGTCGTGGAGCTGCGCGCGGCGCTCAAGGCGACGCTGCCCGACTACATGGTGCCGGCGGTCTTCGTGACGTTGCCGAAGCTGCCCGTGACCGCGAGCGGCAAGCTCGATCGGCGCGCGCTGCCCGCGCCCGAGGACGCCGAGGCGGCCGAGCAAGGCGGCGAGATCGCGCTTCCGGCGACGAACGCCGAAGAAGCGCTCGCGCAGATTTGGGCCGACGTTTTGCGCCTCAAACGCGCCATCGGCGTCAACGAGAACTTCTTCGAGATCGGCGGCGACTCGATCCTCTCGCTCCAAATCGTCGCGCGCGCCGAGGAGATCGGCCTCGTCGTGACGCCGCGCCAAATCTTCCAGCACCCGACCATCGAGGCGCTCGCCGCCGCGGCGTCGTCGATCGTGCGCGCCGTCGCCGAGCAGGGGCCGGTCACGGGGCCTCTGCCGATGCTCCCGATCGTGCGGTGGTGGCTCGCGCAAGCGCCGCGCGATCGCGATCACTACAACCAAGCCTTCTTCCTCCAGCTCGCGGAGCCCGCCGACGCGCGCGCGCTCGGCCGCGCGGTGGAGGCGATCCTCACGCACCACGACGCGCTCCGCGTGCGCCTGCGCGGCGAAGGCGACACGGCCGAGCAATGGATCACGGCGCCGGGTGAGGGGCCTCCGTCGTTCGAGGTCGTCGCGCTCGACGCGACCGAAGATGCCGATCTCTCGGCGGCGATCGAGGCGCACGCGCGGCGAGCGCAGGAGAGCCTGCGGTTGGAAGAAGGGCCCGTGCTCCGCGCGCTGCTCTTTACGCCCGGCAGAGGCAGGCCGGATCGGCTCCTCCTCGCGGCGCACCATCTCGCGGTGGACGGCGTCTCGTGGCGCGTGATCTTCGACGATCTCTGGTCCGCGTACGCGGCCGAGAGGCGCGGCGACGAGGTGAAGCTCCCGCGCAAGACAACGAGCGTGCGCGCGTGGGCCGAGCGCGTCATCGCGTACGCGAAGAGCGACGAGGCGCTCGAAGAGAGCGCGTATTGGCTCGCCGAGGCGCGATCACGCGCGCGGCCTTTGCCGGTCGATCACGCGGAGGGGCGCGATCACAACCTCGCGGGCGACGTCGCGCACGCGGACGCGTCGCTCACCGCCGAGGAGACGGAGGCGCTGCTCCGCAAGGCGCCGGAGGCTTACCAAACGCAGATCAACGATCTGCTCGTGACGCCCCTCGCCGAGGTGCTCTCCAAGCTCACGTCCTCGAACGCGGTGCTCTTCGACATGGAGGCGCACGGGCGCGAGACCGACGAGATCAGCAAGGACCTCGATTTGAGCCGCACCGTCGGGTGGCTCACGGCGATCTACCCGGTGCTCGTGACGGTCGACGCGGATCGAGGTCCGGGCGCCGCGATCAAGTCGATCAAGGAGCAGCTCCGCGCGGTGCCGAAGCGGGGCGTCGGTTACGGCATGCTCCGCTACCTGCGCGGCGACGACGTGTCGGCCGCGCTCGCCGCGCAGCCGCGCGCCGAGATCGCGTGGAACTACCTCGGGCAGCTCGATCAAGCGCTCCCCGAGGACGCGCCGTTCCGTTGGGCGCGCGAGTCGGCCGGGCCGCCGCACGGCCCCACATCGAGGCGCAGCTACCTCATCGACGTGACCGCGGGCGTGAGTAAATCTGTCCTCTCCGTCCGCTTCTCGTACGGCGCGCGCGTGCACGATCGCGCCACGATCGAAGCGCTCGCGCAGCGTTACGTCGCCTCGCTGCGCGCGCTCCTCGCGCATTGCCTGTCGCCCGAAGCGGGCGGCTACACGCCGTCGGATTTCCAGGAAGAAGGGTTGTCGCAGGAAGCCATCGACATGATCGTCGGCGCCGACGACGAGGACGAATGAGCCGCAAGAACATCGAGAACATCTATTCGCTGTCCCCGATGCAAGAGGGCATCTTGTTTCATGCCCTGACCTCCGAGGAGGTAGGCGTCTACTTCGTCCAGCTCTCGTGGACGCTCGCGGGCAAGCTCGATGTCGCCGCGTTCGAGCGTGCCTGGCAGCTCGTCGTCGATCGCCACCCGGTGCTGCGCACGTCGTTCGTGTGGGAGCGCCTCGACAAGCCCGTGCAGGTCGTCAAAAAGAAGGTGACCTTGCCCTTCGAGCGGCGCGATTTGTCGGCGCTCTCGGCGAGCGAGCAAGAGGCGGCGATCGCGCGCATCGAGGAGGAGGATCGCGCGCGCGGCTTCGATCTCACCAAGGCCCCGATCCTGCGCGTGACGCTGCTCGATCTAGGCCCCGAGCTCCACCGCTTCGTGTGGGGCACGCACCACTTGGTGCTCGACGGCTGGTCGCTGCCGCTCATCTTGAACGAGGTCTTTACCGCCTACGCAGCTTTGTCCGGCGGCAAAGAGCCCGCGCTCGAACGGCGCAAGCCCTACGGCGACTACATCGCGTGGCTCAAGAAGCAGGACCGCGACAAGGCCGAGGCCTACTGGAAGAACAAGCTCGCGGGCTTCTCCGCGCCCACGCCGTTCCGCGTCGATAGGCCCGCGGCGGGCGCGTGGTCCGCGGGCGAGCGATCGCTCGTGCTCGAAGAGGGCCCGTCGGCCGAGCTCGTCGCGTTCGCGCGCAAGGTCCAGATCACCACGAGCACGCTCGTGCAAGGCGCGTGGACCATCCTCCTCGCGCGGCTCTCGGGCGAAGAGGACGTGCTCTACGGATCCACGGTCTCGGGCCGATCCGCGCCTGTGCCCGGGATCGAGGGCATGATCGGCATGTTCATCAACACGCTGCCGATCCGCGCGCGCGTGGCCATGGACGCGCCGGCCATCGAGTACCTGCGCGCGCTCCAGAACGAGCACGCCGAGGCGCGCGATTACGAATATTCAGCGCTCGTCGACATCCAAGGATGGAGCGAGGTGCCGCGCGGCACGCCGCTCTTCGAGAGCCAGGTCGCGTTCGAAAACACGCCCGAAGAGGAGCGCCGCGCGAGCGCCGGCCTCACCATCACCGCGGGCGGGATGTTCTCGCAGACGCACTTCCCGCTCACGATCGTGGCGTCGCTCCGCAAGCGGCTCTTCGTGCGCATGCGCTACGACGAGCGGCGCTTCGACGGCGCTGTCGTCGAACGGATGCTCGATCAGCTCCGCGCCGTGCTCGAAGGCGTGGCGCGCGATCCGAGCGTCCCGATCGGCCGGATCCCGCTGCTCGGCGAGGCTGAGCGCGCCGCGGCGATCGCCGCGTCCAAGACGCCCACGATCCCGTCGCAGGCCGAGGAGACGACCCTCCACGCGATGTTCGAGGCGGTCGCGGATCGCACGCCCGATGCGATCGCGGTCGTCGCGGGCGATGAGCGCGTCACCTTCCGCGATCTCGACGCGCGCGCGAACAAGCTCGCGCGGCACCTTCGCGCGCGTGGGGCTGGGCCCGATGCGATCATCGGCATTTGCTTGCCGCGGAGCGCCTCGTGGATCGTCGCGCTCCTCGCGACGCTCAAGGCGGGCGGCGCGTACGTGCCGCTCGACCCCGCGTACCCGCCGAAGCGCATCGCCGATCTCGCGAGCGAAGCGGGCGCGGTCGCGATCGTCACCACGGCCTCCATCGCCGAGACGCTCGCGGACGTAAAGCGAACGATCGTGCGCCTCGACGCGGACAAGGCCGTGATCGACGCCGAAGCGAGCGATCGGCTCGGCGCGACGTCGAGCCCGTCGAACCTCGCGTACGTGCTCTTCACGTCGGGCTCGACGGGCAAGCCCAAGGGCGTCGCGATCGAGCACCGTAACCTCGCGTCGTACGTGCGCGGCGTCGGCCACAGGCTCGCGCTGCCCGAAGGGGCGCGCTACGCGCACGTCTCCACGTTCTCCGCCGACCTCGGCAACACCGTGCTCTTCCCGCCGCTTTGTTTGGGCGGCGCGCTGCACGTGATCGCCGAGGAGCTCGTCACCGACCCGGACGGGATCGGCGAATACTTTACACGTGAAGGAATCGACTGCCTCAAGATCGTGCCGTCGCATCTGTCGGCGCTCCTCTCGGGCCAACGCCCCGAGCAAGTGATCCCGAAGGCGCTCCTCGTGCTCGGCGGTGAGGCGTCGAGCTGGGAGCTCATCGGCCGCATCGAGGCGCTGTCGCCGAGCTGCCGCGTGATGAACCACTACGGTCCGACCGAGACCACGGTCGGCGTGCTGACGTTCCCCGTCACGCGCGGCGAGCGCGTGCCCGAGACGTCGATCATGCCGCTCGGAAGGCCGCTCCCGGGCTCCCACGTCTACGTGCTCGACGGCGCGATGTCGCCTTTGCCCATCGGCGTGCCGGGCGAGGTGTACATCGGCGGCGCGCAGGTCGCGCGCGGCTACTTGGGCCGGCCCGATCTCACGCGCGAGCGCTTCGTCCCCGATCCGTTTTCGAGCGAGGCCGGAGCCACGCTCTACAAGACCGGCGATCGCGCAAAGGTGCTGCCGAGCGGCGACGTCTTGTTCCTCGGCCGCGCCGACTTCCAGGTGAAGATCCGCGGCTACCGCATCGAGCTCGGCGAGATCGAGGCCGCGCTCGCGGCCATCCCCGGCGTCAAAGACGCGGTCGTGCTGGCGCTCGAGACCGAGGGCAAGCCCGGCGACAAGACCCTCGCGGGCTACGCCGTGCCCGCGCCCGGCGCGCTGATCGACGCGGCGGAGCTGCGCGCGGCGCTCGAAGCGACGTTGCCCGCGTACATGGTGCCGGCGGTGTTCGTGGTGCTCGAAGCGCTGCCGCTCACGCCCAACGGCAAGATCGATCGCCGCGCGCTCGCCGCCCTCGCCGAAACCGAAAAAGGCGACGCGGGCGCGGCGGCCGAGCACGTGGCGCCGCGCACGCCCATCGAAGAGGTGCTCGCGAGCATCTGGTGCGACGTGTTCGAACGCGAGCGCGTGAGCGTCCACGAGCGCTTCGCGGACTTGGGCGGCCACTCGCTGCTCGCGATCCAGATCATCGCGCGCGTGCGCGAGGCGTTCCAGATCGACATCCCGATCCGGTCCATCTTCGAGGCGCCCACGATCGCGCTCCTCGCCGACGTGGTGAGCGAAGCGGTGCGCGAGGGCGAGGGCCTGAAGGCGCCGCCGATCGAGCGCGTCCCGCGCACCGGCCCGCTCGTCCCGTCGTTCGCGCAGGAGCGGCTCTTCTTCCTCGATCAGCTCGAGCCGAACAGCCCGTTTTACAACGTGCCCTCGGCGCTCGAGATCAAGGGCCCGCTCAACCGCGACGCGCTCGTGCGCGCGCTCCGCGCGATCGTGCGGCGCCACGAGGTCCTGCGCACCACGTTCACCGAGGTCGATGGCAGGCCCATGCAGGTCGTCCACGACGACATGGAGCTCGACGTTCCGCTCTTGGATCTGTCGGCGCTGCCGGCCGCGGAGCGCGCCCAAAAGCTCGCCGACGAGATGGCCGCCGAAGCGCGGAGGCCCTTTGATTTGCGGCGCGGGCCGCTCGTTCGCGCCGAGATCGTGATCCTCTCGGACGAGGAGCACATGCTCCTCACGACGCTGCACCACATCGTGTCGGACGGCTGGACCCGCGGCATCCTGAACCGCGAGATCCAAGCGCTCTACGCGGCGTTCGTGGACGACAAACCGTCGCCGCTCCCGGAGCTCGCGATCCACTACGCGGACTAC
Organism: uncultured Polyangiaceae bacterium; assembly: GCA_964437785.1. Classification (GTDB taxonomy): domain Bacteria; phylum Myxococcota_A; class Polyangia; order Polyangiales; family Polyangiaceae; genus CAYTJL01. Next base: position 14,923 of record CAYTJL010000034.1, read on the forward strand.
GCCGCGTGGCAGAAGGGCTGGCTCACGGGCGAGGTGCTCGATCGGCAGATCGCGTATTGGAAGCGGCAGCTCGAAGGCGCGCCGCAGGCGATCGAGCTCCCGACCGACAAACCGAGGCCCGCGGTGCAGCGCTTCCGCGGCGCGCGCGCGCACGTGATGCTCTCCAAGGAGGCGAGCCGCGCGCTCAAGGACCTCTGCCGGCGTGAGGGCGTGACGCTCTTCATGGTGCTGCTCGGCGCGCTCGACGTGCTGCTCCACCGCTGGACGGGCCAAGACGACGTCGTCGTCGGCACGAGCGTCACGAACCGCTCGCGCCTCGAGACCGACAAAATCATCGGGTTCTTCATCAACGCGCTCGTGCTCCGCGTGAGCCTCGGCGACGACCCGACGTTCTCGGATCTGCTCCAGCGCGTGCGCGAGACGTGCCTCGGCGCGTACGCGCACGAGGACATGCCGTTCGAAAGGCTCGTGCAAGAGATCGCGCCCGAGCCCGATCCGAGCCGCGCGCCCTTGTTCCAGGTCATCTTCACGATGTTGAACCCGCCCGCGGAGCCGCTCCGCCTGCCGGGGCTCTCGCTCGCGTGGAAGGCGACCGACAGCGCGACCGTCAAGTACGACCTCACGTTCTTGATGGGCGAGTCGCCGCGCGGGCTCGTCGCGGTCATCGACTACAACGTCGATCTGTTCGAGGCCGCGACCATCGATCGCATGCTCGGGCACCTCAAGAACGTGCTCGAAGCCGTGGGCAAAGACGCGGGCCGCAAGGTGAGCGCGCTGCCGATGGTGGGCGAAGCGGAGCTCGACGCGCTCCGCGCGTTCGCGCGCACCAAGGCCGAAGAAGCGGCCGAGGAGTGCGTCCACGATCTGTTCGAGGCGACGGCGGATCGAACGCCCGACGCGATCGCGCTCGTGGCGGGCGCGGATCGATTGAGCTTCCGTGAGCTCGACGCGCGCAGTAACCGCGTGGCCCATGCCCTGCGCGCGCGCGGCGTGGAACAGGGATCGATCGTGGGCCTCTTGCTCGGGCGATCGGCCGACGTGGTGATCGCGCTCCTCGGCATTTTGAAGGCCGGCGGCGCGTACGTGCCCATCGATCCGAGCTACCCCAAGGCGCGCGTCTCCGAGATCGTGAGCGACGCGGGCGCCGCCGCGGTGGTGACCCTCGCGCCGCTCCGCGCGCTCGTCCCCGAGGGCGTCCCGCTGCTCCTGCTCGACGCGGACGAGGCCGAGATCGCGCGCGCGAGCGCCGCGCGGCCCGAGGTGGATCCGAGCGCGTCGGACCTCGCGTACGTGCTCTTCACGTCGGGCTCGACGGGCAAGCCCAAGGGCGTCGCCATCGAGCACCGGCAGCTCGTGAGCTACGTGCGCGGCGTCGCGACGAGGCTCGCGCTGCCGGAGGGGTCGAGCTACGCGCACGTCTCGACGTTCTCGGCCGATCTCGGCAACACCGTGCTCTTCCCGCCGCTCTGCCTGGGCGGCACGCTGCACGTGATCGCCGAGGAGCTCACCACGGATCCCGTGGGGATCGCCGAGTATTTCGATCGCGAGAAGATCGACTGCCTGAAGATCGTCCCCTCGCACTTGGGCGCGCTCCTCGCCGCGCCGAAGCCCGAGCGCGTGCTCCCGGAGAAGCTGCTCGTGCTCGGCGGCGAGGCGTCGAGCTGGGATCTCATCGCGCGCATCGAGGCGCTCAAACCCGGCTGCCGCGTGATGAACCACTACGGCCCGACCGAGACCACGGTCGGCGTGCTCACGTTCCCCGTCACGCGCGGCGAGCGCGTGAGCGGGACCGCGATCATGCCGCTCGGGAGGCCCATCCCGGGCTCTTCCGTGTACGTGCTCGATCGCGCCATGAAACCGGCGCCCATCGGCGTGCCGGGCGAGGTCTACATCGGCGGCGCGCAGGTCGCGCGCGGCTACCTGCACCGGCCCGAGCTCACGACCGAGCGCTTCGTCCCCGATCCGTTCTCCGATCGAGCGGATGCGCGGCTCTACAAGACGGGCGACCGCGCCAAGGTGCTGTCGACGGGCGACGTGCTCTTCCTCGGACGCGTCGATTTCCAGGTCAAAATCAGGGGATATCGCATCGAGCTCGGCGAGGTCGAGGCCGCGCTGCGCGCGCTCGGCAACGTCGCGGACGCGGTCGTGATCGCGGAGGACGACGGCGCGACCAAGCGGCTCGTGGGCTACGTCGTGCCCAAAGAGAGGCGCTCGCAGGCAGCGCCCGACGTCACGTCGCTGCGCGCGGATCTCGGCGAGCGCCTGCCCGAGCAGATGATCCCTTCGGTGCTCGTGGTGCTCGAAGCGCTGCCGCTCACGCCGAACGGCAAGATCGATCGGCGCGCGCTCTCGGCGATGGCGTCGCGCGTGGAGGAGCAGGCGAGCGCGGACGACGGGCCCAAGACGCCGGTCGAGGAGGTGCTCGCGAGCATCTGGTGCGACGTGTTCGAGCGCGATCGCGTGGGCGTCCACGAGCGCTTCTCGGACCTCGGCGGGCACTCGCTGCTCGCGATCCAGATCGTCGCGCGGGCGCGCGAGGCGTTCGCGATCGAGCTGCCGCTGCGCGCGATCTTCGAGGCGCCCACGATCGCCGCGCTCGCCGAGCGCGTCGAGGCCGCGAGGAGCGAGGAGGAGGGCGCGCTGCCGCTCGCGCCGCCCGTCACGCGCGTCGATCGCGCCGGTGAGATCGCGCTCTCGTTCGGCCAGGAGCGCCTCTTCTTCCTCGACAAAATCGAGCCGGACAGCGCGTTTTACAACGTGCCCTCGGGCCAGCGGATCCGCGGCCCGCTCGACGTCGCGTCGCTCGAGCGCGCGCTCGCCGAGGTGACCCACCGCCACGAGGTGCTGCGCACCACGTTCGCCGAGGTCGACGGCAAGCCCACCGCGGTGATCCACGACGAGGGCGCGCCGCTCGCGTTCGACGACATCTCGGCCGAGCCCGACCCCGAGGCCGCGCTCCGCGCGCGCGCCTCGGCCGAGGCCAAGACGCCGTTCCGCTTGTCTCGAGGCCCGCTCGTGCGCGCGTCGCTCCTGCGCGTCGCGAAGGACGATCACGCGCTCCTCGTGACCATGCACCACGTGGTCGCGGACGCGTGGACCAAGGGGATCTTCTACCGCGAGCTCTTCGCGCTCTACGACGCGTTCCGGCGCGGCGAGCCCTCGCCGCTCCCGGAGCTTTCGATCCAATACGCCGACTACGCCGCGTGGCAGCGCGCGAACGTGGGCGGCGATCGGATGCAGGGGCTCGTCGCGTATTGGAAGAAGCAGCTCGAAGGGGCGCCGCACGCGATCGAGATCGTGCCCGATCGGCCGCGGCCCGCGGTCGAGAGCCACCGCGGCGCGCGAACGTTGTTCCACGTCCCCGAGGAGACCGGCCGCGCGATGAAGGAGCTGTCGCGGCGGGAGGGCGCGACGCTCTTCATGACGCTGCTCGCGTCGTTCGCGGCGCTCCTCGACAAGCACACGGGCCAGGGCGACGTGGTGATCGGCACGCCGGCCGCGGGCCGCGCGCGGCGCGAGATCGAGGGCCTCATCGGCTTCTTCATCAACACCATCGCGCTCCGCGTCCGCACCGACGACGATCCGACGTTCGTCGATCTGATGCAGCGGGCGCGCGAGGTGTGCCTCGGCGGCTACGCGCACGAGGACATGCCGTTCGAGCGGCTCGTGCAGGAGGTAGCTCCCGCGCGCGATCTCTCGCGGCAGCCTATTTTTCAGGTCATTTTCACGCTTCAGGACGCGCCCGAGGACGCGCGGTCCGCGGCCGGCCTCGCCGCCACGCCCATCGGCGCGCAGAGCGCGACGTCGAAGGTCGACCTGACGATGGGCATCATCCGCAAGGGCGAGGCGCTCATCGGCGTGCTCGAGTACGCGACCGACCTCTTCGACGCGGCGACGATCGATCGCGTGATCGCCCGCTATTTGAGGCTCCTCGCGTCGATCGCGGAGGACCCTTCGAGGCGGCTCTCGGACCTCGACGCGCTGCCCGAGGCCGAGCGCGACGCGCTCGCCCGCTTCAACGACACGGCCGCGCCGTACCCCAAAGACGCGCTCGTCCAAGACTTGATCACGCCGCACGTCACGGCGAGCCCGCGCGCGATCGCCGTGCGCGACGGCGAGCGGACCATCAGCTACGCCGAGCTCGATCGGCGCGCGCGGAGGCTCGCGCGGAGGCTCCGCGCGCGCGGCGTGGGGCCCGACGTGATCGCGGGCATCTGCCTCGATCGAACCATCGAGCTCGCGATCGCGATCCTGGCCGTGCTGCGCGCGGGCGGCGCGTACCTGCCGATCGATCCGAGCTACCCGAAAGATCGCGTCGATTTCATGATCGGCGACGCGGCGCCCGCGGTCACGATCACGCGGCGCAAGCTGCGCGAAGCGCTGCCCGCCGCGGCGGACCTCCTCTTCGTCGACGCCGACGACACCACGCTCGACGACGGCGCCGGCGACGAGATCGCGTGCGACGCCACGCCCGAGAGCCTCGCGTACGTGATCTACACGTCGGGATCGACGGGCACGCCCAAGGGCGTGATGGTGCACCACCGCGGGGTCGTGAACTACCTCGTGTGGGCCATCCGCACGTACGGCATCGCCGAGGGCAGCGGCGCGCCGGTCCACTCGCCGGTGAGCTTCGATCTCACGGTGACGAGCCTGCTCGGCACGCTCGCGGCGGGCCGCACCGTCGTGATGATCCCCGAGGGGCGCGAGATCGACGATCTCGCCGCCGCGATGCAGAAGGGCGGCTCCAGCGTCGTCAAGATCACGCCCGCGCACCTCGATCTGGTGACGCCGCTCATCCCCGCCAATCGGTTGAAAGGAGCGGCGCGCGCCCTCGTGATCGGCGGCGAGGCGCTCGCGTGGTCGACGGTCGCGCCGTGGCGCGAGCACGCGCCGGGCGTCGCGCTCATCAACGAATACGGCCCGACCGAGACCGTGGTCGGCTGCGCGGTGTACGACGCGCGGCAAGGCGAGGCCGCGCTCCCGACCGCGACGGTGCCGATCGGTAAGCCCATCGCGAACACGCAGATCCACGTCCTCGACGCGCACCAAAAGCCCGCGCCGATCGGCGTGCGCGGCGAGATCTACATCGGCGGCGACGGCGTGACGCGCGGCTATTTGAACCGGCCCGCGCTCACGGCCGAGCGCTTCGTCACGATCGACGTGGGTCGCGACTCCGCGTCCGCGGGTCGCTCGATCAGCGGGCTCGGGAGGCTCTACAGGACCGGCGACTTTGCGCGGTGGCTCCCCGACGGCAACCTCGACTTCTTCGGCCGCGCCGACGATCAGGTCAAGATCCGCGGCTACCGCATCGAGCTCGGCGAGATCGAGGCCGCGCTCGCCGCGCACCCGGCCGTGCGCGAGGGGGTCGTGGTCGCGCGCGCGGACGAGGGCGCCGCGCACAAGCGGCTCGTCGCGTACATCGTCGTCAACGACGCCTCGAACGTCACCGTCGAAGATCTGCGGAGCGTGCTCCAGCAGAAGCTCCCGGACTACATGGTGCCGAGCGCGTTCGTGCTGCTCGACAAGCTCCCGCTCTCCCCCACGGGCAAGGTCGATCGCCGCGCGCTGCCCGCGCCGGACGAGGCGGATCGCGTGGAGGCGGGCGCCGCGTTCATCGCGCCGCGCACCGCGATCGAGCGCTCGCTCGCGGCGATTTGGGCGAGCGTGCTGCGCCTCGACGAGGTCTCGGTCTTCGACAACTTCTTCGCGATCGGCGGCGACTCGATCCTCTCGATCCAGATCGTCGCGCGGGCGCAGCGCGAGGGGCTCGTGATCCTCCCGCGGCAGATCTTCTCGCACCAGACCATCGCCGAGCTCGCGGGCGTCGTCCGCTACGCGCGCGCGGTGGACGCCGATCAGGGCGCGATCACCGGGCCGGTCCCGCTCCTGCCCGCTCCGCGCTGGTGGCTCGATCGCGATCCTGCCGACGCGAGCCACTACAACCAGGCGCAGATCTTCACCGCGGCCGAGCGGCTCGACGTGAGCGTCCTCGATCGCGCGCTCGCGGCGCTCGTCGCGCACCACGACGCGCTCCGGCTCCGCGTCGCGCGCGGGGAGAACGGCGCGTGGACCGCGTTGATCGCCGAGCCTCCGGGCGTCGATCTCGCCCTCGTCGTGGATCTGTCGCACGTCGCCGACGCCGACCTCGCCGCGTCGATCGAGGGCGTCGCGAACGAGGCGCAGCGGAGCCTCGACATCGCGAACGGGCCCATCGTCCGCGCGGTCCTGTTCGAAGCGGGGCCGGAGCGGCCGCAGCGGCTCCTCCTCGTGATCCATCACCTCGCGGTCGACGGCGTGTCGTGGCGCATCCTCACCGAGGATCTCTGGACCGCGTACGACGCGCTCCGCCGCGGCGCGCCCACGTCGCTCCCGCCCAAGACCACGTCGATCAAGCGCTGGGCCGAGCGCCTCGACGAGCGCGCGCGATCGCCGGAGGTCGCCGCGCAGGCCGCGTTTTACCGCGCGATCGGGGCGGGCCCCGCGATCCTTTGCGATCACGATCGCGGCGACAACGACGAGGCGTCGGCGAAGCACGTGGTGGTCGCGCTCGACGAAGGCGAGACGAGCGCGCTGCTCCGCGAGCTGCCGGAGGCGTACCGGACGCAGATCAACGACGCGCTCCTCACGGCGCTCGCGGGCGCGCTCTCGCCCATGACGGGCGCGACCAAGATCGTGGTCGCGCTCGAAGGGCACGGCCGCGAGGAGCTGTTCGACGACGTCGATCTCTCGCGCACCGCCGGCTGGTTCACCGCGATTTACCCGGTCGCGATCGATCCCGGAGATCGCGCCCGCGGGCCCGGCGAGGCGCTCAAGGCCGTCAAGGAGCAGCTCCGCGCGGTGCCCGATCGCGGCCTCGGCTACGGCCTCCTCCGCTACTTCGCGGGCGATCTCCGCGACCTGACCGAGCCCGAGGTCTCGTTCAACTACTTGGGCCAGCTCGACGCGGCGTTGCCCGAGAGCGCGCCGCTCAGGCGCGCGAGAGAGAGCGCGGGCTCATCGCACAGCGCCGCGCAGCGCCGCAGGTTCTTGCTCGACGTGGTCGCGCACGTGCTCCATAAGCGGCTCACCCTGCGCATCACGTACAGCGAGCGCCGTCACGCGCGTGCGACCATCGAGGGCCTCGCAGGGCGCTTCCTCGGGGAGATCCGCGCGCTCGTCGCGCACGCGCGCGCGCCCGGCGCGGGCGGCGCGACGCCCAGTGATTTTGCGCTCGCCGCGATCACGCAGGCGCAGATCGACGAGCTCACGCGCCGCGATCCGAGGGGCGAGAAGAACCTCGACGACGTCTACCCGCTCTCGCCCACGCAGGAGGGCATCCTCTTTCACACGCTCTACGACGAGGGCGCGACGTACATCACCCAGTCGTGCTGGACCGTGGACGGCGGCCTCGATCCCGCGCTGTTCGCGCGCGCGTTCGACGCGGCGGCGTCGCGCCACACGCTGCTCCGCACCGCGTTCGTGGTCGAAGGGATGGACAGGCCGCTGCAAGTCGTGCGGAAGGTCGCGCCGGTCCCCGTCACCATCGTCGATCTGTCGGATCGATCCGTAGACGAGGCGAGCGCCGAGATCACCCGCTTCGAGGCCGCGGATCGCGCGCGCCCGTTCGTGCTCGCCGAGGCCCCGCTCATGCGCGTCGCGCTCTTCCGCGTGCCCGGCGGCGGCGTGCGCGTCGTGTGGACGAGGCACCACCTGATCCTCGACGGCTGGTCCACGCCCGCGTTCATGCGCGAGGTGTACGGGCTCTACGCGCGTGCGGCGCGCGGCGAAGATCTCCGCTCCGAGCCCGCGATCCCGTACCGCGCGTTCATCGCGTGGCTCGCGGCCAAGGACCCCGAGCGTGAGCGCGCCTTCTTCAAGGAAGAGCTGGGCGGCGTCAGCGCGCCGACGCCGCTCGGTATTGATCGCGCTGCGGCCTCGCGCGGCGTCCCCCGCGAGACCAGCGAGCGGCAGATCGCGTTCACCGAGAGCGAGAGCGCCGCGATCGCGGCCTTCGCGCGCAAATACAAGATCACGGTCAACACGCTGCTCCTCGGCGCGTGGTCCATCCTGCTCTCGCGCTACAGCGGCGAGCGCGACGTGGTCCTCGGCGTGACGCTCTCGGGTCGATCCGCGCCGATCCCCGGCGTCGATCGGATGATCGGCCTCTTCATCAACACGCTGCCCGTGCGCGTGCCGGTCGAGCCCGAGATGGGCACCGCGAAGTTCTTGGCCGAGCTGCAAGAGCACGAGGCCGAGCTGCGCGAGCACGAGCACGCTTCGCTCGCCGCGGCGCAGGCGCTCTCGGCCGTGCCGCGCGGGACGCCGCTCTTCGAGAGCCTCTTCGTGTTCGAGAACTACCCGGTCGAGGCGTCGCCGCAGGCCGGCCTCTCCGCGCTCTCCGCGCGCGACGGCCGCACCACCGAGGGCCCGCCGTACCCGCTCACGATCCTCGCGGCGCACCGCCGCGCGATCAACGTGCGCGTCGCCTACGAAAGAGCGCGCTTCGACGATGGATCCATCGAGCGGATGTGCGCGCACCTGCGGACGCTGATCGCGACGATCGCGCGCGATCCGGCGAGGCTCGTGGGCGATCTCGATCCGATGCCCGACGCCGAGCGGAGCCTCGTGCTCCGCGGCTTCAACGACACGACCGTCGCGTACGACCCCGACGCGATGATCCACGAGCTCATCCAGGCGCAGGTCGACAAGACGCCGGACCTGCCGGCGATCACGTTCGAAGGCGAGACGCTCAGCTACCGCGCGCTCGACGCGCGGAGCAGCAAGCTCGCGCACGCCCTCCGCGCGCGCGGCGTGGGCCCCGACGTGCTCGTCGGCGTGTGCCTCGATCGATCGATCGAGATGGTGGTCGCCCTCCACGGCGTGCTCAAGGCGGGCGGCGCGTACGTGCCGCTCGACCCGAGCTACCCGCGCGACAGGCTCGCGTTCATGCTCGAAGACGCGAGCCCGCGCGTGATCCTCTCGTCCGCGAGCGCGAGCGCGGCGCTGCCCCCGAGCGGGGCCGAGATCGTCCTCCTCGATCGGGCGTGGCCCGAGATCGACAAAAACCCTTCCGAGAGGCTCGATCGCGGCGCGCTCGCGCCGCACCACCTCGCGTACGTGATCTACACCTCGGGCTCGACCGGCAGGCCCAAGGGCGCGATGAACGAGCACCGCGGCATCGCGAACCGCCTCTTGTGGATGCAGTCCGCGTACGGCATCGGCCCCGGCGATCGCGTGCTGCAAAAGACGCCGTTCAGCTTCGACGTGTCGGTGTGGGAGCTGTTCTGGCCCTTCATGTTCGGCGCCTGCCTCGTCATGGCGCGGCCCGAGGGCCACAAAGACACGGCGTACCTGCGCGACGTGATCGTCGAGCAAAAGATCACCACGCTGCACTTCGTCCCCTCGATGCTCAAGGCCTTCTTGGAGGAGGACGGCATCGAGCGCTGCGCCTCGATCCGCAAGGTGATGGCGAGCGGCGAGGCGCTCTCGCCCGACCTCGTCGATCGCTTCTTCGCGCGCCTCGGCGCGTCGGGCGCGGAGCTCCACAACCTGTACGGCCCGACCGAGGCCGCTGTCGACGTGACCGCGTGGGCCGCGAAGCCCGGCGCCCCGAGCGTGCCCATCGGCAAGCCGATCCACAACGTGCGCATCTACATCGCGGGCGATCGCATGATGCCCGCGCCGGTCGGCGTGCGCGGCGAGCTCTACATCGGCGGCGTGCAGGTCGCGCGCGGCTACCTGAACCGGCCCGCGCTCACCGAGGAGCGCTTCGTCCCCGATCCGTTCGCGCCCGAAGGATCCGGCGCGCGGCTCTACAAGACGGGCGACGTCGCGCGGTGGACGCCCGACGGCCAGATCGAGTACCTCGGCCGCGCGGATTTCCAGGTCAAATTGCGCGGCTTCCGCATCGAGCTCGGCGAGATCGAGGCCGCGCTCGAAGAGCACGATCGCGTGCGCGACGCGGCGGTCATGGTGCGCGAGGACGTGCCCGGCCAGAAGCGCTTGATCGCGTATCTCGTCACGACCGAGGGCCAGAAGCTCTCGGTGGACGAGCTGCGATCGTCGCTCGCGGTGCGCCTGCCGGACTACATGATCCCGGCCGCGTTCGTGCTGATGGACGAGCTGCCGCTCACGTCGAGCGGCAAGGTCGACAGGCGCGCGCTGCCCAAGCCCGACGACGCCGAGCGCGCGGAGCTCGGCGGCGATCACGTCGCGCCCTCGGGCGATCGCGAAGAGGCGATCGCCGCTGTGTGGGCCGAGGTTTTGCGCGTGCCCAAGGTCGGCGCGCACGACAACTTCTTCGCCCTCGGCGGCGACTCGATCCTCTCGATCCAGATCGTCGCGCGCGCGCACAAGCGCGGCATCGCGCTCACGCCGCGCCAAATCTTCGAGCACCAGACCGTGGCCGAGCTCGCCGCCGCGGTGGCCGCGTCGGACAAGCGCGCGGCGCCCGTCGCCGAGCAGGGCCCGGTCACGGGCGAGGCGCCGCTCACGCCCATCGAGCGCTGGTGGATCGACAAAAAGCTCGCGCAGCCGAGCCATTGGAACCAGGTCGCGTTCCTCGACGCGCGCGAGCGGCTCGACCCGACGCGCCTCGAAGCCGCGTTCGGCGCGCTCTACGCGCACCACGACGCGCTCCGCCTGAGGCTCGATCGCGGCGCGGACGGCGCCTTTGCAAAGCGCCTCGCGCCGCCGAGCGAGGGATCGATCCCGCTCCACGTCGTGGATCTCTCCGCGCTGCCCGAGGCCGAGCACCGCCGCGTGATCGACGAGACCGTCGACGCGCAGCACCGCGGCCTCGACGTCGCGAAGGGGCCGATGATCCGCGCGGCGCTCTTCGACACGGGCCGCGCGAGCCGGCTGCTCATCGCCGCGCACCACCTCGTCACCGACGGCGTGTCGTGGCGCATCTTGCTCGAAGATTTGTGGACCGCCTACACGATCGGCGCGGAGGGGCTGCCGCCCAAGACCACGTCGATCAAGGTGTGGGCCGAGCGCTTGGTCGCGCACGCGTCGAGCGACGCGGCCTTCGCCGAGGCGCCGTTCTGGCTCGACGAGCGAAGGAAGGGCGCCGCCGCGATCCCGGTCGATCGAAGGGCAGGGGAGAACACCGAGGGATCGGTGCGCCATCTCGCGGTCGGGCTCGACGCGGCCGAGACCGCGAAGCTGCTCCGCGAGGTGCCGCAGGCGTACAAGACGCAGATCAACGACGTGCTCATCGCGGCCTTCGCCGAGGCGCTCGCGGGGTTCTCGCTCGCGACGAGCGCGCTCTTCGATCTCGAAGGTCACGGCCGCGAGGAGCTGTTCGACGACGTCGACACGACGCGCACGGTCGGCTGGTTCACCTCGGTGTTCCCCGTGCTCATCGAGGTCGGCACGGATCCGAGGCCGGGGGATCTGCTGAAATCCGTCAAGGAGCAGCTCCGCGCGATCCCGAGCCGCGGCGCGGGCTACGGCCTGCTCCGCTATTTGTCGCGCGACGCGGCCCTTCGCGACCGGCTCGCCGCGTTGCCCGCGTCCGAGGTCTCGTTCAACTACCTGGGCCAGCTCGATCAGGCGCTCGACGTAGGCCGTGACGAGCGCAAGCAAGAGCCCCCGTTCCGCGCCGCGCGCGCGGAGAGCGGGCGCGCGCGCGGGCTCGACAACGCGCGCCAATACCTCATCGACGTGAACGTCATGGTCACGGGCGGCGAGCTGCGCGCGCAGTGGAGCTACAGCGACGCGCGCCACGAGCGGGCCACCATCGAGGCGGTCGCGCGGCGCTTCCTCGCGGGCCTGCGCGCCATCATCGAGCACTGCACCTCGCCCGAGGCGCACGGCGCGACGCCGAGCGACTTCATCGGGGATCTCTCGCAGGACGCTGTCGACATGCTCATCGAGCTCGCGCAGGACGACTGACCTCCGCGATCGCACCGAGGAAAGTGACCCGAGTGACCGACGTCGAGCTGCTCCTCTCCCTCCGATCGCGCGGGGTCGTGCTCCGCGTCGAAGGCGACGCCCTCCGCTACAACGCGCCCAAAGGCGTGATGACGCCGGAGCTCTTGAGCGCGCTCAAGGCCCATAAACAAGGGCTGATCGCGCTCCTCAGCGGCGCGGGCGGGGCGCCCTCGGAGCAGGTCGAGCCCATCCGGCCGCTCGATCGCGACGCGCCTCGCGTGGCCTCGTTCGCGCAGCAGCGCCTCTGGTTCTTGGACCAGCTCGAGCCCGGCAAGAGCACGTACAACGTGCCCTTTTCCCTTCGGATCGCGGGCCCGCTCGATGTGCCCGCGCTCGCGCGCGCGCTCAGCGAGATCGTCCGCCGCCACGAGGTCCTCCGCACCACATTTAGCGCGCGCGACGGCGGGCCCGCGCTCGTCGTGCGCGAGCCCGCGCCGATCGCGCTCCACGTCGAAGATTTAGGCGAAGGGACCGCGCGCGCGATCGCCGAAGAGGCCGCGCGCCCGTTCGGTCTGGAGGCCGGGCCGCTCCTTCGCGCGCGGCTCTTCGTGATCGAAGGCGGCGATCACGTGCTCGTCGTGGTGATGCACCACATCGCGTCCGACGGCTGGTCGCTCAACGTGATCGTGCGCGAGCTCGACGCGCTCTACGAGGCGTTCGCCGCGGGCAAACCCTCGCCGCTGCCTGCTCTCGCGATCCAATACGCGGACTACGCGGCGTGGCAGGCGGCCGAGCTCGCGGGCGAGCGGCTCCTTCGCCACCTCGCGTTTTACCGCGCCGAGATCGACGGCGCGCCGCGCGTGCTCGATCTGCCGAGCGAACGCGCGCGCCCGCCCGCGCGATCGGGCCGCGGTCGCAAGACCGCGTTCCACGTGCCGATCGAGGTCGCCTCCGCGCTCGAGCTCATCGCGTCACGCGCGGGCGCGACGCTCTTCATGGTCGCGGCGTCGGCCTTCGAGCTCTACCTGTACAAGCTCACGGGCCAGCGCGACTTCTTGTTCGGCACGCCCGTCGCGGGCCGCACGCGCCCCGAGATCGAGCCCTTGATCGGCTTCTTCGTGAGCACGCTCGTGCTGCGGTCGGACGTCGCCGAGGGCGGCACCTTCCTCGATCTGGTGGGCCGCGTGCGCGAGCGGTGCGTGCGCGCGTTCGCGCACCAAGAGCTGCCCTTCGAGCGGCTCGTGCAGGCGATCGAGCCCGATCGCGACCCGAGCCGCACGCCGCTCGTGCAGGCGGTCTTCGCGCTCCAGACCACGGCGGACGAAGCCCCGCGGACCTCGACGCGCTTTCGCCTGGGCGGCGTCTCGTCTTCGAGCGCGGCGGAGGTCACGGCCAAGTTCGATCTCACCGTCGTGATGACGCGCACGCCGCGCGGGCTCTCGGGATCGATCGAGACCTCGTCCGACCTCTTCGACGAGGCCGCGGCGGCGCGGATGATCGCGCAATTTACCGCGCTTTTGTCGTCGATCGCCGAGGGCGCCGATCGCGACGTCGGCGCGCTCTCGATCGTCCCCGACGCCGATCGCGCGCTCGTCGCGGGAGCGTGGACGCGCGCCGAGCCCGTCGAGTATCCGCGCGACGCGTCGATCCACGCGCTCTTCGCCGCGGAGGCCGCGCGTTCGCCCGGCGTCGTGGCGCTCGTCACGGAAGAGCGCGAGGTCACCTACCGCGCGCTCGACGAGCGGGCGAACAAGATCGCGCGCGCGCTCCTCGATCGCGGCGTCAAGAAGGGCGCGCTCATCGGCCTCTATGGCCGCCGATCGATCGATCTCATCGCGGCCACGATCGGGATCCTCAAGGCCGGCTCTGCGTACGTGCCGCTCGATCCGGCGTATCCCGCCGCGCGCCTCGCGTGGATGATCGAGGACGCCGCGATGCCCGTGATCGTCGCGGTCGAGCCGCTCCCCGAGGGGCTCGATCGCCACGGCGCCGAGGTCCTCGACGTCGCGCGGGATGGAGCGGCGATCGACGCGTACGCGAGCGCCGATCCCGAGGTCCACGCGAGCGGCGAGGACCTCGCGTACGTGATGTACACCTCGGGATCGACCGGCAAGCCCAAGGGCGTGTGCATCCCGCACCGCGGCGTCGTGCGCCTCGTCCGCGGCGCGCGCTACATCCCGTTCGGCCCGAGCGAGGTCTTCGTCCAGCTCTCGTCGTACGCGTTCGACGCCTCCACGCTGGAGGTCTGGGGCGCGCTCCTCCACGGCGCCAAGCTCGTGGTCCCGCCGCCCGGCTTGCCCACGTTCGACGAGATCGGGCGCATCCTCGCGGCGCACCGGGTCACCACGTCGTGGCTCACCGCGGGCCTCTTCAACGCGATGATCGAGGCCCATCCCGAGGGCCTCGCGAGCGTGCGGCGCGTGCTCACGGGCGGCGAGGCGCTCAGCGTCCCGCACGTGCGCCGCGCGCTCGAGCTGCTCGGCGGCGTGGAGCTCTACAACGCGTACGGCCCCACCGAGAGCACCACGTTCGCGACCACGCACCGGATCACCGGCGCCGACGGGCCCATCCCCATCGGCCGGCCCATCGAGAGCACGAGCGTCTTCATCCTCGATCGTTGGAACAAGCCCGTCCCCGTCGGCGTGCCCGGCGAGCTGTACATCGGCGGCGACGGCCTCGCGCGTGGCTACCTCAACCGGCCCGAGCTGACCGCCGAGCGCTTCGTCACGGTCGAGCCCTTTGGCCGCCTCTACAAAACGGGCGATCGCGTGCGGTGGCAGCCCGACGGCTCCATCGCGTTCGTCGGCCGTCTCGACGATCAGGTCAAGATCCGCGGCTTTCGCATCGAGCTGGGCGAGGTCGAGGCCGCGCTCCAGGCGCTCCCCGGCGTGCGCGAGGCCGTCGCGATCGTCCGGCAACGAGGCCCTGAATCGAGCGAAAAGCATCTCGTCGCGTACGTCGTTGCCCACGACGGTACGTCGTTGACGGAGCGTGCTTTGAAGGACGCGCTCGCCGCGTCGCTGCCCGCGTACCTCGTGCCGAGCGCGATCGTGCTGCTCGACGCGATGCCGCTCAACCCGAACGGCAAGGTCGACAAAAAGGCGCTCCCCGAGCCTCATTTCGGCGATGAGGAGCGCGCCCTCGTCGCGCCGAGCGGCCCCGTCGAGGAGGCCATCGCGGCCATCTTCGCCGACGTCTTGAAGCTCCCGAGCGTGAGCGCCGACGCGGGCTTCTTCGATCTGGGCGGCCACTCGCTGCTCGCGACGCGCGCGATCGCGCGCATCCGCGCGGCGCTCTCGGTCGAGCTGCCGCTCCGCGCGCTCTTCGAAGCGCCGAGCGTGAGCGAGCTCGGCCGCGTGGTCGGCGAGGCCCTCCGCGAGCGTCACGGCGCCTCGGCGCCGCCCCTCACGGCGCTCGCGCGCGACGAGTCCCCGCGCGCGCTCTCGTTCGCGCAGGAGCGGCTCTGGTTTCTGGATCAGCTCGATCCGAACAGCTCCGCGTACAACGTCCCGATCGCGGTGCGCCACGCCGAGGCGATCGATCAAACCGCCCTCCGCCGCGCGCTCGACGCGATCGCGGCGCGGCACGACGTGCTCCGCACGGTGTTCCGCGAGGGCCCCTCGGGCCCCGTCGCGATCGCGCGCGCCGATCTCGGGATCCCGCTCGCCGTCGTGCAGGTCGAGAGCGACGCCGCGCTCCGCAGCGCGCTCGCCGAGGAGGCCAAGCGGCCCTTCGATCTCGTCCGCGGCCCGCTCGCGCGCGCGGTCTTGTTCGTTCGAAGCGATCGCGATCAGACCTTCTCGTTCACGATGCACCACATCGTCTCCGACGGTTGGTCCATCGAGGTCTTGAGCCGCGAGATCGCCGCGCTCTACGACGCGTTCCTCGCCGGAGAGCCCTCGCCCCTCGCGGAGCTGCCCATCCAATACGCCGACTACGCGGCGTGGCAGCGCGCGTGGCTCTCGGGCGAGACGCTCGATCGCGAGCTCGGGTATTGGCGCGACAGGCTCGCGGGCGCGCCGCCCTCGATCGAGCTCGCGACGGATCGGCCTCGCCCCGCCGTGCCCTCGCAGCGCGGCGCGCTCCGGCCCATCGTGATCGAGGCGCGCATCGCCGAGGGCCTCCGCGCGATCGCGCGGGGCGAGGGCGCGACGCTCTTCATGGTGCTGCTCGCGGGCTTCTTCGCGCTCATGCAAAGGAGCGCGCGGCAGGACGACGTGGTCATCGGCAGCCCGATCGCAGGGCGATCGCGCGCCGAGACCGAGGGCCTCATCGGCTTCTTCGTCAACACGCTCGCGCTGCGCGCCACGGTCGACGCCCGCGCGCCGTTCCGCGCGCTGCTCGCGCAGGTCAAAGAGACGTGCCTCGGCGCGTACGCGCACCAAGACGTGCCGTTCGAGCGCATCGTCGAGGCGCTGGATCCCGTGCGCGATCTGAGCCGCCACCCGATCTTCCAAATCGCCTTCGCGCTGCAGGACATCGGCGCGCGCGCGCCCGCGTCGGCGGCCAAGGCGTCGCACGGCGCGCCCGTCTCCCCCGAGGCTACGGCCGCCAAGTTCGATCTCACGGTCGCGCTGCGGTCGCGCGGGGACGCGATCTCCGGCTCCATCGAATACGCGGTCGATCTCTTCGATCCCGAGACGGTCGACGCGCTCGCGGCGCGCTACGTGACGCTGCTCGCGTCCATCGTGGAGGGCGCGGAGAAGCCTGTCTCGGCGCTCGCGATCATGACGCCCGAGGAGCGCGCGCGCGTCACCGTGACGTTCAACCAAACGGCCACGGACTACCCGCGCGACGCGGGCATCCACGAGCTGTTTGCCCGCGCCGCGGCGACCTCACCCGACGCCGTCGCGCTCCAGGGCATCGATCAATCGGTGACGTACGCCGCGCTCGATCGCGAGACCGATCATCTGGCGCGGGCGCTCGTCGATCGGGGCGTTGGTCCTGACCAACCGGTGTGCCTCTACGGCCGGCGATCGATCGATTTGATCGTCGCGACGATCGCCGTCTTGAAGGCGGGCGGCGCGTACGTGCCGCTCGACCCGACGTACCCCGAGGAGCGCCTCGCGTGGATGGCGCGCGACGCGGGCGCGCGCGTGCTCATCGCCGTCGATCCCGCGCCGGATCTCGCGGTCCCGGGCCTCGCGATCGTCACGATGGATGCGCTCCGCCGAGAGCCCGCGTCGGATCGCGCGCTCCCCCGAGGGCCTTGGGGCGAGCGGCTCGCGTACGTGATGTACACCTCGGGATCGACCGGCGTGCCCAAGGGCGTGATGATCCCGCACCGCGGGGTGGTGAGGCTCGTCATGGGCGCGCGTTGGCTCGATTTCGGGCCGAGCCACGTCTTCGCGCAGCTCTCGTCGTACGCGTTCGACGCGGCCACGCTGGAGCTTTGGGGCGCGCTCCTCCACGGCGGAAAGCTCGTCGTCCCGGGCCCCGAGATGCCGTCCTTCGAGGACATGGGCCGGCTCTTCGCGGGCTCGGGCGTGACCACGTTGTGGCTCACCGCGGGCCTCTTCAACGCGATCATCGAGGCGCATCCCGCGGCCCTCGCGAGCGTGAAGCGCATCTTCACGGGCGGCGAGGCGCTGAGCGTCCCGCACGTCAAGAAGGCGCTCGGAGAGCTCCCGGGCACCGAGCTCTACAACGGGTACGGCCCCACCGAGTCGACCACGTTCACGACCACGCATCGCATCACGTCGGCCGACGGCCTCGCGAGCGTGCCCATCGGGAGGCCCATCAGCAACACCACCGCGTACGTGCTCGATCCGGCGCTCGGCCCGGTGCCCGTCGGCGTGACGGGCGAGCTCTACATCGGCGGGGACGGGCTCGCGCGCGGGTACTTGGAGCGACCGGAGCTCACGGCCGAGCGCTTCGTCGACGTGCCTCCGTACGGCCGGTTGTACAAGACGGGCGACCTCGTCCGGTGGCTCCCCGACGGCGCGCTCACGTTCGTCGGCAGGACCGATGATCAGGTCAAGATCCGGGGTTTTCGCATCGAGCTGGGGGAGGTCGAGTCCGCGCTCGGCGCGCTCCCGGGCGTACGCGAGAGCGTCGCCGTGGTGCGGCTCGACACGGGCGACAAGCGCCTCGTGGCGTACGTCGTTCCCCAGCGGGCAACGGCGTTGACGGTGAGCGATCTGCGCGACGCTCTCCGCGCGAAGCTCCCGCACTACATGGTGCCGAGCGCCGTCGTGCTCCTGGATCGGCTGCCGCTCAACCCGAACGGCAAGGTCGACAAAAAGGCGCTGCCCGCGCCCGATCTCAGCGACGAGCGCGCGTTCGTCGCGCCGCGCGATGCGATCGAGGAGGCGCTCGCGGCGATCTTCGCCGAGGTGCTCAAGGTCGATGCGGTGAGCGTGATCGACGGCTTCTTCGACTTGGGCGGCCACTCGATCCGCGCGACGCAGGTCGCGGCGCGCGTGCGCGCGTCCATGGGCGTGGATCTGCCGCTCCGCGCGCTGTTCGAGGCGCCGACGGTCGAAGCGCTCGCGGAGAAGATCCGCGCCGCGAAGCCCGAGGCGCGCGAGGAGATCCCGCGGGCGCCGCGCGATCCGTCGGGCAAGGTCCCGCTCTCGTTCTCGCAGGAGCGGCTCTGGTTCTTGGATCAGCTCGATCCCGCGAGCGTGGTCTACAACGTGCCGTTCGCGATCCGGCTCGCGGGCGCGCTCGACGAGCCCGCGCTCTCCCGCGCGCTCGACGCGCTCATCGCGCGCCACGAGGTGCTCCGCACCACCTTCGCGATCGAGGACGGCGTCGCGATCGGCAAGGTCGAGCCCGATCTCCACATCCCCATCTCCATCACCGAGCACGAGGGGATGGGCGCGGCGGAGCGCCTGGAGATCGCGCGAAGCGAGCTCGCGATGGAGGCGCGCGTGCCGTTCGACCTCGCGAACCGCCCCGTGATCCGCGTGAAGATCGTGCGCTTCGCGAGCGACGATCACCTGCTCGTCGGCGCCATCCACCACGTCGCGTGCGACGGCTGGTCGATGGGCATCGTCAACCGCGAGCTCGGCGCGCTCTACCGCGCGTTCTCGGAGGGCGCTCCTTCGCCGCTCCCGGAGCTGCCCATCGCGTACGCGGACTACGCCGCGTGGCAGCGCAAGACCATCGCCGGCGAGCGGTTGGGCCGTTCGATCGCCTACTTCCGCGAGGCGCTCGCGGGCGCCAAATTCGCGCTCGATTTGCCCACGGACAGGCCTCGCCCGCCCGTCATGACGTACGCGGGCGCGAGGCGATCGTTCCTCCTCGACGCCGAGCTCACCGAGGCGCTCAAGGCGCTCGGCAAGCGCGAGGGCGCGACGCTCTTCATGGTGCTGCTCGCGGCGTTCGGCGTGGTGCTCGGGCGCGCTGCGGGCGAGAGCGACGTGCTCTTCGGCTCGCCGGTCGCGAACCGATCGCGCGCCGAGGTCGAGGGGCTCATCGGCTTCTTCGTCAACACGCTCGTCCTGCGCGTGACGGTCGACGAGCGCGACACGTTCTCCGCGCACCTCGCCAAGGTCCGCGAGACCGTGCTCGGCGCGTTCACGCACGAGGACACGCCCTTCGAGAAGCTCGTCGAGGCGCTCGCGCCCGCGCGCGATCCGAGCCGCACGCCCCTCTTCCAAGTCTCGTTTTCGCTGCAAAACACGGGCTCCGAGGCCCTCGCGCTCGGGGGCGTCAAGGACCGCGCGGTGCGCGGCGGGAGCGTCACCTCCAAGTTCGATCTCACGGTCGCGCTCGCCGAGGGCGCGCGCGGCCTCTCACTCGCCATCGAATACCGCACCGATCTCTTCGAGCCGGCGACCATCGATCGCCTCGCCGCCCGCTACGATCTCGCCCTGCGCGCGATCGCGGCGAGCCCCGGCGCGCGCCTCCTCGACGTCCCGACGGTGACCGAGGACGAGCGCGCGACGCTGCTCGACGCGTGGAACGCGACGAACGCGCCGTTCCCGCGCGATCGCACCGCGCACGCGCTCTTCGAAGCGCAGGCCGAGGCGTCACCCGAAGCGATCGCGGTCATCGACGGCGAGGCGCGCGTGACCTTCGGCGCGCTCAGCGCGCGCGTGAACGTGATCGCGCGGCGCCTCCGCGCGCTCGGCGTCGTGCCCGGCGATCGCGTCGCGATCGTCGCGCCGCGCAGCGCCGGCGCGGTCGCCGCGTTCTTCGGCGCGCTCGCGTCGGGCGGCGCGTACCTCCCGATCGACCCTGCGTATCCGGCCGATCGCATCGCCTTCATGCTGAGCGACGCATCACCCCGCGCGATCCTCACGACGCGCGCGATCGCGGATCGCCTGCCTCCGTCGAGCGCACACGTGATCGCGCTCGACGAGGCCGCCAACGTCGAAGAGAGCGACGCGCCGCTCGATCACGTGAGCCGGCCCGAGCACCTCGCCTACGTGATCTACACCTCGGGCTCCACGGGGCGGCCCAAGGGCGTGATGATCCCGCACGCGGGGCTCATGAATTACCTCACGTGGGCCATCCGCACGTACGAAGCGGGCGCCGGGCGGGGCGCTCCCGTTCACTCGTCGCTCGCCTTCGATCTCACGGTGACGTCGATCTTCGCGCCGCTCTCGGCGGGCAAGCCCGTCACCATCGTGCCTGAAGGCCGCGAGATCGAGGCGCTCGTCGAGGTGCTCACGGGTGGCGATGGGCCCATGAGCCTCGTCAAGATCACGCCCGCTCACCTGGAGCTGCTCAATCGGCTCGTCCCCGCGGAGAAGGCCGCGAACGCCGCGCGCGTGTTCGTCATCGGCGGCGAGGCGCTCACCTGGCAAGCCGTCTCGTTCTGGCGCGAGCACGCGAAGGGCACGCGCCTCATCAACGAATATGGCCCCACCGAGACCGTCGTCGGCTGCGCCATTTACGACGCCCAAGACGGCGAGGCCGCGCTCCCGACCGCGACCGTGCCCATCGGAAAGCCCATCGCCAACACGCGGCTCTACGTGCTCGACGCGCTGCAAAGGCCCGTCCCCATCGGCAGCAAAGGCGAGCTTTATATCGGCGGCGCGGGCGTCGGCATCGGCTACTTGAACCGGCCGGACCTCACCGCCGAGCGCTTCTTGCCCGATCCGTTCGCGCGCGAGCCGGGGGCGCGCATGTACCGCTCGGGCGACGTCGTGCGGTATCTGCCCGACGGAAACCTCGAGTTCTTCGGCCGCGTCGATCATCAGGTGAAGATCCGCGGCTACCGCATCGAGCTCGGCGAGATCGAGGCCGCGATCACCGAGATTTCGGGCGTGCGCGAGGCCGCGGTGATCGTTCGCGAGGACGTCCCGGGCGACAAGCGCCTCGTGGGCTACGTCGTCGCGCAGCGTGACACGGCGTTGACGGAGCGTGGTTTGCGCGAGGCGCTCGCCGCGAAGCTCCCCGACCACATGGTGCCGAGCGCGTTCGTGACGATGGCGGCGCTCCCGCTCACCTCGAACGGCAAGGTCGATCGCGCGGCGTTGCCCGCGCCCGAGGCGCCGCGCGACGGCGACGTGGAGGCGCCGCGCGGCTTCTTCGAAGAGACGCTCGCGACCGTGTGGTCGAGCGTGCTCGGCCGCGCCGTGGGGCCGGGCGATGACTTCTTTACGCTCGGCGGTCACTCGCTCTTGGCCGTGCGCGTGATGGCGCGCGCGGCGGCGAGCTTCGGGGTCACGCTCCCGCTCCAAGCCATCTTCGAGGCGTCGACGTTGCGCGCGCTCGCCGCGCGGTTCGAAGCGCAGAAGCGCGCGGGGTTGGGCCTGGATTTGCCGCCCATCGAGCGCGCGCCGGAGGCCGCGCGCCACGCGCTCTCGTTCGGCCAAGAGCGGCTCTGGGTGCTGCAAAAGCTCGATCCCGAGGATCCTTCGTACATCGTCCCCGTGGTCACGCGCTTCGAAGGCGAGGTCGACGCGGACGCGATGGAACGCGCGCTGTGGGCCATCCTCACCCGGCACGAGGTGCTCCGCACCGTCATCACCGAGGTCGACGGCGAGCCCCGCGCGGTCGTCCCCGAGCGCTTCGCGTGGTCGCTCGCGCGCTACGATCTCTCGGCGGTCCTCGAGGGCGAGCGGGCCGGGGCGCTCGCGAGCCGCCTGCGACAAGAAGCGCAAAGGCCCTTTGATCTGGAGCGAGGCCCGCTCGTGCGCGCGTCGCTCCTCACGGGCGTGGGAGACAAGAGCTATCTGCTCATCGCGTCGCACCACATCGTCTCGGACGCGTGGTCCCAAGGGGTTTGGGAGCGCGAGCTCGGCCTCTTTTACACGGCGTTCCGCGAAGGGCGCGAGCCCGCGTTGGCGCCGCTCCCGATCCAATACGCGGACTACGCGGCGTGGCAGCGCGAGCACGCGCGCGCGGCGCTCGACCAGCAGATCGCCTATGTGCGCGCGGAGCTCTCGGGCGCGCCGCGCGTCCTCGATTTGCCCATCGATCGGCCGAGGCCCGCGGTCTTCTCGCACAAAGGCGCGCTCCGCGCGTTCGAGGTGCCAAAGGACCTCGCCGCGTCGCTCCGCGCGCTCGGCCGCGCCGAAGGCGCGACGCCCTTCATGACCATGCTCGCGGCGTTCGCCCTTCTTTTGGAGCGCCACAGCGGCCAAACCGATCTGCTCATCGGCACGCCCATCGCCAACCGATCGCAGCCCGGCACCGAAGACCTCATCGGCTTCTTCCTCAACACCCTGGTGATCCGGGCCAAGATCGATCGCGACCGATCGTTCCGCGATCTGGTGCGCGACGTCCGCGCGCGCTGCCTCGGCGCGTACGCGCACGGCGACGTGCCGTTCGAGCGCGTGGTGAGCGAGCTCTTGCCCGAGCGCGACATGAGCCGCACGCCGCTCTTCCAAGTGTCGTTCACGCTCCAGAGCACGCCCAAACGCGCCTCGCGCGGCGACGACGGCGCCTCGAAGGGGCAGGGCGCCGTCACCGCGGTCGACCTCGGAACCGCCAAATTCGACTTGTCCTTGGGCCTCGGCGACACGGGCGAGGCGATGACAGGCGTCTTCGAATACGCGACCGATCTCTTCGATCCTTCCACCATCGATCGTTGGATCAGCCGCTTTTTGGCGCTCCTCGGCGCCATCGCAAAGGGGCCCGACGCGCCCGTGCGCGCGCTCGAAGCGCTGGGCGATCGCGAGCGCTCGCTCCTCACGGGCGCGTGGTGCGCGCCGTCCAAAGCGCCTTTGATCGACGCGAGGCTCCACGACCTCGTGGCCGCGCAAATCGCGAGGACGCCCGGCGCGCCCGCGATCGTGTTTGGATCCCAGACCCTCACGTTCGCCGAATTCGGCGCGCGCGCCTCGGCGCTCGCGTCTGTCCTCGTCGCGTCCGGGGTCACGCCCGGCGCGCTCGTGGGTGTGCTCATGGAGCGATCCCTCGAGCTGCCCGTCGCGCTCTATGCCGTGCTCGCGGCGGGCGCTGCGTACGTGCCCATCGATCCAACGTATCCGCCCGATCGCGTTCATCACATGATGACCGACACGGGCGCGAAGGTGGTTATCACGCAGCAAAAGCTTGTTTCGCAGGTCCCCGGCGGCATCTCCGCGGTCGCCGCGGACGCGCCCGGGCTCCTCGAAGGAGCGCGCGAGGCGCCGGCTGTCCACGTCGGCGCGGAGTCGCCCGCGTACGTGATTTACACGTCGGGCTCCACGGGCAAGCCCAAAGGCGCGGTGATCCCGCACCGCGCGATCGTCAATCACATGACGTGGATGCTCGCCGAATGGCCGCTCGGCGCGGGCGACGCCGTCCTTCAAAAGACCCCGATCAGCTTCGACGCGTCGGTGTGGGAGTTTTGGGCGCCGCTCATGAGCGGCGCGAGGCTCGTCATGGCCGAGCCGGACGGACACCGCGATCCCGCGTATTTGGCGCGCGCCGTGGCCGAGCACCACATCACCGAGCTCCAGCTCGTGCCCTCGATGTTCGAGCTGTTTTTGGCCGAGCCCGATCTCGGCCGCTGCACGTCGCTGAAGCGCCTCTTCTGCGGCGGCGAAGCGCTCCTCCGCGCGTACGTCGAGCGCTTCATGGAGCGCCACCCCGCCGACGTCATCAACTTGTATGGTCCCACCGAGACCGCGATCGACGCGACGTTTTGGGTGTGCAAGCGCGGCGAACAAGGCCCCTCGGTGGAGCCTATTGGACACCCGATCGCCAACATGCGCGCCTACGTCGTCGACGGCGCGGGCAGGCTCGCGCCCATCGGCGCTCCGGGCGAGCTCCTGCTCGGCGGCGAGGGCGTGGGGCTCGGCTATTGGAAAAGGCCCGATCTCACCCGCGAGCGGTTTGTCGCGGGGTCATCCCTCGGTGTCCCGGGCGCCCCGGAGGTCCTTTACAAGACAGGTGATCTCTGCCGCTTCAACGCGTCGGGCGCGCTCGAATACCTGGGTCGCATCGATCATCAGGTCAAGATCCGCGGCTTCCGCATCGAGCTCGGCGAGGTCGAGGTCGCGCTCTCTGCGCTCCCGGGCGTGCGCGACGCGGCCGTCACCGCGCACGGCGAGCCGGGCAAGAAGCGTTTGGCAGGATACCTGGTGTACGAGCCGAGCACGCCCCCTTACACGGCCTTGGAGCTGCGGTCGCGGCTCCAAAGCGTGCTCCCCGAGCACATGATTCCATCGGCGTTCGTCGCGATGGAGAGCTTGCCCCTCTTGGGCAGCGGCAAGGTCGATCGCGCCGCGCTGCCCGAGCCCGGCGAGGCGCCGCGCGAGAGGGGCGAAGGCGCGAGGAGGGAGCCCCGATCCGCGCTCGAAAAGACCCTCGCCGCCGTGTGGTCGGGCGTGCTCAAGGTGGCTGACGTCGGGATCGACGACAACTTCTTCGCGCTCGGCGGCGACTCGATCCAAGCGATTCAAATCGTGGCGCGGGCGCGCCAAGCGGGCATCACCATCTCACCTCGGCAGATGTTCACGCACCAGACCATCGCCGAGCTCGCCGAGGTGGCCCTCGTCGCGCGCGCGGTCTCCGCCGATCAAGGGCCCATCACGGGATCCGCGCCGCTCACGCCGATCCAGCGCGCGTTCCTCGGCTACGCCGAAGGGCCTTTGGCCAATCACTTCAACCAAGCCTTCTTCTTCGAGCTCACCGCGCCTGCCTCGGCCGCGGCCATGGAGGCGGCCGTCCGCGCGCTCCTCACGCACCACGACGCGCTCCGGCTGCGCATCGGCGAGGGCGAGGGCGGCCCGGAGCAACGCTTCATCGCGCCCGAGCCCGCGGCGCTCGACGCGTTCCTGAGAGTGGATGTCGGCGGCGTGGAGGACAGCGAGCTCGCGGGCGCCATCGCCGCCACGGCGCGGCGCGCGCAGGCGAGCTTGGACGTCGCCGAAGGGCCTATCGTACGCGTGATCCTGTTTCAGAGCCCGTCGCGCCCCGCGCGCGCGGACAGGCTCCTCCTCGTGATTCACCATCTCGCGGTGGACGGCGTCTCGTGGCGCGTGATCTTCGAGGACCTTTGGACGGCGTACGACCAAGCGGCGCGCGGAGAGCCCGTGACGCTCCCGCCCAAGACCACCTCGTTCAAACACTGGTCCGAGCGGCTCGCCGCCTACGCGCGCTCCCCCGCGGTGTTGAGCGAGCGCGGGGTTTGGCGGGAGCACGCACATGGGCCCTCCCTCCGCGCAGATATCGTGTCCGGGGACGACACCGAAGAGACGGCGCGCCACGTCACCGTCTCGCTCTCCGCCGAGGACACCGAGCGCCTCCTCAAAGACGCGCACGAGGCTTACTCCACCACCGTGAACGAGCTCTTGCTCACCGCGCTCCTCGTCGCGTCCGAGCCGCTCACCGGCGCTCCGTCGCTGCTCGTGGATCTCGAGGGGCACGGCCGCGAGGACCTGTTCGACGACGTCGACGTGACGCGGACCGTCGGCTGGTTCACGACCATCTTCCCCGTGCTGCTGCGGTACGAGCCCGACCCGTACAAGGGGCTCGGCGCCGCGATCGTGGCCGTCAAAGAGGCCGTGCGCGAGCTGCCGAACAAGGGTATCGGCTATGGCCTCTTGGCGAGCGCCGGGCAAATCCCGGTCGCGAGGCCGTCCATCGCGTTCAACTACCTCGGCCGGTTCGACACGGGCGGCGGCGACGACAAGGCCCCTCGCGTCAAGGCCGCCAAAGAGCCCATGGGCCCCACGGTGAGCCCGGCGATGCCGCGCAGGCACCTCGTCGACGTGGACGGGAGCGTCTCCGGCGGGCGCCTCTCGATGCGCTTCACCTACAGCACGGCGCGGTTCCGAGGCGAGACCATCGACGCGCTCGCCGAGCGCTTTATCGCGTCGCTCCGCGCGGTCCTCGCGCACTGCGCCTCCTCCGAGGCGGGCTACGTCTCGCCCGCCGACTTCCAGAAGGTGAAGGTCACCCAAGACATGCTCGACGACCTCGCTCTCTTGGATCCCAGCTTGGACCCCGACGATCTCGATCAAGGATATTGAGCCATGCGCATCACCGACGAGCAGGTTTCATTCTTCGATCAACACGGTTATCTCATCCTCGATCGCGTCCTCGGCGACGAGCAGGTCGATACGGTCCTCCGCGCCGCCGATCGCGTCTATCGGGGTGAGTACAACCAAGATCAACGGCCGCCGCCCGTCCGCAAGCCCGTGGTGCCGTTCGGCAACCAGAGCACGGTCCATTGGATCTTGAACGCGCGCATCCTCGACAAGGACCTTTGGGCGCTCGCGACCGATCCCGGGCTCGGCGAGGCCGCGGCGAGGCTCCTCCGAACGCCGAGCGTCTCCATCGTCGAAGATCAGCTCCTCGACAAGCCCGGGCCGAGCAAGCCCGTCAGCATCCATCAAGACTACTCGTATTGGTCGTTCTCGCGCAGCGCCGAGATGATCACGTGTTGGATCGCGCTCGTCGACATGACCATCGACCTCGGCCCGGTCGAGATCATCCCGGGCTCGCACAAATGGGGATCGGGCGACAGGCCCAAAGAGCTCATCAAGGGCGCCGAGGAGGCATGGGACGAGATCGTCGAGGCGCGCAGGCCGCCCGGCGTCACCTTCGAATACGCGAAGGCCGTCGTGCCCAAGGGGGGAGGGGCGTTCTTTCACGGGCTCACCCTCCATGGGAGCCGCGGTAACAAGAGCGATCAAACGCGCCGCGCGTGCTCGCTGCATTGGGCGGGCGAGGCGTGCCGGATGGACCGGTCGAAGCTCGTCAACTACGATTATCCGTACTTCTTCGCCAAGCTCGAGGACGGCGGCAGGATCATCAACAAGTACATCCCTCAGGTGTACCCCAAGGCATGATGAGCGACGCGACGCTCAATCGTCGATGTCGAGGTTGAACGTGAGCGTGAAGGTGCCCTCGGCGCCTTCGGGCGTCAACGTGGCCGCGGCGGCGGCGACGCTGTACGTGCCGTCCCCGTCGGCGTCGTGGAAGCGCCCTGTCCCGCCGAGGATTTGGCTCGTCCCGGTCCCGACGAACACGGGTGCTCCGGTCGAAAAATCGAGGCAGTCCTCGCCGGAATTCTCGATGTAGAGCTCTGCGCCGTCGAACGCCGTCAGCACGACGAAATCGGCCACGATGGCGAAGCACACGGGGGAAGAGCCCGGCATGAAGTCGGTGTCACCATCGACCGTGTCGAACCCCCTGCGCGGCGCGATCGAAGAGCCTTGAAAGCTCAGGTGGGCTCCAACGAAGAGGAAATCGCCCTCGAACGTGATGGTCTTTTGATGATGATGGTGGTTGTGGTGATGGCCGTGGTGGCCTTGATTCTTGGCTTCCGCAGGCGAAGCGATGAGCGCCGCTCCGATCGCCAACGCGGCGACGAGCGAGCAGGAACGCTTGGCAGCCTTGCTCATGGAGCTCTCCAAATCGATGGCTTCGTGAGGAGCGTCGGGGCTCCCCTACGCGGGTTCCCTCGGTGTTCCGGGGCTTTGTTCGCGATGAAAAGCAGCTCTAAGCGCCACGCCGGTAAGCGCCGGCGACGATGCCCAGCGTCCGATACGCTACCAGGATCACCGCCTCTTTACAATGTCTTTTTTCTCCCACATCAAAAGAGGATGCCAAACGGGAACAATGCCCTACCCCAGCGCACAGCGCGCACAACGCCTTTTCTTCCACGACACCGCGGTAGAGCGTGCTCCACATTGAGCGTAGGGAGGGAGAAGAGCGCGAGCCGTGGAGGGGCTGCCGCTCGAACGACGCGATAGGGAGTCGAGCGGCGGAGGCGAGACTCTCCCGTACAAAGAAATAGAAAGAAATGGGAGTTGACAGCGCCGGGCAAACTTTCCTAGCCTTGTGGTTGGATGATCCTCTGTGTCCGGCGCCGCGCAAGTCAACGGCAGGGAGCGCTCTCGCTAACGTAGCTACCCTGATCCCTTGTGAGGCCGCCGAGGGGCTCGTCCTCCTCGCGGATATTCGGGCTTCAACAAGGGGGGCAAAGCTGCGCGGAGCGAGCTTGATGGATTTTTCGTGGTCACAGGCCCAAACCGATCTCTATGATCGGTCCTTCTCCTTCGC
This sequence comes from uncultured Polyangiaceae bacterium, assembly GCA_964437785.1. Taxonomy (GTDB): domain Bacteria; phylum Myxococcota_A; class Polyangia; order Polyangiales; family Polyangiaceae; genus CAYTJL01. Next base: position 43,180 of record CAYTJL010000034.1, read on the forward strand.
AAAGACGCTCGATCGCGACGAGCCCGCGACGCGGCTCGCCCGGTGCGCGGAGTTCGGCTTCTTGGGGCTCTCTGCCCCCGAGGCGTATCGGGGTCTCGGGCTCGACGCGGTCACCACGGCGCGCGTCGTAGAGGCGTTTGGCCGGGGCACGAGCGACGTAGGGCTCCTCTTCGCGGCGGCGGCGCACTTGTTCGCCGCGGTGATGCCGATCGTGGAGCACGGCTCACCCGCGCTCAAAGAGCGTCTCCTCCCGGGGCTCTGCGCGGGGGAGAAGGTCGGCGCGAACGCCATCACCGAGCCCGACGCCGGCTCCGACGTGTTCGCGCTCGCGACGCGCGCGACGCGCGACGGTGATCACTATATCTTGGATGGCGTCAAGAGCTACGTGACCAACGGCCCGATCGCGGACGTGATCGTCGTCTATGCCATGACGGCTCCGCAGCACGGTTATCTCGGGGTCTCCGCCTTCGCGGTGGAGAGCGGCACGCCCGGGCTGGTCGTGGGGAAGGCGTTTGAGAAAATCGGCCTCGCGTCGGCGCACACGAGCCCTGTTTATCTCGAAGGGTGCAGGGTCCCCGCGGAGAGCCGCATCGGCGCCGAGGGGCAGGGAGCCGCGGTGTTCAACGCGTCGATGGCGTGGGAGCGCGCGTGCCTCTTCGCCATGTACGTGGGGGCGATGGAGCGCCAATTGGAGGAGGTGATTGAGCACGTCAAACACCGCCGCCAGTTCGGCAAGGCGCTCGGCAAGCACCAGGCCGTGGCCCACCGCGTCGCCGACATGAAGCTCCGTTTGGAGGCGGCGCGGCTCCTCCTTTATAGGGCGTGTTGGCTCAAGGACCAAGGCGACGACACGAGGCTCGCCATCTCGCTCGCCAAGCTCGCGGTGAGCGAGGCGGCGGTCGAGTCCGGGCTCGACGCCATCCGCCTCCACGGCGGCGCGGGCGTCATGACGTTGGTCGGCGTCGAGCACGGGCTGCGGGACGCCGTCCCGTCTCTCATCTTTTCGGGGACCTCCGAGGTGCAACGCGATCTCATCGCGCGGGCCCTCGGGTTATGAGCCTCGCCGTGCGCGACGCGGCGAGGTGGATCGGAGCTCGACCGGGAGGCGCGCGAGGTCGCGCAGGAGGCAGCCGCGGATGACACCCAACGAGATCGAAGCGGAGCTCAAAGCGTACATCGCCCGCGAGGTCCTCGACGGCAAGACCGATGGGCTCGAGTCCGACACTCCCCTCCTCGAAGGGGGGATCATCGACTCGATGGTGATGGCGAACATGCTCGCGTTCATCGAGTCTCGCTTCGGGATCGACGTGCCCCCCGCCGAGGTCACGCCTCTCAACTTCGAGAGCCTCCGCGCCATCGCGGCGCTCGTGGCCTCGCTCTCCGGCGAGGCGGGCGGAGCGGGGGCCGAGAACAACCACCAAGGAGCATGAGATGACCGAGGTCACGCAGCCCGATTTCGACGTCGCCGTCATCGGCGGCGGCCCCGCCGGCTCGGCGATGGCAACGTATTTGGCGAAGGCGGGGGCGAGGGTCGTCGTCTTCGAGCGTGAGCTTTTTCCGCGCCCCCACGTCGGCGAGTCGCTCGTCCCGTCGTCGACGCGCGTATTCAAGGAGCTCGGGTTCCTCGACAAGTTGGAGGAGGCCAAATTCCCGCGTAAATACGGCGCTGCGTGGACCGCGAGCGCGGCCTCGGTGTCTCCCATGAGCGCCCCCACGAGCCCTGTGAGCGGCCCTGTGAGCGGCCCCATCAGCGCGCATGACTGGGCCGATCTCGTCGACGGCGACACCCGCATTCGCTTCGACGAGCGCGACCAGCCGGGCGTCCACCTCAATTACACCTACCACGTCGACCGCGGCAAATTCGATCTCATGTTGCTCCAGCACGCGCACGAGGCAGGGGCCGAGGTCTATGAGGCGGTGCGCGTCGAGGGCGTCGACTTCGATCGAGGGCCGCACCCCGAGGTGCGCTTCGCGATGGGCCGTAAGGCGATGGGCGTGACCGCGCGGATGGTGGTCGACGCGAGCGGCCGGCAAACGCTGCTCGGCAATCAGCTCAAGCTCAAGGTGCGTGATCCGGTGTTCGACCAATACGCCATCCATTCGTGGTTCGAGGGCTACGACAGGCGCGTGATGGCCGGCTCCGAGAAGATGGCAGAGTACATCTTCATCCACTTTCTCCCCATGAGCAACACGTGGCTCTGGCAGATCCCCATCAGCGAGGGCGTCACGAGCCTCGGCGTCGTGACGCAGAAGAGCAATTTTGCGAAGAGCCGTTTGGAGCGCGAGCGGTTCTTTTGGGACACCGTGGCGACGAGGCCCGAGATCGAGGCCCCGCTCCGCAAGGCCACGCGGATTCGGCCCTTCAAGGACGAGGGCGATTACAGCTATGCGATGACGCAGATCGGCGGTGATCGCTTCGTGCTCATCGGCGACGCCGCGCGCTTCGTCGATCCCATCTTCTCCACCGGCGTCAGCATCGCGCTCAACTGCGCTCGCTTCGCGAGCCGCGACGTCTTGGGCGCGCTCGAGCGCGGGCGCTTCGATCGCGAGGCGTTCAAGACCTACGAAGAGACCATCCGCCGCGGCACCAAGAATTGGTACGAGTTCATCAGCGTGTATTACCGGCTCAACATCCTCTTTACGTATTTCGTGGCGAACCCCAAATACAGGCTCGACGTGCTGAAGCTCCTGCAAGGCGACGTCTACGACGAGGACGAGCCCGCCGTCCTCCGCAAGATGCGCGACTACGTCGCCGCCGTGGAGCAGGACCCAAAGCACATTTGGCACGGCAAGCTCAACCAGCTCACCGCCCAAGCGTTCCGGCCGGGCCCCGGATGAGCGCCGCGCCTCGCTCCTTCTTCGAGCGGCTCGTGGTCGAGCCGGGCGCGCACAGCGCCTCGCAGCGCGACGCCGCGGCCGAGATGCGGCGCCGGCTCGACGGGATCCCCGGCGCGAAGAGCGCGCTTCAAATGGTGGAGTTCGTCTACACGCAATCTGGCATCGAGCAGCGTTATTTCGAGATCGCGCCCGGCGAGGCGGCGGCGCGATCCGACTGGTACCGCGCGCAGAACGAGGCGACCTATTCGCTCTCCGCGCGCGCGCTCCAAAGGCTCTTGTCCGGCGTCCCGCCCTCCTCCTGCGACGGGCTCGTGGTCGCGACGTCCTCGTACGCGGGGTTCCCCGCGCTGAGCCGCAGGCTCCAAGCGAGGTTCGGGCTCCCGCCGAGCGCGCTTTGCTTCGACGTCGCGGGGCTCGGCTGCGGCGCCTCCACACACGCCTTCTCGCTCGCGCACGGGCTCCTCGAGAGGGGATCGTGTCGCCGCGTGTGCGTGGTCTCGGCCGACGCCATGGGCTCGTTCTCGATGTTGCGCCGCCACACCCGCGCTCCGAGCATGCCTCAGCTCGTCGCGCACGCGCTCGCGTCGGACGCGGCGGCGGCGTTCCTGCTCTCGGCGGAGCCCGCCGGCGGAGAGGGGTTTTCGTTCGAAGAGACCTCGCTCACGAGCAGGCTTTGGACCGACGCGCTCGACCAAAACGACTACACCGCGGACGAGGACAACCAACCCTTTTTGCTCGTGGGGCAGGCCATTCGCCATCGCATCGGCGAAGAGCTCGACCAAATCCTCGACGAACAGGCGCTCCGCGGCCCCGTGATCATGCACCCGGGCGGAGCGGCGGTGATGCGCAAGGTGCGGGAGCGCCACCCCGAGCTTGGTCCCTGGGTGGATCTCGCGCTCTCGGTCATGGTCGCGCACGGCAACGTGGGATCGTCGTCGGCGCTTTGGGTGCTCCTTCGCGCGCTCGAGACCGGGGTGAACCTCGCGCCGTCGTTTCATCTCGTGGCCATGGCGCCCGGGATCGTCTCGACGTGCCTCCGGGTCGATGGAGCGATGAGACGATAAGCACGCTCCACCTGCGCGAGAGAGGGAGGCTCACATGATCACGCCGCCGCTCACGTGGAACACGTTGCCCGTGCTGTAGCCCGCGCGCGTGACCACGAACCCCACCATCGCCGCGACCTCCTCGGGCGCCGCGAGCCGCCGCAAAGGCACGAGCTTGAGCAAGCCCTCGCGCTGCTCCGGCGTCAGGCTCCGAACCATGTCCGTGTCGGTCAAGCCGGGCGCGACCGCGTTGACGAGCACTCCGCTGCTCGCCGTCTCGGTCGCGAGCGCGCGCGTGAGGCCGATCAAGCCGTGTTTGGAGGCGACGTAGCTCGCCGCGCCGCGCTGGCCCATGAACGCCGACGCGGAGGCCACGTTGACGATGTGCCCTGATCGCGCCTTGAGCATCGCGGGGAGCACGGCGCGGCTCAGATAAAACACCGCGCTCAAGTTGGTGTCCATGACCTCGTGCCAGTCCGCGTCGGTCATCTTGTGGAGCAGCGCGGAGCGCTGAATCGCTGCGTTGTTGACGAGAAGTTGAATCTCGCCGAGCGCCTCCGCCACGTCCGCCGCGAGCTTCGACGCCTCCCTTGATCGCCCGACGTCGGCGCGGAACGCGCGCGCCTCGACGCCCGCGGCGGCGAGCGAGGCGAGCGTCTCCTCCGCCTTTTGATCGTCGCTGCGGTAGCTCACGCCGATGCGCGCGCCGAGCCGCCCGAGCTCGTGCGCGATGGCCCTCCCGATGCCGCGCGACGCGCCCGTCACCAACGCTGTTTTGCCCGCGAGCGGTCGATCCTCAGGCACGCTCACCCGCCTTGTCCGCGAGGCCCGGGAGGAGCGCCTCGAAGCTCTCGGCCTCATCCATCCACGACGACGACGAGCCCGCGTGGACCTGCCTGCGGAGGATGCCCTTCATCGCCGCGAGCGCCTCGCGGGGCTGTGCCGCGAGCTTCTTCGCGAGATCATCGACGCTCGCCGCGAGATCGTCGCGGGTCGTGAGCCTCGCGACGAGCCCCATCGCGTGCGCCTCGGCCCCGGACAACCTCCGTCCGGTGAGCAGGAGATCGCTCGCGCGCGGCGCGCCGATCGCGTTCGCGAGCCGGCTCACCGCGCCGGTCGTGGTGACGAGGCCGAGCGGCACCTCGGGGAAGCCGATGATCGCGTCCTCGGCGGCGACGGCGATGTCGCAGTGAAGGAGCAGCTCGAAGCCGCCCCCGAGGCAATACCCTTTGACCTCGGCGATGACGGGCACCGGGAGGCGCTCGATCGCGCGGAACAACCACGCCGCGTCGAGCATGAAGCGCCGCGCGGCGGCCGCGTCCATGCCGCGGAGCATGGCGAGATCGGCGCCGCTCGAAAGCGATTTCCCCGCGCCGGCGACGACCACACACCGCACCTCGCCCGGGCGCCCCGCGACCGCGTCCACCGCCTCTTCGAGCGCGGTCTTGAGCGCGTGATCAATCGCGTTGTGGCGTTCGGGACGGTTGAGCTCGATCCGCGCGACACCATCGTTGATTTGCCACGTGAGGACCATAATCGTCGATCGGGGAGGGGAGCTGTCGCGTCAGTTCCGCTCGGCTTTCAGCGCCTCGCGCATGCTGTTCACGGCCGCGTGCAGCCGGTCCCTCCGGTCGGCGCTCACCTGGAGATACTCGAGCCCTTCCTCCACCGTCGTAAAGCCGCGGATCCGATCGCCCATCACCCAGCTGAGCGCGGTGACGACGATCTTCACGAGGCGAGACGTGGTCACGATCGCGAGCGGCACCTTCTTGGTTTGTGCGGCCCAGAAGCGGTTCACCGCGTGGCGCTGCGGCGGGGTCGGCTGGCCGCCGCCCGAGCACGAGAGGAGCCCCTTCATCGCCGGGAGATTCTCGCCGATATCCTTGATATAGTTGTCCCACTCTTCGTCGGTCGGATTTTCGCTGAGGCCGACGGAGACGTGGATGTCGTCGACCATCTTGAAGAGCAGGTTGGGCATGTCAGCCGTCCACGTTGGGGGACGCGTCTCGTCCGGTGCGCATGATGCGCGATCATGCAGGGAAGGTAGCCCTTGTCAAGCATTGGGAGCTTGGGAGGCGCTTGACAGGGAAGCACGCTGAACGATAGGCGAACGACGATGCCTCGACCCGACGCCCACGCCACCGATTTGAATCGCCTCGCGGCCGACATCGAGGCGCTCGCTTCTCGCCTCGGCGCCCCCTGCGACGCTTCGATCGTCGCGCGCACCCTCGATGTCTTTCAGAGCGGATTTCGTCATTGTCCCGTGGAGCTGCGCACCACGACGGCCAAGCCCGGCAAACGCGGCGCCGAGCTGTCCTTTCGCTATGTGGACCCGCGTGGGGCGCACGACCCTCATCAAATCGCCCTCGACGCGGGCGCGCTCCGTCCTAGCGGCAGGCCGGTGGACGCGCTCGTGCCGGAGCTTCAACGTCGTTTTCGTATCTTCGGGTATGGGCTCGACGCGAGCGCGGGTCATGGGATGGAGAAGATTTGGCCCCTCTTCGACGGCCCTCGGCCGCTCGACGAGGCGCTCGCCGTGGCGTCGCTCCCGGCGAGCGTCGCGCGCTCGGCGCCGTGGCTCCGGCGCCATCGGCTCACGCGGGTGTGCATCATCGCCGCCGATTACCGCAACGAGAGCGTGAACCTCTATTTCCCCGTGCAAGGGCTCTATCGGGACGCGGGCGAGCTCGCCCGTGTGATCGGCGAACTGGGCTTCATGCTCCCTTCGCCCGAGGCCCTCCAAGACGATCTCGGCGCGATGATCGCCAACGTGTCGTATTCGTGGAGGCGTGATTCGGTCGAGCGGATCTGCTTTTATCGGGTCGCCGAAGGCGCGGCGGACGTCCCGGGTGATCCGGTGTTGCAGGCGGCGATCGAGGCCGCGCCGGGGGCCGCTAAGGGCGGTATGTTCATCCTCGGCAGCTCGTACGGCGACGAGGGCGGCTACACCAAGCTCGAATTGGATTACACGGGGACGAGCGTGCCTTTGTTCCAACGGTGGGTCGAGAAGCAATCTCTCCTGGAGCGGCCTTTGCCGGCTGCGATCGACGTGGCGGGCGAGGCGAAGCGCGCCTCGCTGGCGTGGGCCGCTGCGGGGGTCGCGCGGAGGCTCGCCGTGCTCGCGCGCGCGGGCAGGGCGCTCGCCGCGCGGCGCGACGATCTCCACGCCGCGCTCCGCGCGGACAGCCTCTCCACCGACCTCGCGCGGTATTGGGGGGATTGGCTCACGCACGCGGCCGATCCCGAGGTCCTCGCCTATTATGCCGATCAGATGATTCGTTGGGTGCCGGCCGGCGAAGGGGGGGAGATCCTCGTGCGCCGCCCCGACGGCGTCGTGCTCCTCATCCCCCCTGGCAACTCGCCGACCATCAACGGCTCTTCGGTGTTCTCCATCCTCTTGCCCGGCAACGCGGTCATCGCGCGCGCGCCCGAAAACGACCTCGGGATGCGCCTCATCTTCGAAGAGGTGCTGCAACCGGCGCTCGTCGAGGCGGGGTTCTCGCGCGCGGTCGCGTCGCTCGTGCGGGCCAAATCGAGGGAGATGCTGGCGTCGTTCGCGCCGTTGCCCGAGGTGCGGACCATCGTCTTCTTCGGCAACGCGGACGCCGGGCGCGAGGTCATGGCGCTCGCGCACTCGCTCGGCAAAAAGGCCGTGATGGAGCTCGAAGGCAGCGATCACATGCTCGTGTGGAGGGACGCGGATCTCGCGCGCGCGATCGAGAGCGCGGGCAACGGGCTCCAAGGCTCGTCGCAGCCGTGCGTGGTGCCCAAACACTTCTTGGTCCACGGCGCGGTCTTCGATCGCTTCACCGCATCTCTCTGCGACAAGGCCCGCGCCGCGGCCACGGTCGAGGAGGATCCCGAACATGGTTTGCTCGTGCCCATCCGCGCGCCCGATCGCTTCGAGGCGGCGCTCCGCGAGGTGCGCGAGGTGGGCGAGGTGCTCACCGGCGGACATCGCATGAACGGCCGCCGCGAGCCCGATCCCGAGGGGCTCTATGCGGCGCCCACCGTGGTCGCGCTCGGGCGCGAAGCGGCGTTGTCGCGCCCGCTCGCGTGCTTCGATCAAGAGATCGCGTTCCCTCTCTTCCCGGTCGTCCGCTTCGACGGCGACGACGAGGAGGCCCTCGCGCACATGATCGGCCTCGCGGGGCAAAGCCCGTTTGGGCTCCGCGCCTCGGTGTGGGCCCGCGATCCCGAGGTGATCGCGCGCTTCGTCGTGGGGCTCGGCGGCGTAGGGCTCGTGGTGGTCAATCGCGATCACGCCAAGGCGCCTGTGCTCGTGTCGCCGTGGGGCGGCCCCGGGCGCTCGGGCGGGCCTTATGGCGAGAGTCACTTCTTTTGGGAGAAGACCTCTCGCCTCCAGGCCATCGCGTCGAGCGAGCTCTCCATCGCGGACGCGGAGCGCGTCCTCGCGGCGCTCGGCGCGACAAGCGCCGTCGCGCGCAGGGCTTGAGCCGCGCTATTTGCGCGACTCCGCACCTTCTGCGCGCGTGTTCATCGCACCTCGGTGATTCACGCACGGCGCGCGTGGGCGCAGCGCTTGCACAATCCCCCGGCCTCATGACACACACATGGGTCACGCTGGACGGCAACACCGCGGTCGCCGACGTCGCGTATCGCGCGAGCGAGGTCATCGCGATTTATCCCATCACCCCATCGTCCTCGATGGGCGAGCTCAGCGACGAGTGGGCCTCTCATCACAGGCCCAACCTGTGGGGCACGGTCCCGAGCGTGACCGAGATGCAGTCCGAGGCGGGCGCCGCGGGCGCGGTGCACGGCGCGCTCCTCGCGGGCGCGCTCGCGACGACGTTCACCGCGTCGCAGGGCCTGCTCCTGATGATCCCCA
>CAYTJL010000035.1:0-51904 GCA_964437785.1 uncultured Polyangiaceae bacterium
GATGGAGGGCCTGAGAGTTCTTTTGATGCGCCTTCCCAGACGGGCCGGCTTGCGCGTTGCCCAAAGCTCCGGCACCATGGCCCTTGCCATGGCCTTCGCGGATCTGAAGAACGACTTCGTCTTCCGGCGGATCTTCGCCACGCACCCGGATCTGCTCCGCGGCCTGCTCAACGATCTGCTGGAGCGGGAAGGCGATCAGGCCATCGTCTCGATTGAGTACCTGCCGAGCGAGCAGCTCCCGCTCGTCGCCGGCGCCAAGCTCTCGATTTTGGACGTCCGGTGCAAAGACCAAAGCGGCGCCATCTTCGTCGTCGAGATGCAGCTCGTGCACATGCCCGGCTTCCTCAACCGCGTCGTGTACAACGGCTGCAAAGCGTACGCGAACCAGCTCAAAGCGGGTGAGCCCTATACCAACCTCGTCGACGTGGTGGCCATCTCGATCTGCGACTTCGAGCTCTGGCCCGATGAGGAGCAAAAGGCCAAGGGGGAGCCCCCCATGCCGATGCTGAGCCGCTTCGCCATGACCGAGCAGAGCACTGGAAACCGCGCCTTGCTCCAGGTGCAATATGCCTTCTTGGAGCTGCCCAAGGTCCCTCCGCAAAAGCCCGCGGGCGGCGCCGCGCTCTGGGCTTGGCTCTTCGTGCACGCCAAAGAGCTGCGCGAGATTCCGGCGGACCTGCCGCCCGGCCCGTTCCGTGAGGCCATGGAGCTCGCCAACGAGGCAGGCTTCTCCGCGCTCGAGCTCGAAGCGTATCGCAAGGTGATGGACGAGATCCAACAAGCGCGCGACTACGGCAACGCCAAGTGGGAAGAAGGGCACAAGTCCGGCCTCGCCGAAGGGCTCGCCGAAGGGCTCGCGGAAGGGCACAAGTCCGGCCTCGCCGAAGGGCTCGTGGCCGGCAAGCGCGATTCCCTGCTGCGTATCGTGGAGCTTCGAGGGCTCTCGCTCACCGGAGCACAGCGGGAGGCCATCGCAAGCTGCAAAGACCCGAGCACGCTGGACGCGTGGTTGAAGAAGGCGCCCTCGGCGAGCCTCGCGTCCGAGGTCCTCGCGTGACTACCCTCACCGAAACGCGCTGCCCTTCTGCGCCGCCCCCTCCTCCACCGCGGCCCCCTCGCGCTCCAAATACGAGCGGATCGCCCGGTCGAGCCCAGGATGCGCGATGTGGTGCGCGCTCCACGTGATCGTCGGCTCAAAGCCCCGAACGAGCTTGTGCTCGCCGCCCGCCCCCGGCTCGAACACCAAGCGACCCTGCGCGATACACTCCTCGATGGAGTGATAGAAACACACGTTGAAGTGCAAAAAAGGCCGATCCTCGGCCGCGCCCCAATACCGCCCAAAGAGCTTGGTCTTGCCCGCCAGGTTCAACGCACCTGCGATAGGCTTGCCGCCCGTGCCCATCCGGGCGAGCACGATCTCCACCTTCCCAGGCATCCGCGCGCACATCTCCTCAAAGAACGCGCGGTTCAAATAACGCCTCCCCCACGTGAACTTATCGACGGTCGAGAGGTAAAACTGAAACGCATGATCGATCACCTCGGGCTCCACGCGGTCCCTCCGCGTCTCGATGACAATGCCTTGTTCGCCCATCGACCGCCGCTCACGCTTGATCTGATTGCGCCGCTTGGACGAGAACCGCGCGAGGAAATCATCGAAGGTCGCATATCCGTTGTTGACCCAATGGAACTGAATGCCGCGCCGCGCGGCCATCCCCGCCGCTTCGAGCGCGCGCGCCTCCGCCTCGGTCGGGAAGAGCACATGAGCGCTCGACAGCTCCGCGTGCTCTACGAGCTTGCGGAGCGCCTCGGCCAAGAGAGGCATGAGCTTCAACCGATCTTCCGACTTCGCCGCGAGCAGACGAGCCCCCGTGGCCGGCGTAAACGGCGAGGCCACGAGGAGCTTGGGATAATAGGGAATCCCCGCCCGCTCGGCAGCGCCCGCCCACGCATAGTCGAAGACGAACTCACCCTCGCTGTTGCCCTTGAGATACCCGGGAGAAGCGCCCAGCAAAACGCCGCTGTCCCAAAACGTAAGATGATGAGGGAGCCACCCGACCTCGGCGCCGACACACCCCGTCGTCTCCATCGCGTCGAGGAAATCCCAGGAGAGAAACGGCGCCTCCTCCACACCGTCGAGCGCGTCCCACACCTCGCGGGGGACGCTTCGAACCGACGGCACCACGCGGACCTCGATCGACATGCCCGAGGGATAACACGCGCAGGCGCTTTCGAGCAGGGAAGGGCTACCATGCGAGCCCCATGACCGGCGAAGACAAACCCACGACGTCCCTCGGCGAACGGTTCCCCAAGGCGCGCGACGAGATGACCCGGCTGCGCGAAGCAGGCATCGCCGCCGCGCGCGACCTCGGCACGTTCATCGATCGATCCCCGACGCCGTTCCACGCCGCGCGCGAGGCCGCGTCACGCCTCGAATTCAACGGCTTCACCGCGCTCGACGAGGCCGACGCATGGTCGCTCGCCCCCGGCGACAAACGCTACGTGATCCGCGGCGGATCCACGCTCCTCGCCTTCGTCGTGGGCGACGAGCACCCGGCCAAAGGCGGCTTCCGCATGATCGGCGCGCACACCGACTCGCCCAACCTGCGCGTCAAGCCCAACGCCGACGTGTCACGGAGCGGCTACCAACAAGTCGGCGTCGAGGTGTACGGCGGCGTCCTGCACACGACGTGGATGGATCGCGATCTGTCAATCGCAGGCCGCGTGATCGTCCGCGGCGAGAGCGGCCCCGAAGCCAAGCTCGTGGACCTCAGCCGCCCCGTCGCGCGCGTGCCCAACCTCGCCATCCACTTGAACCGCGGCGTCAACAACGATGGCTTGGTGCTCAACGCGCAAAAGCACCTCGCGCCGGTCGTCGGCCTCGGCAAAGAAGGCGCGCTGCGCGAGATGATCGCCGCCGCGCTCAAGGTCGAGACGAGCGCCCTCCTCGGCTACGACCTCTCGTTCTACGACACCGAGCACGCCGCGATCGGCGGCGTGTCCGACGAGCTCCTCTTCACCGCGCGCCTCGACAACCTCGCGAGCTGCCACGCCGCCACCACCGCGCTCGCCGCCGTGGCGGGCGAAGCGAGCGCATCGACGCGCCTCATCGTGCTCTACGATCACGAAGAGTGCGGCAGCAGGAGCGCGATCGGCGCGGCGGGCACCGTGCTCCGCGACACGCTCGATCGCATCACCGACAGCCTCGAAAAACGCGAGCCCCAAGCGAGGCAGCGGGCCATGGCGCGATCGATCTTGATCTCGGCCGACATGGCGCACGGCATCCACCCCAACTACGCCGATCAACACGAGCCCAACCACGCGCCCGTGCTCGGCCGCGGGCCCGTCATCAAGTCGAACGTCAACCAGTCGTACGCGACCGACGGCGCAGGCGCCGCGGCCTTCGAGCTGTTCTGCGAAGCGGCGGGCTTCTCGCCGCAAAAGTTCGTCGTGCGCTCCGATCTGCCCTGCGGATCGACCATCGGCCCGATCACCGCGGCCGCGCTCGGCGTGCGCACGGTCGACGTCGGCGCGCCCATGCTCAGCATGCACTCGTGCCGCGAGATGGCGGGCACGCTCGACGTTCACCTCACCATCGAGGCCTTCACAGCGGCGCTCCGCAGCGACGTCATTTGAGGTTGTTCTTGGGCATATCCGGCGCAGGCGAGGCCGGTGACGATGCGCTCGCCGCGGGCGCGATCGGAGCCTGCTTTCCGGTGCGCGCCTCGATCGCGGCGATGGCGGCCTTGAGCTCGGATCGATCGCCGTAGCAGGCGTAACAATCCGCGCTCCCGCCGCCGCGGAAGAACGATTTGAGCCCGCCGCTGCCGCCGCTCTTGGGGCACGGCCCCACCGTCAACATGGGCGTGAGGTAAGGGAGCGCGCGCTCGTCGCCGAATTCTTTGGCGCGCGTCAACACGGGCTTGCGCGAGCAAGGGAACGGCGCGGCGCGAAGATCCATCAACACCACGAGCGCGGGCGAGGTGATCTTCTTGACGTCGGGGTCCGCGAGCATGGCCTGCGCGCGATCTTTGACGGCCTTCGAGCTCGTCTTCGAATTGGTGATCTCGAACATCAAATCAGGGCCAAATTCGCCCATTTTGGTGGCCATGATCGAGAAGGCGCCGTTCATCGCGTCGGGCGGCCCCTCGGCGACGGTCGCGAGCGCGCGCTGCACCTCGTCGTCTTTGCCAGCCTCCTTGGACACCTCGAAGAGATGGCTCGCCGCACGCAACGCCTCGGCGTACGACGCGCGATCCGACGCGCGCGCGAGGAACAGCTCGCGCACCACCCGGGCATCATCGGGATACTTTTGCGCGAGCGCCGCGAGCGTCTCCGCGCCCTTCAATTTGGCCGCGGACAGCTCCGCGTCGGGCGCGCGCTTGCCAACGGGCTGCGCCTTGCCCGATGCGGTCCCGCTCGGCGCGACGTGATCGCTGGTCGCCGGCGCGATCTCGCCGTCCGTGCCCTCTTCGAGCGACGCCACGGCTTGCTCGCTGCGCAGCACGATCGCGAGGCAAACGACGATCGAGATCGCGCCGAGCCCCGCCCACGCGAGCAGCGCGTGCAACGTGATCGCGCGGAGCGGAGGGGGGAGCGAGGCCTCGATGCGCTCGATGGACGAAGGCTCACGGGTGGTCATAAACCGCGAGCCCTTGCATGGATGAGCCTTCGCGCGGCTTCAAGCACAGAGCGAGAAAACCGCGCGGGCTCGATGCGATGATGGGGAGGTTTGGGGGGACCCCTTTCGGGTCCCCCCATCGTGGACGATCAACCGAAGGGATCGTCGAGGCCGCCCTTGGGCTTGGGCGCAGGAGCGGGCTTGGGCGCAGGCGCAGGAGCGGGCGCCGGAGCAGCGGGAGGCGGCTTGGGCGCCTCGGGTGCGACCGTGGGCTTGGCCGTCGCGGAGACCGGCGGCGCAGCGCTCGCGGGCGGTGCAGCGCTCGCGCTCGCAGGCGCGGACGCGCTCGATCCGGGCGCCGCCGACGCGCTCGCAGGAGGCGCCGCGGACTCGGCCGCCGTCGCGGTCATGGTCGGCGTCGCCGCGGCCGAAGGCGTGGGCGCCGTGGTGGGCGCGGTCATCACCGTCGGAGGAGGAGGCGTGGTGGGCGCGGTCTGCGTCTGCTCGTTGCCGCGCGTGACGTACCAAATCACGGCCGCGACCACGACGATCAAGAGCAGGATCGCGATGGTGCGGCTGCTCCCGCCGCCTTGCTCTTCAGGCTGCTGCAAGAGCGGCTTGGCCTCGGCCACAGGCTCGGAGACCTTGGGCTTGGGCTTGTCCGCGGCGGGCTTGGGTTTGTCGGCGGGCTTGTCTTCGGCCTTCTTTTCAGGGGCCTTGGCCGCGGGCTTCTCGTCGGTCTTCTCTTCGACCTTCGCAGCCGCGGGCTTCTCCTCGGTCTTCTCTTCGACCTTCGCCGCAGCCGCGGGCTCTTCGGCCTTCTCTTCGGCCTTCTCCGCAGCCGCAGGCTCCTCCGCCTTCTTCTCCTCCTTGGGAGCTTCCTTGGCGGGCTCGGGCTTCTTCTCCTCGGCCTTAGCGGGCTTGGCAGGCGCCGGAGCAGGGGCGAAGTCGTCTTCGAGCGACGCGCCTGCATCCGCGAGGGCCTGCTTCAAGAGCTCGGCCGCCTGCTTCATCACGGTCCGCTCTTCGGGCGGAGGCATGTCCTTCTCGGGCTCGGTCTTCGGGAAGAACCCGCCGCCGCCCGCGTCCTTCTTGGCCTCGTCCTTGGGAGCGTCCTTGGCGTCGCCCTTACCGGAGCTGCCGATCGCGCCGAGGCCGAGCATGGTCGCACCACGCTTGACCGGCGCTTTTGCCGCGGCCGCAGCGGGCGCGGGCGTCGCGGCTGCGGGCTTCTCGTCGCCCTCTTCGCCGCCGCCGGCAGCGCCTGCGCCGCCGCCCTCTTCGTACGCCGAGGGGCCGCCCTTCTTCTGTTGCTCGTCGACGAGGCGCGTGATGACGCCCTTCGACTTGTCGTCGATCTTGATGAACTTGACGCCCATCCCGGCGGGTCGTTCGTTGCCTGCATCACCCGCTTCGCGCTTCCACACGACGCGGCCTACGCCCGAGAGCACGGCTTGCTCGTCCTGGATTCGAATCTCGAATTTGAGCAGCGTGCCGGGGGGGAACGGTGACGGCGTCTTGATGAAGATGCCGCCCTTGCTGACGTCATGAGAGTGATGCTCGATGAACTCGTCGACGGTCGCGCTCTTGTAGCGGACCGTCATGCTGAGCACCTTCGCGCGTGGATCTTTTCGAGTTTCCTGGGCCATGGAGGATCAAGCTCCCGAGCGGCGCGTCACGAGACGTCCCGGACTTTCGCCGATGTGGGGGCATGTTACCTTCCATCGGTGGCAGGTGAGCAAGAACCTTCCACTCGCGCGCGATCACTCACGCGAGAGAACCCTCTCCTCTTCGCGGATCTGGGCTCACTTATGGTAGCGTCGGCGCCGTCATGGCCCGCGACCACTTCCGCGCGCACGCCCGGCGCCGCGTCGACCTCGACGGCGTGCTCCGTCTGGAGGGGGCCAAGGACAAACCTTCGCCGACGCGCGAGGTCCACATCCGCGATCTCGGCCTCGGCGGCGCGGGCGTCGAGATCTCGGAGCGGCCCTCCGACGCGAGCGGCAAAGCGCTCTTCGATCGCGACGTGCCCGTGGTGCTGGAGGTGACGGCGCCGACGCTCTGGGACCCGCTCCCGCTCGCGGGCAAGGTCGCGTGGTTCCGGCGCGGCGGCGGGGGCAGGCCCGCGCGCGCGGGGATCCGCTTCGAGCACCGCGAGCCCGGCGCGCTCTACGCGCTGTTCCAGCTCCTCGGCGCGCACCTCTACGACGTGTGATGAAGCGCGCGCGACGCGCGCAGGTTTTGGCCCACCCGCGCCGCGCGTGTTAGTCGCGTGCTCGCGCGAGGTTTTTTATGGCGAGCCGCTCTCGTTCGATCATCGTCCAAAAGTACGGCGGCTCGTCCGTCGCCGACATCGAGAAGATCGGCAAGGTGGCCGATCGCGTGGTCGCGACCAAGCAACGCGGGCACGACGTGGTCGTCGTCGTGAGCGCGATGGGCAAGACCACCGACGGCCTGCTCGCGCTCGCGAAGAGCAGCTCGGGCGCAGGCGATCCGCCGCGCCGCGAGCTCGACATGCTGCTCTCGACCGGCGAGCGCGTGAGCATGGCCCTGCTCTCGATCGCGATCCAAGCGCGCGGCGAGGTGGCGATCTCGTTCACGGGATCGCAGTCGGGCATCCTCACGAACGACCGGCACTTCGACGCGCGCATCATCGAGGTGCGCCCGCACCGCATCGAGGACGAGCTCGCGCGCGGCGCGATCGTCATCGTCGCGGGCTACCAAGGCATGAGCTACAAGCGCGAGATCACCACGCTCGGCCGCGGCGGATCCGACACGACCGCGGTCGCGCTCGCCGCCGCGCTCGAGGCCGAGCGGTGCGAGATCTACAGCGACGTTGACGGCGTTTATTCGGCCGATCCGCGCGCGGTGCCCGACGCCTCGCACCTGCCCGAGCTGTCGCACGAGGTGCTGCAAGAGATGGCCGAGTGCGGCGCGAAGGTCGTGTGCGCGCAGGCCGTCGAGTGGGCGCGGCGGAGCGGCATCGCGATCTACGCGCGCTCCACGTTCGATCGCGAGGACCCGCCGCGGCGCGAGACCATCGTCCGCAAATTCTCGCCGAGCGAGCGATCGAGCGCGCGCGCGATCGTCGCCGAGGGCAACGTCGTGCTCGGCCACGCGGACGTGAGCGCCAAGGATCTCGCGCGCGCGGCCGCCGAAGCGGGCGTCGCGCTCAAGGACCTCGCGTTCGGCGCGCGCGGCGGATCGTTCGTGATCTCGCTCCTCAACGTGCCGGACTGGGGCCTCGCCGAGCGCGCGCTGCGCGCGGCCGTCCCGTCGATCGATCTGCGCCGCGGCCTCGCGGCGGTGAGCGTCGTGGGCGACGGCCTCGCGGCGACGCCCGAGCCGCTCCTCCGCATGCTCGCCGCGCTCCACGACGCGGGCGTCGCGGCCGAGCACGTCATCGCGACGCCGCTCCGGCTCGGCGCGTTCGTGAGCGAGGACAAGAGCGCCGTCGCGCAGCGCGCGCTGCACGCCGCGTTCGCAGGCTGATCACGAGCGGCTCGTGATCAACTACGAGAGGCCGTAACCCCGGCCGAGCAGCGACGCGAACAGGTTGCAGAGCGCGTGGAAGAGCACGCCCGCGCCCACGCCCTTGGTGCGCGCGCGCAGCCAGCCGAACACGAGCGCCGGGAAGAACACCGCGAGCCGCGCCGGGTGGCGGATCGTGAGCACGTGGCCCACCGCGAAGATCACCGACGCGATCAAGATCCCGAGGCCGACCTCGGCGCCCAAGATGCGGAGCCTCGGGGGCCTCGCGCGATCGATCGCGGTCTGCAAATAGCCTCGAAAAAAAGCCTCTTCCGGCAGCGCGATCACCACGAGCTGCCCGGCCACGTCGTCGAGGATCGAGGGCGGCAGCTTGAACGCGAACGCCGCGCGCGGGTGCCACCAGATCCGATAGCCCACCCAGAACAGCGGGAAGATCAGCAGCGAGAGCGAGAGCGCCCACGCGATCGCGACGAGCGCGTCCTTGGCCATGCGGCGCGCGTCGATGGCCGAGGGCTCCAAGAGACCGCCGAGCGAGAGCCCGAACGCGCGCACGGTCTCGGCGTCTTTGCGCAGCACGAGCGCCCACGTCGCCGCGAGGAAGCACACGCCCACCGCGGTCGCCGCATATTTGTCGGGCGAGAGCGCGGAGACCGCCGTCACCACCGCGCTCACGCCGATTGAAACGAGGATGGGCCGGAGGAGGCCCTCGTTCGCAGGGGCCGGCGCTCGTTGCCCATCTGTAGCGAAGCCTCTTTGCGGCGGTTCGCGTGCTGTCACGTTGTGCTGAGATTTTTAGACGCAAAGACGCAAAGACGCAAAGACGCAAAGAGAGGGGTGATTGAGCGGTTGCCCTCCCTCACCCCTCTCTTAGCGCCTTTGCGCCTTTGCGTTTTAATTCCGGATCTCTCGCGGCTACGGCTCATTCCTCGACAAATGGGCAACGATTTTCTGCGAAGTTGTACTAAGCGATCTCGCCATGGATCCCGAAGCGTTCCTCGCTGAGCTCGACGCGTTGATCTCCGAGAAGCTCACCTCGATCGAGCGCGCCGCAGGCGGCGAGCCCGCGCCGGCCATCGGCATCAAGGAGCTGCTCGCGACCGCGCTCAAGAAGGAGCTCGAGGCCTCGGAGGAGGCCGCGATCTGGATGACGATGGAGACCGACGTCGAGGTGAAGCTCGCGCTCGCGCGCCAGTGCGGCGACGAGGCCAAGCACTACCGGCTCATCGAGGCGAGGCTCGCCGAGCTGGGCGTCGACACGCGCGCGCTGCGCCCGCTCGACGGCGGCGCGTCGCCGATGTTCACGTACCTCCAGAGCCTCGGCTCCACGGTCGAGCGCGTGGCCGCGGGGCAGCTCACGCGCGAGGCGCTCGCGCAGGCGCTGAACCGCGTGTTCATCGAGCACTGCGAGGCGAGCGGCGACGCAAAGACCGCGGCGCTCTACCGCGACGTGATCCAGCCCGACGAGGCGCACCACCACATGCTCGGCCGCACGATTTTGAGGCGCCTCGCCGTCACCGAGGAGGCGCAGCAAAAGGCGCGCGCCGCAGCGGAAAAGACGCTCGCGGTCGCGTCCGAGATCGCCGAGATGGCGCGCCTCAAGAAGGGCATCGCGCGCGCGCCGGGCTGCTGACGGTCACTCGTCCTTCTTCGCGGGCCCGAGCATTTTACCGGCCTTGAGCCGCGCGCGGAGCCTCGCCGCGTAGCCCTCTTTGTTGTCTTGCTTGACGCGCGCGATCGCGAGCGCGTCGTCGGGCACGTCGCGCGTGACGGTGGTGCCGGTCGCGACGTACGCGCCCGCGCCGATGCGGACGGGCGCGACGATCTGCGAGTCCGATCCGATGAACGCGCCCTCGCCGATCTCGGTCTTGTGCTTCTTGAAGCCGTCGTAGTTGCAGAAGATGGTCCCCGCGCCCACGTTCGCGCGCTCGCCGATGTCGCCGTCGCCGAGGTACGCGAGGTGGTTGGCCTTGGCGCCCTTGCGCACGAGGGTCTTCTTGGTCTCGACGAAGTTGCCGATGTGCGCGTCGTCCTCGATGACGCTCTCGGGCCGGAGGTGCGAAAACGGCCCAATTTGAGCCTTTTGGCCGATGCTCGATCGCTCGGCCACGGTGTACGGCTTGACCGTCGCGCCCGCGGCGACCGTCACGTCGGTGAGCACCGATCCCACGTCGATGCGCGCGCCCGCGCCGATGCGCGTCGCGCCGCGCAGCACGACGCCGTGCTCGAGGATCGCGTCGGGCTCGACGACGACGCCCGCGTTCACGCGCGCGCTCGCGCGGATGGTCACGCCCGTGCGCCGCAGCCGATCGGCGATGCGCTGGTGGAGCACCTCCTCGGCCGCGGCGAGCTGCGCGCGATCGTTGATGCCCGCGAACGACGCCGCGTCTTTGCCCATCACGGTCGCGGCGCCGCGGCCCTTGCCCGCGCCCGCGAGCGCAACGATGTCCGTCAAATAAAGCTCTTTTTGCGCGTTGTTCGGCGTGAGCGCGGCGAGCGCGGCGCGCAGGAACGACGCGCGCGCCAAGTACACACCGGGGTTCACCTCGCGGATCGCGCGCTCCACGGGCGTCGCGTCGCGCTCTTCGACCACGCCGAGCACGCGGCCCGCGCCGTCGCGCAGGATGCGACCGTAGCCCGTCGGCTCGTCCACCTTCACCGTGAGGAGCGCGAGATCGCCTTCGCCGAGCGCGCCGTCGAGCGCCTTGAGCTCGGCCGCGTCGAGGAGCGGCGTATCGCCGTACAAGAGCAAAATCTTCTCCGCGTGATCGGAGAGCGCGGGGAGCGCGGCGCGCGCGGCGTCGCCGGTGCCGCGCTGCTCGGCCTGCACCGCGGTGCGGACCCGATCGCCGAACGCTGACGCGAGATAATCGCGCACCGCGTCCGCGCCGTGCCCCACCACGACGACCACGTCGGAGGCGCCCGCGTCGAACGCGGCCTCGACCACGTAGTGGACCATGGGCCTGCCGCACAGCTCGTGGAGGACCTTGGGCAGCGCGCTCTTCATGCGCGTGCCTTGGCCCGCGGCGAGCACGACGGCGGTGAGCGAAGACACGGAGGGCGAGGGAGAGGTCATGAGGGCCGGCGATGATACACGCTTCTTTTCCCGGGCGATCGTGCGATACGCTCCGATCTCGTGATCGTCCCCATCGTCCGAAGAACCGTCACCGTAACCACCTCCGGCGTCTTCGATTTCCCGTTTCAGTGCGACGTGTGCAGGCTAGCCACGTGGGCGCACGTAGCGGCGCAGGGCACGGGCGCGGACTCGATGGCGTACCTCTCCCCGAACGAAGAGGCCGCGCGCCAGCGCTCGTGGAACGACGCGAAGCAACGCGCGTGGAACATGCTCGCCGAGTCGCCCTGCCCGCAGTGCGGATCGCACTCCGCCTCGGTGCGCGCGTCGATCCAAGCGTGGGAGCAGAAGGCCGCGTCGCGCGCCAAGCTGCGCCCCACGCTCCTCATCGCCGGCCTCGCGATGACGCTCCTCTGGAGCGGCGGATGCGGCGTCATCGTCGCGGCCGAAGGGGATCAAGGGAGCCTGGGCGCGGGCGTCATCCTCGGCTTTGGATGGATCTTCGTCGGCGTCATCGCGAACCTCATCCTCTACGCAATCCTCGGCCCGGGCGCGCGGCCCAACCCCCCGACCCGCATCCCCGAGAGCATCTATTTCGATCCGCCCGCCGCGGCGCAGCCACCCGCCGCGCCCGTGTGGTGACGCGCGCCGCCGCAGCGCGACATCGCAAGAAGACGCCCAAAAACAGCCGTCTTTGATCTACGCTGCACATACGTCAGCCGCGTCCGTCAGCCGTCGAGAGGTCGCTTTTCTATGAGCCTTCGCCGTCCTTATCGCCGCTCCCGATCCTTTGGGCTCATGACCCTTGCCTTGGGAGCTTCGCTCTCCGCCGCCTCGTGCCACGACATCGACACGACGCGCGTAGCCCAACAAAAAGCCACGCTCGGCGACGACATCTACGGTGTCTTTTGCGACAGGCTCGGCGCGAGCGTGCTGCCGGAGGACCTGTCCGGCGCGTCGTTCCGATCGATTTGCCACTTCGATGAGGCAGGCCAATACGGCAGCACGGTCGACACGTCGGCGCTGCCTCCGCCGCAGACGGCGGAGCAAAAAGAGTCGCGCAGGCTCTCGGTGGCCAAGCTCGAACGGCTCGCGTCGCGGAGGAGCGAGCTCATCCGCGCCGTCAACGCGATGTTGCCCGACACCGACATCCCCGATCCCACGGACGCCTCGGGCAACAAGACGATTCGCCTGCACGACGCGCTCTTCGACCTGACGCAGAAGCTCGTCCCGCTCTACGAGTCGAACCCGTACGACACGAGCGGCCCTCCGCTCTTCCCGAGCTCGACCGACGCGATCGGCGCGCTCATGGCGTCGATGGCCCAGAGCGACGCGAAGGACGCGCTCTCGCACATCTTCGGTCGCAAAGGCATGAGGCCGTTCCCCGTCGGCCTCGGCGCGACGCGCGCGGCGCTCTCGTACAAGGATCTTCGCGCGCTCACGCGATCGTCGCTCGACGTGCTCGCGCCCGGCGGAAAGACGGCGCCCGAGCTGAGCCAGCTCCTCGGCGTCGTCCGCCAAGAGCTGCTCACGGCCAAGATCCCGGGCCCGATGGATGTGGCCTCGCCCGTCGAGGTCGACACGTCGCTCGACGCCGCGAGCCGCCCGCGATCGACGAGCGAGTTCATCACGGCGTCGCTCCTCCGCCAGCACGACGAGTTCGGGCTCAACCAAAAGGAGCGCTACATCGCGCTCCGCGACTACCGAGGCTTCGCCATCATCGGCTCGCCCGGATCGCTGCCCTCCGCGTTTTCGGATCTCGACGGCGACGGCTACGCGGACGTCGATGCGTTCGGTCGCTTCATCGACACGGGCGGCGCCGCGCTCCCCATCGAGTCGCCGTTTTACATCCCGGGCACGAGCCAAGGCACGCCCGATGGATTCGGCCGCTTGACCGGCACGCCGTACGGCTACCTCGACACCTCGCGCACGGGCATCGCGGCGGTGCTCCGCCACGCGAAGCCGCTCGCGCAACCGCTCGACGGCTACGAAGGCTTGATGGACGCGCTCGCGGGCGCGTACGTGCTCTATGGCCCGCGCGAGGCCGCGACGTACGACTACGCGACCGAGGTGGCGCAGGGCGAGCCCGTGCCCGAGGGCGTCGACACCGTGAGCTACCAGCGCTTCCGCGCCGACGACTCGCCCTTGCCCGATTTGATCCACGCCGCGGGGCAGCTCCTCGCCGACAAAGACTCCGATCTGTTTTTGCTGTCGCTCATCGATCTGTTCGAAAACCACGCCGACACGATGGCGCGCCTGCTCGACGCGGCCCTCCGCATCCGCGACATCTCGAACGCCAAGTACCAAGCGCTCGGCCTGCCGTACGAGGTGCCGATTTGGGATGAGATGGCCGAGCTCGTGGCCGAGATCAGCCGCCGGCCGGGCCTGCTCACCGCGCTCATGCAGGCGCTCGCGAGCGACGCGATCATCTCGACACAAGGCATGAACGGGCAGTCCAAGCACATGGGCGACACCATCGCCGCGTTCCTCGAAAACCGCGACGAGCTCAGCTACAACCCGTTCAACATCACCGGCGACGCGCTGAACATCACCACCAACACGCTCGACGATCCCAAGACGCCGGTCGATCAGAGCAAGCCCAAGACGGGCAACAATCGGTCGTGCCTCCAGCGATCGATGCTCATCATCCACGACGCGAACGGCGGGCCCGCGTGCAACAAACAAGGCGCGACCGTCGAGTCGGTGTTGGCCGGCGCCAACCTGTCATGGCCGCTCATCGGAGACTATAACCAGTGTGAGCTCTTCGAGATCCCGCACCTCGCCAAGTTCTATTTGGGCACCCTCCTGCCTATCGATCATCCGCAGCGATCGGTGCTCGTGCTCAAGGACAACGTCCTCAACGACCTCCTGGCGCTCATCGGCTTCATCATCACGAAGGACGAGATCCTCCAGGACTCGAGCGAGATCGGCCTCACCGAGAAGCCCTACCCCGCCGCCGTCAATCGCCTCATGTTCTTCGGCGCGGACTCGGACATGTACCCCATCATGGCCGACCACGACTCGATCAACGAGAACAGCCAAACCAACCTGTTTATCTCGAACCTGATCGAGCCTGTGAGCGCCTCGTCGTGCCCCGCAGTGGGCGCCCACAACGTGCCTACCTGCTCGACCAGCGCGGGCACGCTGCGCATCCGCGATCGCAACACCATCTTCTTGTGGGAGCGCCTCGGCTTTTACAACTACCTGCAACCGATGGTGCTCGCGTTCTTCAACGACGCGACACAGACGAACGACGCGTGCAACCCGACCACCGTGCCGCGCTTCAGCGATTGCTCGGGCCCCAAGCTCTTCGTCGAGCTGATGGAGGTCTTGAACCGGCACTGGCCCGGCAAGGAGCACGGCGCGGAGTGCAGCAAATCGGGCTCTAGCAAGACCAACAAAGATTATTGCTCCGAGGCGGGCATCAACACGTACGAGTCGCTCCTCGCCGAGGCCTTCCGCACCGACGTGGTGCCCGCGCTCAACGCGTTCGCAAAGGTCGTCACCACCTCGACCGTGACCATCAAGCGTGGCCCGAACAAAGGCCAAGTGCTGACGGGCGCGCAGGCGCTCGAGAAGATGACGCGCGCGCTCTTCGACCCCGTCTACGCGAAGAGCGTGAACATGGTCGATCGCAAGGGCCAAGCCTTCACGACGTGGACCGACGGCACGCCGCAGTCGCAGGTCACCATCTTCTCGCTCGTGGCCGACGCGCTCCACAAGATGGACAAGCGCTTCGACGACGCGTGCTCGTGCGAAGGCAAAGCGGGCCCGGATCTCGACGCGTGCAACCAGAACCTCAACGCGTGCCTCGCCGACACCGCCGCGCGCAGGGCGCAGTGGAAGAGCGCGCGATCACGGCTCGTCGACGAGTTCTTGGCGATCGACGGCGCGGGCCCGACCGCCAAATTCAAGCACGCCGACCTTCCGCGGACGGCCATCAGCATGCTCCAGACCGTGCGCGAGCAGCTCAACGCAAAGGGACGCTGCGACAAGCGCGAGACGGGCACCACCTGCACGTGGGCCAAGAAGGAGCTCGGCGACAAGCTCGCGACCACGATGAGCGGGCCGCTCTTCGCGGCGCTCATGGATCTGCAAGAGAAGCTCCGCGCCGACGAGACCGCGCGCAAACAGCTCGAGACCTTCCTCCAATACGCGCTCGACGAGAGCGACGACATGCCTCTTCAAGCGCTCTTGTCGTCGGTCGCGGACATCCTCCAAGTGCTCGTCGACGATCGCAACCTCGGCCCCATCCTCCGCGCGCTCGCGCCCGCGGCGGCGCCCGAGGGCACGGCGCGCACACCGGGCGTGGGCGTCACCGGGCTCAAGGTGCTGAACGCGATGAACAGCGACGACTACGATCGCTATCACGTGCTCGACCACGTGCTGCCCGCGATGGTAACGCCCATGGACAACGGGACCAACCTCTCGCCGGTCGAGATCATCCTCGACGTCATCGCCGACGTGCACCGCATCGACGCGTCCGCCATCGCCGATCCGCTGAAGGGCATCGACTACGGGAACATGATGGGCACGATGCGCGACTTCATGATCGACGATACGCGCGGCATGGAGCAGTTCTACACGATCATCCAGAAGCGACCCCGACCGTGATCAAACACCACGTTGCCGCCGCCGCGATCGCGCTCGCGGCGCTCACCGCTACCGAGGTCGCGCGCGCGGGCGGCTTGTACGTCGCCGATCGCGGCGTCCGCCCGCTCGGGCGCGGCGGCGCGTTCATCGCGGGCGCCGACGATTTGGGCGCGATCGCCTATAACCCCGCGGGCATCTTCGACGCCGGCGGCCAAGTGCTGTTCGACGGCGCGTGGGTCAACTTCGGGAGCGACTACACGCGCCAAGCGCTGCTCACGCAGATCGATCCCAACACGGGTCAGCCCGTCGGGCAGGTGACGCAGACGTTCGACAAAGTCAGCGGATCGACGCCGTTCTTGCCGATCCCCACGATCGCCGCGAGCTTCAAGCCGCACCGTCAATGGGTGTTGGCGTTCGGCGCGTACGCGCCTTATGCCGCGCTGTCGAGCTACCCCGAGACCGTGAACGGCAAGCCCGCGCCGCAGCGCTATTCGCTGCTCACGCTCGATGGATCGCTCCTCGCGATCGTGGGCGCGACGGTGGCTTATTCGCCCGCCAAAGAGTGGCGCTTCGGCGCCTCGTTCAACCTGCTCGTGGGGAAGTTCCAGACCACCAAGGTGCTCTCCGGCTGCGTGCCCGAAGAGTTCTTTTGCGCGCCCGAGGACCCGAATTGGGACGTGCTCTCGCAGATCAGCGTCGGGCCCATCGTGGCGCCCACCGGACAGCTCGGCGCCATCTGGGTGCCTCACCCGAGCTGGCGCGTGGGCCTCACCGTCAAATTGCCAATTTACGTGCGCGCGCCGGCCAAGCTCAAGGTGCGGCTCCCGTCGACTCCGGTGTTCGAAAGGGCGTCCGTCGAGGGCGAGGACGCGGACGTCGCGTTCGACTTGCCGTGGAGCATCCACACCGGCGTCGAGACGCGCGCCGTCGAGAACCTCCGTTTGGAGCTCGCGGCGAGCTATGAAAGGTGGGGGATGCACGACTCCATCCGGCTCACGCCGAACGGCATCGGGCTCAAGAACGTCGTCGGCTTCCCCGAGACGTATTTGGTGCCGCCCATCAACTTGGTGCGCCGCTTCCAAGACACGTTTTCGGTCAAGGTGGGTGGTGAATATGCCATCGCGGTCAAGAACGTGACCATCGTGCCGAGGGCCGGCGTGAGCTTCGAATCGAGCGCGATCCCCAAAGAGTATTTGACCGTGCTCACGCTCGACGCGAACAAAGTGACGGCGTCGGTCGGCGCGAGCGTCCACATCGGCAAATGGCGGCTCGACGCGGTCTATGCGCACGTCTTTGGATTGGGCGTCACCGTCGATCCCAAAGACGCGAAGATCACGCAGGAGAGCCCGGTCATCGCGAACCCGTCCAAGACACCGAGCTACGTGAACGGCGGCATCTACGGGATGCGCGCGGACATCGTCGGGCTCGGCCTCGCGTACACGTTCGACACCGGCATGGGGAACGACCCCCCCGCGCCCGCAAAACCCGGCAAATAAAGCGCGCTACGGCAGCTTGCCGCCGCCGAGGAGATCGTCGAGCGCGGCGTCGAGCTCGTCGACGATGTCGGGCTGGGCGGCGCTCGTCACGGCGCGCGTCACCGACTTGGCGGCGGGCGGCTCCAGCCTGCGCACGCGGTCGGCGATGGCGCCGCGCGGATCGGCGTACTTGGGATCGGTGCGCGCGACGCGCTGGAAGTAATAGAGCGCTTGATCGACCTGGCGGAGCTGCTCGTACGCCTCGCCGATCTCGTACGTGAGCGCGAGCTCTTGCTCGCGCGTCTTGATCGACGCGTGGAGGCCGCGGATGAAGGCGTTGATCGCCGCGTCGAGGTTGCCCATCTGGAGGTAGAGGGTGCCGATCATCGACTGGCAGACGCACTCGCGGCCGGGGTCGCGCGCCGCGAGCTCGAACTCCTTGATGGCGTCCGCGTAGAGCGCCATCTCGCGGTACGCGACGCCGAGGTCGTAGTGCGTCGCCGCGTCCGACTCGGAGATCTGCGCCGCGACGCCCGCCTTGAACTGCTCGAAGACGGACTCGACGCTGACCTGATTGTCGGCGTCGGGATCCTTCTGCTGCGGGCCGGCGTCGAGCGCGTCGAGCGCGTCGAGCGAGGCCGCGATGTCGAAGCTGCGATCTTCGGACGCCTCGGGGAAGTGCGCGAGCGGCGCCGCCATCACCGGCACGGGGCGAGGCACTTCGCGCGCGCCGCTCGTGTCGTTGGCGGGCGCCGCCGCGCTCGCCGCGAGCGCCTCGATGTCGCGGAGCCGCTCGAGCAACAGCGGGTGATTGGGCAGCTTCTGGAGCTGCTCTTCGAGGAGCGCGCGCGCCTCGTCGAACATGTTGTTCGACGCGAAGAACTCGACCTCGTCGAGCGCCTCTTCGTCGAGCTGCGCGGCCGGCGACGAGGGCGAAGGGACGGGCGCCGCGGGGTACGCGGCCCTGGGCTCGTCGATGGTGAAGCTCGGCAGCGGCGCGTCGTGCGCTTCGCCGAACGGATCGTCGAGCTGGCTCATCGCCGGCGCGCGCGCGATCGACGACGGCGACCCGACCGAGGAGGCCGGCGAGATCGACGACACCGCGGTCACGGACGTGATCGCGCGAGGCGCGGGCGGCGGCATCACCTGCCCTGGGCTGATCTCTTCGAGATCGTACGAGGGCAGCGGCGCGCTCGGATCGTAGGGCGCGGAGGGCCTCGGCGCGTCCTCCTCCGGCGCCGGCGCGTCCGGCACTTGGTAGCCGAGGCCACGGAGCGTCGCGATCGCCTCGGGCTGTCCCGGATCGAGCAGGAGGACGCCGTCGAGCAGCTTGGCCGCGCCCTCGACGTCGCCGCTCTCGCCGAGCCACCGCGCGAACGCGAGCATCTGCCGGATCGCTTCGGGCTGGTTGCCCGACTCGGCGAGCACGTCGAAGAGCTTCTCGCGGAGCTCGCGCGACGCGGGCTGCTCCTCGATGCCCTCGACCAAGAGCGCGATCGCGGTGTCGAAGTCGCGCGCGTCGCGGCACGCATCTACGCTCGCGAAGAGCTGGCGCACGCGGTGCGCGGGATCGAACGTGGCCGCGGGCTGCCCCGCCGGCGCAGCGCCCGCGGTCGCTCCGGTCCAATAGGGCGGCGCGGCAGCGGGCGGCGTCGAGGGCTTGAGCGCGAAGGGCTGCTCCGACTCGGCGGGCAACGGCTCGTCGATCTCGGCCTCGTCGATCTCGACCTCGGCGTCGACGTCGACGTCGATCGAGGGCTGCATGTCGCGCGGCGGCGGGATCGGCTGCTGCACCACGACGGGCGCGCGCATGGAGGCGAGCTGGCGGACGCCGTCGTCGTGCGGAGCGCGCGCGAGGAGCGCCTCGACGATCGTGTTGAACTGGTCGAGCTTGCCGGTGTCGCGCGCGATGCGCGCGGCCTCCTTCTGCACCTCGACGGCCTTCGCCGGCTGGCCCAAGCGATCGAACGCGCGCGCGAGCAGGCTCAGCGTGTCGAGGTCCTTGGGGTTCTCTTTGAAGCAGATTTGGAGCTTCGCGAGCGCGACCATCCCGTCGGTGGGCTCACCGCGATCGAGGTAAATCTGCGCCGCGAGCCGCGCGAATTTGACGTCCGCGCGGTGCGCGAGCAGGCGCTCCACGACCTTGATCGCGTCGTCGCGCCGGCCGAGCTTGATCAGGATCTCGGCCGCCGCGGCGAAGCGGGCGATCGCGCTGTCGACCTCGCGCACGCGCATGAACGCTTCGGCGAGGCGCACGTGCGACAGCGGGTTTTGCGGGTCGAGCTCGACGAGCTTCTTGAAGACCTCGATCGCGTCGCGATCGCGCCCGGCGCGCTGGTATCGGGTCGCGACCTCGTCGTAGGCCGCCATCGCGTCGCTCGTCAGCCCGAGCTGCGTGTAAATCTCGGCGAGCCGCGGCGTGATGTGCCCGAAGCGGTCTTCGAGGTGGGGGACGAACTTGTTGATGATCTCGCGGATTTGCTTGTAAACCGCGATCGCTTTGAGGGCGAAGCCCTGCGTCGAGTAGAACTGGCCGACGCGCTCGTACGTGGTGATGGCGTCGACGTGCTGCTCCAGCTTGAGGTGGAGGTCGCCGATCTTGAGGAGGGTGCGAACGTCCTTCGGGTCGTCTGCGACGAGCTTCTGGTACTCGACGATCGCCTTGTCGAAGCGCTTCTTTTCGACGAGCTTCAGCGCCGCTTGAAGGATCTTATCGCGATCGACCGCCACGGCGATGAGGATCTCCTAGCCAGGCGAGCGCCCCGGGATGGGCGGCCACCTTCAAACACCTAGCGAATCCGCCTCGATCGCACAAGCGCGAGGCGCAGCGAAGATCAGTCGGGCACCTTGAAGATCGCAAAAAAGGCGGCGCCCACCGCGCACAAGAGGAGCCCCGCGGCGAGGCCGGTGAGCGCCCCCGACGGGGTAGCCTCGCCGGCTGCGATCTTTTTCGCCCGCCCGCCGATGACGTGGTGCAGCGCGATCACCACGAGCGCGACCGTGAGCTTCGGGTGCATCCAATGGTGCTGCTTGAGGTAGCCCGACGTATCGAGCAGGAGGCGGATCATGCCGCCCAGAAATGAGATGGAGAACGCGGGCACCGCGAGGCGCCGATAGATGGCGAGCGCGAGCGCGCCACGGGTTTTGTCGTCCGCGCCGGAGCTTTGGAGCACCACGACGACCGCGAGGATCGAGCCGATCCAAACCAGGTTCGCGGCGACGTGGATCCACACGAGGCCAAGGTTCATGTCCCGGAGTTATCCCGAAGCCGCCCCCACGTCACCTTTTTGACGAGTCATCCATCTCCCGACGCGGCGCCCTCCCCGGTGACCACCGTCATTCCCCGCGCGCCGCCGACCGGTAAATCCCTTTGGCCATGAGCGAGGTCTCGACGTTCGCCCGGGCCGAATAGACCTCCTCGCGGACCTTCCCAACCCCTTTGTCCTCCGGCGCCGCGAGCCACGCCATCTCGGCGAGGTGACACGCGAGCGCGTGCTCGCCGCTCTCCGAGAGCGCTTTGGCCCGATCGGCGAGCCGCTGCGCGGAGCCCGCGAGCGCCACGACCTCCCGCGCGAGCGCCGCGTCCGGGCCGGGCTTGAGGTGCGCGGGGTTGCCGTCGTACCAGCCGCCGTAAAGCCGCCACACGTTGCGCACCACGAACTCGGGCTCATCATAAACGGGCCTCAGATAAGGCCGCTCCACGAGGTGCGCCGGCGCCCTCACCTCGGCGAGGACGCGGTCGAGGCGCGCCCCTTGGTTCATGAGCGCGAGCGTCTGGGACACCAGCGCTTCGAGCAGCTCCGCGGTCTCGTCGAGCGCGCGCTTTACGGCGTCTTTGCCGAAGATGGGCACGCCGTGGCCCGGACAGAGCACCTCCGCCTCACACGCGCTCATCGCGCGGAGCGCCGCGGCCCACTCCCGCGGATACCGCTGCACCTTCTGCGGGTTGCCCGCGTTGGGCGTGGCCCAGATAAACAGATCTCCCGTACAGAGCACCTTCTTTTGGGGGAGGAACGCCCACGCGTGATCGTCGGTCTCGCCGCGCGCGTGGTGGATCTCGACGCGCGTGTCGCCCACCGTGACGTCGAGATGATCGGTGAAGGTTTGATCGGGCTCGCGAAAATCGGCCGGGAAATCGGCCGTCACCTGGAACTGCCTCGTGTTGATGCAGCTATTGTATCCGCGCGTGAGCTTGTAGCGCGAAAAGCGCGCGGGGACGGCCTCGTGCGCGATGACACGCGCCTTGCCGCCCTCGGCCTCCCATTGGGGCACGCCAAACACGTGATCGACGTGACCGTGGGTGAAGACCGCGGTGTGGAGCCTCTTGGGAGAGTAGGTTTGGACGAGCGCCTTGGTGGGCGCCGCCAAAAAGAAGCTGCCTGTGTCGACGAGCAAGAGCCCTTCGGCCGTGTCGATCGCGGTCACGTTGGCGAAGCTCGACACGAAGCACACCCCCGCCGCGACCTCCTCCATCGAGAGCAAAGGCGCCATGGGGTTGTGCTGCTCCACGCTCGCGGTCCCGGCGAGGAGCTTCTCGGACAGGTCACGTAAAATACCCATGCAAAGATCCTCTCACACCCTCGGCGGCGATGTCACCCACCGGCTCGCCGCGGTGAGAATGAAGAGTGGAGATGGCGAGGAGCGATTTGCGCTATACGTATCCCCCCATGCTCTCCCCTGCTCCGCTCGGCATCTCCCCCCGCGCCCCCTTTGCTCCAGGCTTCGATCGCGAGGTCGACACCGGCGTCTGCCGGCGCCTCCTCTCGGTCGCGCTCGATCGCGGCGGGCACTACGCCGACCTCTTCTTCGAGTACCGCGCGGTCTCGGGGTTCGCGTACGAAGAGGGCATCCTCAAGGCCGCGTCGCGCGGCGTCTCGGTGGGCCTCGGCGTGCGCGTCGTGCGCGGCGACGCGACGGGCTACGCATACACCGAAGACCTCACGTGGGAGTCGATGAAGCGCGCGGCCGAGACCGCGGCCCAAATCGCGACGGGCGGCGGCGCGCCCGAGCCCGTGGCGCTCACCGCGCGCGCGCTGCCGCGCCGCTACGATTTGCCGGCGACCACGCTCGACGTGCCCGGCGTCGAGAAGCGCGCGCTGCTCGAACGCGCGAGCGCCGCGGCCCTCGCGCACGACGCGCTGATCATCAAGGCCGAGGCCAGCTTCTCCGAGGAGATCCGCGAGATCCTCATCGCCACGAGCGACGGCGTCTTCGCGCACGACGTGCAGCCGCTCTTCCGCTTCGGTGTCCGCGCCATCGCCGAGCGCAACGGCAAGCGGCAAGAGGGGTCGAGCGGCGGCGGCGGGCGCATGACCATGGGCTACTTCGAAGGCCGATCCGTCGAAGATCACGCGCGCGACGCCGCCCGACAAGCCATCACCATGCTCGACGCGGAGGAGGCCCCCGCGGGTGAAATGACCGTGGTGCTCGCCCCCGGCGACAGCGGCATCCTCCTCCACGAGGCCGTGGGCCACGGGCTCGAAGCCGACTTCAACCGCAAAGGCACCAGCAATTATTCGGGCCAAGTGGGCAAATCCGTCGCGAGCGAGCTTTGCACCGTCGTCGACGACGCGACGCTCCTCCAATCGCGCGGCGCCATCAACGTCGATGACGAGGGCAACGAGCCCTCGCGCAGCGTCCTCATCGAGGGCGGCGTGCTCACGGGCTACATGCACGATCGCATCTCGGCCAAACACTACAAGATCACGCCCACCGGCAACGGCCGCCGCCAGAGCTTCGCCTGCGCGCCGCTCCCCCGCATGACCAACACCGTCTTGCTCGCGGGCCCCCACGACCCCGAGGAGATCGTCAAGAGCGTCGGCAAAGGCATCTTCGCCAAGAAGTTCGGCGGAGGGCAAGTCGACATCTCCAACGGCGATTTCGTCTTCTCGCTCACCGAGAGCTACCTCATCGAAGACGGCAAGATCGGCGCCCCGCTGAAGGGCGTCAACCTCATCGGCAACGGCCCCGACGTGCTCCGCAAGGTGGTTATGCTCGGCACGGACGTCGAGGTGAGCGACGGTATCTGGACGTGCGGCAAAGACGGTCAGAGCGTGCCTGTCGGCGTCGGCTGCCCCACGATGAAGATCGACGGCATCACCGTGGGCGGCACCAAGATCGCGGGGAAGTGACATGTCCAGGCACGCGCTCGCCGCGAGGCTCCCTCCCCCCGAAGGAGAGCTGTCCTCCGACGACCTCTTGAATCGCTTCCTCGCCTACGTGGAGGACAAAGGGCTCTCGCTCTACCCGGCCCAAGAAGAGGCCATGTTGGAGCTGCTCGACGGCAAGAACGTCATCTTGGCGACGCCCACCGGCTCGGGCAAATCCCTGGTCGCCGCGTTTTATCACTTCATCGCCGTGGCCGAGGGCAAGCGCTCGTTTTACACCGCGCCCATCAAGGCCCTCGTCAACGAGAAGTTCTTTGATCTGTCGCGCGAGCTCGGCCCCGACATCGTCGGGATGATGACCGGCGACGCCGCGGTCAACCCGGACGCGCTCGTGGTCTCGTGCACCGCCGAGGTGCTCGCCAACATCGCGCTCCGCAAGGGCAAAGAGACCAACTGCGATTACGTGGTGATGGACGAGTTCCATTATTACGCCGACAAAGAGCGCGGCGCCGCCTGGCAAATCCCGCTCCTCACGTTGCCCAAAGCCAATTTCCTCTTGATGAGCGCCACGCTCGGCGACACCACCTTCTTCGAAGAGGCGCTCACCAAGCTGAACGGCAGGCCCACCGTCACCATCCGTTCGAGCGAGCGCCCCGTCCCGCTCGACTTCGAATACCGCGAGACGCCGCTCCACGAGACCGTGGCCGATTTGGTGAAGCAAAAGAAGGTGCCTGTCTACATCGTCAATTTCACGCAGCGCTCCGCGGCCGAGGAGGCCCAAAACCTGATGAGCGTGGACGTGACGACCCGCGAGGAGAAGAAGGCCATCACCGAGGCGCTCCAAGGCTTTCGGTTCGACAGCCCGTATGGCGGCACCATCCAGCGCTTCGTCCGTCACGGCATCGGCCTGCACCACGCGGGGCTCTTGCCCAAATATCGTTTGCTCGTCGAGAAGCTCGCGCAGAAGGGGCATCTCAAGGTCATCTCGGGCACGGACACGCTCGGCGTGGGCGTGAACATCCCCATTCGAACGGTGCTGTTCACCAAGCTCTGCAAATACGACGGCGAGAAGACGGCCATCTTGAGCGTGCGCGATTTCCTTCAAATCGCGGGGCGCGCCGGCCGCAAGGGCTTTGACGACCGCGGCAGCGTGGTGGTGCAGGCGCCCGAGCACGTCATCGAGAACCTGCGCCTCGAAGCGCGCGCCTCCCAGGACGCCAAGAAGAAGAAGTTCGTCCGCAAGAAGCCGCCCGAGAAGGGTTATGTCCATTGGGACAGGGCCACCTTCGACCGGCTCCTCACCTCGCCTCCCGAGCCGCTCGTCTCGCGCTTTTCCATGTCGCACGGCATGCTCCTCAACGTGCTCGGGCGCGAGGAGGGCGGCTGCAAGGCCATCGTCAAGCTGGTCCGGGACTGCCACGACAAGCCCTTTGCCAAGCGCGAGCACAAGAAGCAGGGCAAGCTCCTCTTCACCTCGCTCGTCGAGGCAGGGGTCTTGTCCGTGGAGGGCAAGAAGGTGACGGTCAACGCCGACCTGCAAGAGGACTTCTCGCTCAACCACGCGCTCTCGCTCTATTTGGTCGAGACGCTCCGCTTGCTCGACAGGCTCGCCCCCGACTACAGCCTTCAGGTGCTCACGCTGGTCGAGTCCATCCTCGAAGATCCCGAGCTCATCTTGATGAAGCAGCTCGACCGGCTCAAGACCGAGAAGCTCGCGGAGCTCAAGGCGGCGGGCGTGGAGTACGAGGAGCGCGTGGCCGAGCTCGACAAGCTCGAATATCCCAAGCCTCATCGTGAGTTCATTTACGGCACCTTCAACGACTTCGCGCGCAAGCACCCGTGGGTCGGCGGCGAGAACATCCGGCCCAAATCGGTCGCGCGCGAGATGTTCGAGGGGTTTTATTCGTTCGGCGAATACGTCAAGGAGTATGGCATCGAGCGGGCCGAGGGCCTCGTGCTGCGGTATCTGTCGGACGTCTACAAGGCCCTCGCGGGCGGCGTGCCGGAGCCCGACAAGACCCCTGAGGTGGCCGACGTCATCATGTACTTGGGCGCCATCGTGCGCCAGGTGGACGCGAGCCTCCTCGACGAGTGGGAGCGCATGCGTAACCCGGAGGCGGCGCGCGTCGAGCGCCGGGCGGAGCGCGCCAACGAGCCTTGGGACGTCACCAAAGACGCCAAGGCCTTTACGGTGCTCATCCGCAACGACATGTTCCGGCTGCTCCGCGCCGTGGCGAGGAGGAATTGGGACGAGGCCATCACCGTCGTCGCCGCGGAGGCGTCCAGCCTCTCGGCGAAGAAGCTCGAAGAGGCCTTTGCGCCGTTCTGGGAGGAGCACGGCGCGGTGCGGCTCGACCCGGGCGCGCGCGCTGCCCAGAACACGCTCATCGAGGCGGGTGAGCACGTTTGGCAGGTCAAACAGATTATCTGTGATCCCGAGGACGACAACGATTGGGTCATCGAGGCGTCCATCGACCTCGGCCGCTCGCGCGACGAGGGCAAGCCCGTCATCGTGGTGGACCGCATCGGGCGTTGATGGGCCCCTCCCCGGACGTAGCTCATCCGACAGGGGGGTTGCGCGTCAAGCCCGGATCGACGATGATGCCCCCGTGGCTGAAGGCAGATTGCTGCGTAAATTGATCGGAGCCGGCTCACGAACCGAGAGCTCGGAGTTCCGGCGCGTCGCCGAAGAAGTCATCAAAGAAGAACGAGATAAAAAGCACCACCTGCTGGCGAACGATCTCGAACGAATCTTGTATGGCGACCATGGGGGCACACGGGGGGTAGGGCCTCGCCCCGAACGCTACGATATTCCCAAGGATCGAGAACGTGGGCTCGCGTTGCTCGAAATTCGCGAGCCGGTGAGGGCGCTCAGCGACTTGGTGCTTGATCCAGCCGTGCGCGCCATCCTCGAAGATGTCCTGCTCGAACGCAGCAAAGAGGCGATCCTCGGGAGCTACGGTCTTCGACCCGTGACACGGATTCTCTCCTATGGTCCGCCTGGATGCGGGAAGACGTCAGCCGCCGAAGCGCTGGCTACGGAGCTCGGGCTCGAGCTGGCCACGGTAAGGCTCGATGCGGTCGTCTCGTCATTTCTTGGCGAGACAGCGGCCAATCTGCGCAAGGTCTTTGATTTCGTCGCGGCCAATCGCTTCGTCGTGCTGTTCGACGAATTCGATGCTCTCGGAAAAGAGAGGGAGGATCCGGGCGAGCACGGTGAGCTGCGTAGGGTCATCAACGCGTTCCTCCAACTCCTGGACGCTTACAGAGGTCCAAGCCTGCTCATCGCAGCAACGAACCACGAGGGGCTCCTCGACAGAGCCCTTTGGCGGCGATTCGATGAGGTCTTGCTCTTTGATCGGCCCACACGGGCTCAGATTCGAGACTTGCTTCAAATCAAATTGCGTACGGTCCGCGCGGATCTCAGCTTCGAACGAGACGACCTCCTCGATGGGTTCGCTGGGATGACGCACGCCGATATCGAACGAGTTTTGGTGCGCGCCATCAAGATGATGGTGCTGGGCGGCCGGCAGTTTTTGAGCGAAGATATTTTGAATCGCGCGCGCGTGCGCGAGGCGGCGCGCCGCCATCTCACAAAGGATTGAACGAAAGGAGCACGCGTGTCTGAGAGGACGGAGCGCCATAAACACTTGGCCCTCACGAGGGCGGAGCCCACGAACCCGCGAAGGACGAGGGGAGGTGGCGCGCGGCTAAAGCCCCCGCCGGACCCATCGCTTCATGGCAAGACGTTGCTGCGAGCCTTGGACGAGACGGTGCGTCAACCGGTCGAGGAGCCCGGCTTCGATCCACGGCTTCTTTTGAAGCTCGAGATAGAGGGGGTCGATCCCGAAGAGCTTCGGTCGATTGAAGGGCTCGACGTCGTTAGTCAAGAGGGCAAGACCATCGTCGTGCTCTTCGCCTCTTTGGAGGGGCGACGCCGTTTCCGAAGCCGATTGGATCTCTTATCGCGAGGAGGGCAGCCGACGCGGCGAGATATCCTCTTCGCGATTCAGGGTGTCTCCACTTGGAGCGCAGGCGATCGAATTGGCCCAGCGCTGCGCGCGGAGGGCGTCCCCGACGCGCCGAGCTTCGTGCTCGATGTGGAGCTGTGGCCGCTGGACCGCGCGCGCGGTGCGATGTTGGACGCGTTCGTACGGTGGTGCCAACAGGCGGGGGTCGAGATCATCGATCGCGTCGACCAAGACGCCATCGTGCTCTATCGGCTGCGCCTCTCTCGGTCATCTTACGATAGACTGCTCCAGCACCGCGACGTGCGGCTCGTCGACCTACCGCCGAGGATGACCCTCACGGACAGCGAGCTACAGGTGCCCATCGGCGACTTGCCGCCGATCGAAGCGCCTCCGCCCAACGCGCCCAAGGTGGCTGTGCTCGACAGCGGCGTAGCGACCAATCAGCCGCTCCTCGCTTCAGCCATCGGCGATGCGCAGAGCTTTTTACCCGGACACGGCGCCCAGGACGAGCACGGCCATGGCACCGCCGTCGCGGGGATCGCGCTCTACGGCGATGTTCATCATTGCATGATCCACAAGAGCTTCGTGCCTCGTTTGAGGATCCTGTCCGGGCGCATCATCGACAACAACGCTGAGAATTCGTCCGGGTTCGTAGAGAACCACCTCGCAAACGCCGTCACCGACTTTACCCGGGATTACCAATGCAAGATCTTCAACTTGTCCTTCGGCGACGCGCGTAAACCATACTCCGACGGACATGTGCGCGGTCTGGCCGTCACGCTCGACACGCTGAGCAGGAGCCACGGCGTGTTGTTCATCGTCTCGGCCGGGAACTACACCGGCGCGGAGCTGGATCAAGAGCCCAAATGGAAGACCGAGTACCCGCGGTACCTCCTCGATAGGAGCGCCGCGCGCATCCTCGATCCCGCCCCCGCGTTGAACGCGCTCACCGTGGGTTCTTTGGCGAGATTCGAGCTTCCACGTTCGGCGCAGCGTTACCCTAACGATCCCGCGTATCAACCGGCTGCGCGTACGGACCAACCCTCTCCATTTACGCGTTCGGGCCCCGGTCCCGGCGCTGCGCTCAAGCCAGAGGTGGTGGCTTATGGTGGAAACTACGCGGTCGACCTTCGCGCGGGGGAGGCGAGGCAGCTCAACGCTCTCTTGGGCGAGCCGGCGCCTTCGCATGACTTCGCGACGAGCGGCCGACTCCTCCGCGACTTCTCGGGGACCAGCTTCGCCGCACCGAACATCGCCCATCTCGCGGCTCGTTTGCTCGGCGAGTACCCCAACGCTTCGGCGAACGCGCTCCGCGCCCTCATCGTCGCGCACGCGAGGATCCCAGCGGCCGCCGAAGGCATCGTGGACGATGATGAGCTGAGGCGCTTGGTTGGTTATGGCCGGCCTGACCTGGAGCGTTGTGTCTATTCATTGGACAACTGCGTCTCGCTCTTCGCCGAGGAGAAGATCGAGGAGGAGCAGCACCACTTTTACGATATCCCTCTCCCCGGGGATTTCCTCGACCCCGTGTCCCGCGATCGCACGATCACCGTCGCGCTCGCGCACACCCCCATCGTCCGAACGACGCGCTTCGATTACCGCGGATCGCGCATGGACTTTCGACTCGTCTCCGAGGCGAGCTTGGACGCCGTATCGCGTGTGTTCCAAAGGACCCCCAAAGGCTCTCGTGAAGAGATGCTCACCGAGTTCAGGCCCCCGAGCGTAGGCTCACGGATCCGAGACAAGAGCACGGTCCAGGCAGCGACGTACGAGGTCAAACGTCTCGCGCCCAACGATCGCAAAAAGAAGCTCTTCGTGGTCGTCACGAGGAGCGTGCCCAAGTGGGCGAGAGGGTGGGCCCCCAAAGATCCCTACGCCCTCGTCGTCATCCTCGAAGATCGCTCGGACCAACGCGTCCGGTATTACCAACAGATCGTCGAGATCCAACTGCAACAACGCGTCCGCGTACGGACCTGACGGTTCGGCGAGGCTTGCTCGCGGCTCGACCCTGCCCTATTGGGTGCTCCAACGCTCCACCAAAGGAACATCCTCATGGAACCTCGCGCCCCGGAAGGCGGCTTTTTAGGGTTCGGCTACGCGCGCAGCCTCCAACGTGATCTGGTCGCGCACTGCGCGGGCATGGCCACGTTGGGCGACGCGGTCACGTACCGTATCGGGCCGGTGGTGGTGGTGCAGCTCAATCACCCGGAGGCGGTCCACGATGTGCTCGTGACGCAGCACAAGAGCTTTCGAAAGCCAAAGCTGCTCGCGCGGGTGCTCGGGCAGTGGAACGGCGGGGGCCTCGTGGTGAGCGAGGGAGAGGCGTGGCAGCGCAAGCGGCGTTTGGTGCAGCCCGCGTTCAAGCCCTCTCGCCTCGCCGCGCACGCGGGCGCGGTGGACGCGCACACCACACGTATGCTCGAAGGCTTTCCGAAGCGAGGTGAGCTCGACGTCGCGGC
This sequence comes from uncultured Polyangiaceae bacterium, assembly GCA_964437785.1. GTDB lineage: Bacteria > Myxococcota_A > Polyangia > Polyangiales > Polyangiaceae > CAYTJL01. The sequence goes on from CAYTJL010000035.1 coordinate 29,786, forward strand.
CGAGCTCAACCGGCTCACGCTGCGGGTCGTCGCCGACGCGTTGTTTGGGGCCGACATGGAGTCGGACGTCGACGCCTTCGTGGGCGCGGTGGCCGTGCTCAACGAGATCGCCATTCGTGAGCTGTCGTCTCCGTTCGTGATGCCGTTATGGGCTCCGTTGCCCTCCAAACGCAGGCTCCGCGAGGCCATCGCGGTCATCCATGGCATCCTCGGCCGCATCATCCGCGATCGGCGCAAGACGGGGGAGGACCGCGGAGACCTGCTCTCCGCGCTGCTCCTCGCCGTCGACGAGGAGGGCGGAGGCACCATGACCGACGAAGAGGTCCGCGACGACGCCGTGGGCCTCATGCTCGGCGGCAACGAGACCACCGCCACGGGGCTCACGTGGGCGCTCGCCCTGCTCGCCCAAAACCATGCTGAGCAAGACGCGCTCGCGGCCGAAATCGCGGCCGGCGGCGACGACACCGATCCTGCGTGGGCGCCGCCCAAACGCGCCGCGTGGGCCTTCAAAGAGGCGCTCCGGCTCTACCCGCCCGCGTACATCGTCCCGCGCGAGGCGCTCTTGGACGTGACGATTCGAGGCACGTTGATCCCCAAAGGGGCCACCGTCCACATGGTGCCCTTCGTGACCCAGCGCGACGCGCGTTGGTTCGACGAGCCCGAGCGCTTTTTGCCGGACCGCTTCGTGAACGAGGACAAATGGCCGAGAGGCGCTTACTTCCCCTTTGGCATGGGGCCTCGCACCTGCGTTGGGCGCGCGCTCTCGCTCTTGGAGGCGCCGCGCGTCCTCGCCCGCGTGCTCCGGCGTTACAAGCTCTCCATCCCCGAGGGCGCGCCGCCCATCGCGATGGAAGCGCAGGTGTCGCTCCACCCCAAAGGGGGCTTGAGGCTCGCGATCGAGCCCCGTTGAGAGGGGCGTTGACGCCCTGCCTCTCGTCAAGACATCACGGTGTGATACCACGTGGTGCCGGATCCCATGTTGTCCGGATCGGTCGACGCGTTCCCTCCGTTATCCTTGACGCGGGACAACGTCGTTGTTGCGCTCGGGTGCGTGGTCCAGACTTGGCCGTTGGTCGGGCTCACAACCTTGTAAAAGACGGCCGCGACGAGCGCGCCCGTGGTGGTCACCACCTCGAGCAGGACGCCGACCTTCTTGGCCGTGTTGTCCGGGTCCGTGAGTGAGAAGAGGTACCCCGTGCGACCCGCGGGGATCGTGCGTTTGCCGGAGGTCCACGTGGGGCCCGTGCGATTGTTCGGGGTCCACGCGTTGTTGGTGAGCCCGCCGAAATAAACGCCGAAGCACTTCTCGCACCCGACCTGGCCATACTCCATGGTCACGCTGTCGACAGCGAAGCTCTTGCCCGTCGCGCGCCAATACTCCTTGTTCGCGGTATAAGACCCATACGTGGTCGCGCCCACGCCCACCATCTTGAGCAGGGTGGTGTGATCAGACACGAGGCAGATCGTCCGGTCGGGCGGGGTCTGCGCGGTGATGACTTGATGAGGATGACGGCGATCCATGAACGTGCTCCTTTAGGGCTCGTGAACAATGCGGTTTGCCCTGTCAGCCACGAACGATAAGCGCCCTCCCGGCCCCTGTCGATGACACGCGGTCACGAGGCATGACAGGCGATGACAGATTACGGCTTGAGCACCTCGACCGCCGCGGTTCCGAGGCGGATTTGTCGCGTGGTGGAGCGGCGCTCCACGATGGATCCCGCGTCGAGCATGCCCGCGCCTGCGAGCTGCTGGCGAGCGCGAAACACATTGACGTTGAAGTGATGGAGATCCAGCCGGAGCATCGACAAGAGGTCGTCCACGTAGAGCCAACCTTGCTCGGAGGGCGGCGCGCCCGAGCCCACGTCGCGCAGCCTGGCGCGGGCGAGCGCGAGGAGCAGCTCGTGGTGCGCGCGCGCGCCGAGCGACGTAACGGAAGCGCCTTGTACGAGCGAGAGCGTGACGAACTCCTCATCTCGGCTCACTTCGAAGCGGAGCCGCGTCGTGGCCATGATCGCGTGCTCCCCATCCATCGATCCCGTCGCGGGCACCTCGCCCCTCGCGGGGATGTGCAACGTCCAAAGCCCACCTGTGTCGATCCGTTCGAGATCCACGGCCGGCCTCGACGCGCCGTCGATCTCGATGCGCCACCCGCCGTCGCAGTCTTGCGAGATCGTCACGCGAGGATCGAGCGCGCTCGGCAGCACCAATAACCCGCGCTCGGCACACCGCACCTCGCCGCTCGGCTCCGCCCGCGCGCTCGCGACCGGGGGGCCCGCGTCTTCGAGCATCCATTGCTCCGCGTCTCCGCCGAACGTAAGGATCGCACCGGCATCCAAAAAGACCCGCTCCCCCACGGCGAGGCTCTTCCCTCCCACGCGCGTCCCGTTCCGGCTCCCCAAATCGCGCGCCGACCAGCGCGCTCCATCCCAAAACAACACTGCATGCTCGCCCGACGCGGCGCTGCTCCCGAGGCGCACCGCGCACTCCTGCGCCCGCCCCGCGATCACGCGGGTGCCGAGCGCGACCCGCCGCCCGCTCGCTTCGTGCTTCAAGACGCCCACGATACGAGAGTAAGCTCCATGTCGTGCGCTTCGCAACAGGGATGACCACGGAGGAGCGGGACGATCGCTATGAAGATCGAGGGCTCCTCGGCCGAGGCGGTATGGGCGAGGTGCGGCGCGTGCGCGATCGCGTGCTCGATCGCGATCTCGCGATGAAGCTCTTGCCCCCCGAGATCGGCGGCTCGGCCGAGGCCCGCGCGCGCTTCCTCGCCGAAGCGAGGTTGACGGCGAAGCTCCAACACCCGGGGATCGTGCCTGTCCACGATTGCGGCGCGTTCCCCGACGGCCTCCTCTGGTTCACCATGAAGCTCGTCCTCGGGCGCACGTTGAGCGCCGTGATTCACGATCATCATCAACCCCACGAGGGCCCGTCGCCCGAGGCGCGGAGTCGCCTGATCGACGTGTATGCGCGCATCTGCGAGGCGGTCGCGTACGCGCACGGAGAGGGCGTGTTGCACCGCGATTTGAAGCCCGACAACGTGATGATAGGAGCGCACGGCGAGGCCCTCGTGATGGATTGGGGCATCGCCAAAGCGCTCCCCGTCTACGGCGCGGAGAGCCCCTTGGAAGGGCCCGGCAGGCTCCGCAACAAGGTCTTGGGAACTCCATCGTTCATGCCGCCCGAGCAGGCGCGCGGCGAGATCCAAGAGCTCAGCCCCACGTGCGATGTGTATGCGCTCGGCGCCATCTTGTACATGATCTTGTGCGGCGAGCCCCCGTATCGAGGCGATCCGCGGGCCGTCCGCGCGCTCGTCCTCGCCGGCCCGCCGGAGCCGCTCGCCGCGCGCTGCAAGGGCCCTGTCTCAGCAGATCTCCTCGCCATCGCGACCTGCGCCATGGCGCGTAATCCCGCCGATCGCCCGCGCGACGCGGGCGCGCTCACCGCGCTCGTCCTTCGCTTCCTCGACGGCGCAGAGCGGCGCGCGCGCGCGCGGGCGTTGGTCCAAAGAGCGCGCGAGGCGCTGCCCATCATCGCCGATCTGCGCGCGCGGGCGACCGCCAAGCGCGAGGAGGCGACAGCCGGGCTCGCCGCCATACCGGCCTTCGCCCCCGAAGACGAGAAGGCGCGCGCGTGGGCGATCGAGGACGACGCGCGCGCGATGGAACGTGCCGTCTCCCGCGAAGAGACCACGTGGCAAGAGACGCTCCGCGCAGCGTTGATGGAGGCGCCCGACCTCGACGATGCGCGGGACATGCTCGCGGAGGCGCACCTCGCCGAGCTCATCGCGGCCGAGGAGGCGCGCGATACGGAGCGCGCGACGCGGGCGGCGTCGCTCCTCCACGAGCATGGGCGAGGTCGCTTTACCGATCTCTTGATCGGCGATGGATCGTTGAGCCTCATCACCGATCCTGCCCGCGCCGAGGTGTGGTTGTTTCGGTACGTGGAGCGGGGGCGGCGCCTCGTGGAGGAGCCGCTCGGTCTCCTCGGCCACACCCCGCTCGACGCCGTCAAGCTCCCTCGGGGCAGCTACGTGCTCGTCGTGCGCGCGCCCGGTTATCACGAGATGCGGTATCCCGTGTACGTCGGCCGGGGCGAGCACGTGCGCCCGATCCGGCCCGGCAGCGCGGCGCCCGCGGTGATCCCGCTGCTCCGCGAGGGCGCGCTCCGCGACGGAGAGGTCTATGTGCCGGCCGGCTGGTTCTTGTCGGGCGGAGATCCTTTGGCGAGCGAGAGCTTCCCTCGGCGGAGGCGGTGGGTGGATGGGCTCATCGTGGCGCGGCACCCGGTGACCCGCGCCGAATTCCAACCCTTCCTCGACGACATGGCCTCTCGGGGCGACGTGGTTGAGATGCCAGGAGGCGCTCCTTTTGCTGCCGATCTCGGCGATCATCCCATCTCGCTCGTGAGCTGGTACGAGGCGACGGCCTACGCGGCGTGGCGCGCGGAGCGGACCGGGCTCCCCCTTCGGCTCCTCGGCGAAGAGGAGCGCGAGAAGGCGGCGCGGGGCGCGGACGGGCGGTTCTTCCCGTGGGGGGATCAGCCCGAGACTACGTGGGCGTGTATGGTGAGCAGCCGCCCCGGGCCGGCGAGCCCTGCGCCCGTGGACGCATATCCCATCGACGAGAGCCCTTATGGCGTGCGCGGGCTCGCGGGCAACGTGCGTGACTGGTGTTGTGAGCGGTGGACGCCGGAGGGCGCATCCCCCACAGGAGATCTCGTGATCGTGAGGCCGGCCCCCCCGGGCGACACGGCCCTTCGCGCGATCCGCGGCGGCGCGTGGAGCGCGGCCCCACCTGCGATGTGCCGCGCCGCAGGGCGCTTTGCGGCGCGCCCGGAGGAGCGTTTTCGCGCGGTGGGGATGCGCCTCGCGCGGGGGTTGTGAGGGTCAAGCGGCGGGCGCCGCCATGGATCGCTCGATGAGCGCGCTGCCCTCGGCCGTCGCGAGGAAATAGGCGAGCTCCTCGCGCGATTGGATGCCTTGAAGCCTCCCCTGGGGCTCGAACTTCTCGCCGCCCGCGGGGAGCCAGGGGCCGATGCCGTGGGCGCCCCAGATCGTGAGGTTGCATCGGAGATAACCGTTCTGCAGCGACCAGTTGGTGATGCGCAGGAAGAGGTGGACATCTCCGCCGCAGTTGCCGATCACGCCGCTCCACTCGACGTTGCCGTTGATGACGCGGTTGTAGGTGATCCCGCACCCGTGGCCGCCCCCTTCGCCTTTGAGCGTCAGCACGCCGCGCTCGTGGACGATCGCCAGCTTCACGGTGATCCCGAGCCTCGAACGGGTCTCGGTCCAAACGACGTTCTCTTTGCTCTCCATGGCGGTCTCCTTGGTCGTTGTCGTCGCGTGATCGGGCTTGGGGATGACGAACAGCTTGGTGAAGGAGAAGAGGTTCAAGCCGCGCACGTAGCCCTCCACCACGGCCTTGATGGTCTTACCGTAGTCCGCCTCGGTGAATTGGCGGCTCTGAAGGATGAAGGTCATTTGCTCCGCGCTCGCCTTGACCGTCGAGCTCATGTTGCCGACGTAAAACCGGCCTCCGCGCGGATATTCGGGCGAGACGAACCCGGTCATCACGATCGGGATCAGGTCCTCTCGGGTCTTGCCTTTGACGTTGCCGACGAGCGTGAGGGTTCCGTTTTCCCAATACACGTCCCACGTGATCGTGACGTGCTCATTGCCCGGCGTCTCGGCGCCGAGCGAAGATTTGAGGAACGCCTCGACGCCTCCCTCGATGATCGCGGTCAAGTCGTGGCTGGATTGGCTCGCATGTTTGCTGGTCATGGTCTCTCTCCCTCGTGCGAGGCGCGCTCCACCGATCGCGCAGCGTCAATGAAGCCTTCGTTTGGGCTCCGCTGCTCGGCGCGCTGCCTTCGTGATGACAAGGTGCATCGCCCCCCGAGGAGAGTCCATGACAGGTGGTCACCCGCGATTTCACCCGGTCACAAGGCGCGATTTTCGCGGGTTCATGTTGACGCCCGCGCGCCCCCGGCCTTTGCTCACCGAATGGCGAGCGCCGAGCTTCATCACCTCTTGGGCCTCCTCCGGTCCCTCCCCCGCAAAGAGAACCCCTCCGTCCAAAGCATGCGGCGCGGCTTCGAGTCGCTCACCGGCATGTTGCCCCCGCCCGAGGGCGTGACCGTCGAGCCCATCACCGTGGCCGAGAGGCCGTGTGAGCGCGTGACCCCGGCCCATTCCTTGAGGGATCCCGCCCTCGAAGGCGGCTCCGGCAACACCCTCCTTTATCTGCACGGCGGAGCGTTCGTGTTCGGCTCGCCCAAGACCCATCGGACGCTCGTCGCGCGGCTCGCGCAGGCCTCGTCCGCCGCGGTCGTCGCCCCCGATTACAAGCTCGCGCCCGAGCACCCCTTCCCCGAAGGCATCGACGACATCGTTCAGGTGTATCTGGGCCTCCTCGAACAAGGCATCTCCCCTCACCGCCTCTCCATCGGCGGCGACTCGGCCGGAGGGTGCTTGACGGTGGCCGTCCTCATCACGCTCCGCGACCACGGGCTCCCCCTCCCCGCCTCGGCGTTTTGCCTGTCTCCGTGGGCCGATCTCACCATCAGCGGCGCCTCCGTCGACGGCCGCGCCGACCTCGATCCATGGATTCAACGAGGGGACATGGAGCGCCTCGCAGGCATCTATTTGGGCGGCAAACCCGCCTCCGACCCCAGGGCCTCACCCATCTTCGCCGACCTCACCCGCCTCCCTCCGATGCTCATCCACGTTGGCACCTCGGAGCTCCTCCTCGACGACGCGGCCCGGCTCGCAGAGCGCGCCAAACAGCACGGCGTGGACGTCACCTATGAGCCTTGGGACGAGATGGTCCATGTCTGGCACATGTTCCCCATGTTGCCCGAGGCGCACGAGGCCGTCGCGGGGATCGGCCGCTTCCTGAAGGCGCATTGGCCTTCATGACGGTCTTTATACCGGCCCTTTGACAATCCCCTTTCCCTTCGGCGCTTTCCGTGCCAAATCCGCCGCCCCGATGAACGTCCCCCGCCACGCCTTTCGCGAATACGACATCCGCGGCGTCGCCGACGTCGACCTCTCCGACGATCTCGCGTACGCGCTCGGCCGCACCTTTGCTCACACGATCCGTAAGAGCGCGACCGGCAAAACCACCATCGCCGTCGGCCGCGACGGGCGCGCGTCGAGCGTCCGCCTGTTCGACGCGCTCACGCGAGGCGTCCGCGACGCGGGCGCGGACGTCATCGCCATCGGCGTGGGGCCGACTCCGCTGCTCTATTTCGCGGCCCACCACCTCGGCACCCAAGGTGCGGTGATGATCACCGCGAGCCACAACCCTGCTCCCGACAACGGCTTCAAGCTGATGCGGGGCAAAGACTCGTTTTATGGCGCCGACATCCAAACGCTGGCCGACGACATCGCGCGGGGCGCGGCGCTCGCCGAAGAAGGCGTCGAGCGCGGGGGCCTCTCCGAGATGGACCTCCACGCCGCGTACGTCGATGCGGTCAAGCGCGCGACCAAGCTCGATCACACGAACGTGAAGCTCGTCGTCGACGGCGGCAACGGCGCGGCGGGGCCGCTCGGCCTCTCGGCGCTGCGCGGGCTCGGCCTCGATCCCGACCCGCTCTATTGCGACATCGACGGCCGCTTCCCCAACCACCACCCCGACCCGACCGTGCCCGAGAACCTCGAAGATCTCCGCCGCCGCGTGCGCGAGACAGGCGCCATGCTCGGCGTCGCGTGGGACGGCGACGGCGATCGCATCGGCGCGGTGGACCCCGACGGCGAGATCGTTTGGGGCGACAAAATCCTTATTTTGTTCGCGCGCGCGCTGCTCCGCGAGCATCCGGGCGCCACCATCTTGGGCGAGGTCAAGTGCTCGGAGCTGCTCTACGCCGACATTGAAAAGCACGGCGGCAAGCCGCTCGTGTGGAAGACGGGGCACTCGCTGATCAAAGCCAAAATGAAGGCTGAAGGCGCGCTCCTCGCGGGCGAGATGAGCGGCCACATGTTCTTCAAAGATCGCTGGCCCGGCTTCGACGACGCCATCTACGCGACCGCGCGGCTCGTCGAGATCGTCGCGCGCGAGGGCAAGAGCCTCCGCGAGCTGCTCTCCGATTTGCCGGAGACGTTCGTGACGCCGGAGCTTCGGATCGACTGCCCAGACGCGCTCAAAACGAGCGTGGTCGCGCGCGTGCTCGCGCACTACAGGGCGACCAACCGCGTGCTCGACATCGACGGCGCGCGCGTCGATTTCGGCGACGGCGCGTGGGGCCTCTGCCGCGCGTCGAACACGCAGCCCGTGCTCGTGCTGCGCTTCGAAGCGCGCACGGAGGCGCGGCGCGACGCGATCCGCGCCGAGGTGGAGGCCGTCGTCGCGCGCGCGATCGAGCACGCAGGATCGGCCTCGTGAGCACGAGCATGGAGGCCAAAGACGCGCAGGCGGACGTGTGGACCATCCGCCGCGTGATCACGTGGGCCACAGACGACTTGAAGAAGCGCGGATCGTCGTCGCCTCGGCTCGACGTGGAGCTCCTGCTCTGCAAGGTGCTCACGATCGATCGCGTGGCCCTCTTGATCCAGGCCGACAAACCGCTCGACAAAACCGAGCTCGCCTCGTACCGCGCCCTCCACGTGCGGCGCCGCGCGGGCGAGCCGGTCGCGTATTTGCTCGGCGCGCGCGAGTTCTACGGCCGCACGTTCCGCGTCGACGCGCGCGTGCTCATCCCGCGGCCCGACACCGAGGTGCTCGTCGAGGTCGCGCTCACCCGCACGCGCGCGCTCTCGCTCTCGGCGCGCGTGCTCGACGCGTGCACGGGCTCGGGCTGCGTGGCCATCACGCTCGCGAAGGAGCGCCCCACCACGAGCGTGATCGGCACCGACATCTCGGAGGACGCGCTCGCGGTCGCGCGCGACAACGTGGTTCGCTTGGGCGCCGCGCACAACACGGGTTTTTTACGCACGGATCTGTTCCACGGCGTTCAAGGTCCTTTTGATTTGATCACGTCCAACCCGCCGTACATCCCCGACGCCGAGATCGCCGAGCTGATGGTCGACGTGCGCGCGTACGAGCCTCACCTCGCGCTCGCGGGCGGCGGCGACGGCCTCTCGTTCGTTCGGCGGATCGCGGAGGAGGCGCCGCGCCTCCTCGCGCGGGGCGGCGTCCTCGCCGTCGAGATCGGCGCGGGCCAAGCCGGCGACGCGGCCTCCATCCTCGAAGCCAAGGGCTTTACGGCCTTGCAAAAGGCGCGTGACATGGCCGGGATCGAGCGCGTGGTCTCGGGCGTCTGGAGCTGACGTTCGTCCAATCGCCAAAGGACCATTGACGCAAGGCCCAAGGGTGCGACCATTTCGTCCTGGTCACGCCCGGCCCGTAGCACCGCCGCGGCTTCGTGCGGCGGAGAAGGAGCCATCCTTATGACATCTCGTTATCGTCCCTTCGTCGCGATCACCGGATTTGGACTCTCGCTCGCGCTCGCCGCGTCGTTCGCCGCGTGCGGCGGCAGCGGGCAGACGACGAGCTCGAACGCGAGCGGCACGAGCTCCGGCACCGGCGGCGCCGGCGGAGGCTCGGGCGGGGGGACGGGCTCGGGCGGAGATCTGTTTGGCGACGGCGGCGACCCCTGCCAAGGGCTCGAGTGTCAACAGGTGCCCTGCACCAACGGCAACACCACCACGGTGACGGGCACCGTCACCACGCCCAAAGGCGATCTGCCGCTCTACAACGTGCTCGTCTACGTGCCCAACGCGGCGCTCGCCCCGCTCACCGAGGGGTCGAGCTGTGAGCAGTGCAGCGCCGGTATCTCCGGCGATCCCGTCGTGAGCGCCATCACGGACACGCACGGCAACTTCGTCCTCGACAACGTGCCTGTGGGGAGCGACATCCCGCTGGTCATTCAAGTGGGCAAATGGCGGAGGCAGATCACGATCCCCTCCGTGGCCGAGTGCGTCGACAACCCCATCACCGATCCACAGATGACGCGGTTGCCCAAGAACCAAGGCGAAGGGCACATCCCCAAGATCGCGCTCACCACGGGCGGCGCCGATCCGCTCGAGTGTCTGCTCCGCAAGATCGGCATCGATGACGTGGAGTTCACGCCCAACAACGGCACCGGCAGGGTCAACCTGTTCGCCGGCCCGGGCGGCGCCAATCAATACGATAACTCCCTCAACGGCGGAGCGGCGTTCTCCCCCGCGACCGATCTCTGGGCCACGGTCGACAGCCTCAAGGCCTATGACGTCGTCCTCATGGCGTGTGAGGCGGGCCAACACACGGGCGAAAAGCCCGCGGCGTCGCTCCAAGCCATGTTCGATTACACGTCGCTCGGAGGCCGGGTGTTCGCCTCGCACTGGCACAATTACTGGCTCGAAGCGGGGCCCCAGCCCTTCCCGTCGACCGCGGTGTTCAACCACCAGCCGGACCTCGCGAACCCCTTTACGGCGAACGTCGATTTGACCTTCCCCAAGGGCGCCGCGCTCGGCGATTGGCTCGTGAACGTGGGCGCGTCGCAGGTGCTCGGCGAGATCGAGATCAAAGAGGCGCAGCACACGGTCGACGCGGTGAACGACATGGTCTCGCGCCGGTGGATTTACAGCGACACGCCGACCAGCGTCCAATACTTCACCTTCAACACGCCTATCGGCGTGGCCGAAGATCAGCAGTGCGGCCGCGTGGTCTTCAGCGACATCCACGTCTCTTCAGGAGACACCGTAGGCGCCGATTTCCCGAACGGCTGCACCACGACCTCGCTCTCCCCGCAGGAGAAGGCGCTCGTCTTCATGCTCTTCGATCTCTCGGCCTGCGTGCAGGACGACGACGATCCGCCCGGCCCTCCGCCGATGTGAACATCAAGCGCCCATCGTGACTCGGAGCCTCTCCAACGTCTCTTGAAAGTCCAAAGGAGGCTCGACGGTGAACCGCATGGGCCGCTCGCTCTCGGGGTGAATGAACCCGAGCTCGGTCGCGTGCAACATGAGCCTCGGCGCAGATACGATATCTCCCCGATACCCGCGGATGTACACGGGCTCTCCCACGATCGGGTGCCCGGCCTCCGACAAGTGCACACGAATCTGGTGCGTGCGCCCCGTCTCCAGCGTACACGCGATCAACGTCGCTCCCGCGAGCGGCTCGATGCGCTCCACGTGCGTCACCGCGAGCTGCCCTCCCCTGCCCTCGGGCTTCGAGCCGCGGAGACCGTCGCCCCGATCCTCGACGATGTGCGATCGGATCGTGCGCGAGGTGACGATGCCGTGCGCGATCGCCAGGTACTTCCTGTGCGTCGTGTGGACGCGGAGCTGCTGGCCGAGATGCTTTTTGGCCGCGACCGTGCGCGAAAAGACGAGGAGCCCGCTCGTCGCTTTGTCGAGCCTGTGCACCACGCCGAGCGGCGCGCGCCCGCGCAGGTGATCGCGCCTCGCCACGACGTCGCGCACGAGCGCGTCGAGCGTCAGCTCGCCGTCGTCCTCCTCGCCGAACGGCACGGTCGAGACGCCCGCGGGCTTGTTCACCACCACGAGGCACGGGTCCACGTACACGACGAGCCCTTGCTCGACCCTCTGCCGCGCCGCCGTGCGAGGCTTGGGCGCGCGCGCGTCGTACGCGAGCTTGTCGCCCTTGCGCACGGCGCGGGTCGGATCGGTCACCACCTCGCCCGCGACGCGGATCTTCCCCGTCTCGATGCGGCGGCGAGCCTCCGACCAAGGCAGATCGAAGAGCGCGCGGACGACCCCGTCGAGGGGCCTCTTGTGGAGCGTGTCCGGGATGATGTGCTCGGGCGGGGAGGGGGGATCGGGTCGGGTCGCCATCGCTTCGGGGATCTCGCAGGAGCCCGAGGGTTCTCGCATATCGCGCCCTCGGGAACCGCGAATGTTGACACATTGCGCGCGCGAGCCCGAAGATACCGCCGCTACGACCAAGCTCCGCCGCTCCACGAGCCGGCGGCGCTGCGCCGTGCTCGTAGGCCGAGCGCGGTGAACGACATCGACACAAAAAGGAGATTTCTCCCGTGGCCAGCACCCTCCTCGCCGTCGACGACAGCGTGACCATGCGCAAGGTCCTCGAGATCACCTTCGCAGGGCCGGATTTCCGCGTCGTCACGGCGAGCTCGCCGGACGCGGCGCTGCAGAAGATCAAAGCCGAGAAGATCGATCTCGTGATCGCCGATATCTCGCTCGAGCCCAAGAACGGCTACGACCTCTGCAAGGCGCTCAAACAAGCCTCCCCCGGCACGCCGGTGCTGCTCCTCTCGTCGAAGCAGAACGCGTACGACGCCGGCAAGGGATCGGGCGCGCAGGCCGACGATCACATCGACAAGCCCTTCGACACCCAGCAGATGATCGACAAGGTGAAGAAGCTCGTCGCCGCAGGCGGCGCGACCGCGGCTGCGCCTGCGCCCGCGCCCGCGCCTGCGAAGGCCGCGAGCGCGCAGACGACGCCGTCGCTCCAATCGCCCATCGCCGCGACGCGCCCGCAGCCCCCGGCCGCGCACACCATCGTCAACGCGCCGCCCGTCGCGCCCGAAGCGTCGCCGATGCAGCGCGCGAAGACGCTCATCTACAACCCGCCCGCGGGCCCCGCAGCAGGCGGCCGCACCGCGCCGACGCCCGTCTCCCCCGGCGTCACCAAGCCCGAGCAGACGCTGCCCGCAGGCCCCGCGGCGACCGCGCCCTCGCACGCGACGACCGCCGTGAGCGCGCAGCTCACGAGCCAGCTCAGCGGCAAGCTCGATCAGCTCGGCCTCACGCCCGCGCAGGCGGACGCGGTCCTCGCGCTCTCGCGTGAGGTCATCGAGCGCGTCGTGTGGGAGGTCGTGCCGGTGCTCGCCGAGACGATGATCAAAGAAGAGATCGCGCGTCTCACGAAGTAATCACGTCATCGCGCTGCGTCCCCTGCGACGCACCGGTGCATAGCTCGATACGCACACAAAACGCTGCTTTTCATGCACGTTTTGTTGCCGCGGAGAGGTGCGCGTGGCAAGGGCGAGGTCCCCTCCTCGACGCTCCAAGCACCCTCGTCATGAGCTCCCCCGAAGCGCCGCAACGATCGCGATTGTCCTCGCTCGTTCGGTGGGTCTTCTTGGGCGCGGGGCTGCTCTTCTTCGCGGACACGCTCCGTCGCGCCGAGCTGCGCCAAGCCGCGGGGCTCATCGGCGACGTGGGCCCGATGGTGGCGCTCGCGGTGGTGCCGTTCTTCGTCGCCATGTTGTTTCAAACGGCGGCTTTTCGTCAGCTCATTCACGTGGTCGCGGATCGGCGGGGCGCGACCTTTGCCCGCGTGCTCGGCGTCATGCTTTCGGCCGAGGCCGTGCTCATGAGCTTCCCGGCCGGCGCCGCCATCGCAGAGACGGTGAACCCGTACCTGCTGAAGCGTCGCTGCGGCGTCGCCGTGCCCGAAGCGATCGCCGCGACGGCCGCGAAGAAGGCCCTCATCCTGCTCTCCAACGCGATCTACATCGGCCTCGCCGTGATCATCGGATGGACGCCGATGATGGCCGCGTCGCGCACGCTGCTGAAGAGCTCGTTCCTCCCGTACGCCGTGCTCGCCGCCGCGTCGGGGCTCGCCATCGCAGCGCTCATCATGTCCAAGGCGCTCGTCTCGGGCGGGCTCGCGGAGCGCTCGTTTTCGCTGCTCAAGCGCATCCCGAGCGAGCGCCTCGCGCGTTACCTCGACGAGCGCCGCGAAGGCTTCGCGGCCACGGATCGATCGTTCTCATCGATGTTCCAATCGTCGGGCGGAACGCTCGTGAGCGCCACGTTGTTGCTCGTGGGCTGTTGGGTCGTCGAGGGCGCCGAGACGTACGTCATCCTCCGGCTCTTGGGCGTGAAGCTGAGCTTCGTCGACGTGCTCTCGTTCGAGGTGGTCGTCTCGTTTTTGCGCTCGCTCGTCTTCATGGTGCCCGCGGGGCTCGGCGTGCAGGACGCGAGCTACGTCGCGTTTTTGGGCGCGTTCGGCGTGCCCTCCGCGTCCACGGTCGGCGTCGCGTTCGTCCTCGTGAAGCGCGCCAAAGAGATCCTCTGGGTCGCGATCGGGTTCCTCTTGTTCTTCCTTCTGGGCGACGAGGTTCGCAACAACGAGCCGCTCTCCGCCGAGGTCGCCCTCGACAACGACAAACGCACTGCCGGAGAGGCAAGCTCATGAGCCGTAAAAAGAAGATCCTGTTCATCTGCGGGTCCATCAACCAAACGACGCAGATGCACCAGATCGCGAACGAGCTCCCCGAATACGAGCACGCGTTCACCCCTTATTACGGCAACGCCGACTTCCGGTTCCTCCTCCGCATCGGCGTGCTCGAGTACACGATCGGCGGCCACAAGCTCCGCAGCCGGTGCCTCGCGTACCTGCGCGATCACGACCTGCCGGTCGACATGGAAGGTCAGCGCGGCGGCTACGACCTCGTCCTGCACTGCTCGGACCTCGTGTATCCGAACAACATCCGGCCCTACAAAACGCTGCTCGTGCAAGAGGGCATGACCGATCCCGAGAGCATCCTCTTCCCCGTGATGAAGCGCTTCCGCAAGCTCCCCGGGTGGATCGCGGGCACGAGCGCCTTCGGCCTCTCGGACCTCTACGACACGTTCTGCGTCGCGAGCGAGGGCTACAAAGAGCTGTTCACGAGGCGCGGCGTGCGGCCCGAGAAGATGATCGTCACGGGCATCCCCAACTTCGACGACTGCAAGCGCTACACGAAGAACAACTTCCCGCACAAAGGCTACGTGCTCTGCTGCACCTCCGACGTGCGCGAGGTCTTCTGGTACGAGGACCGCAAGGGCTTCATCGACAAGGCCAAGCGCATCGCGGACGCGCAGAACAAGCAGCTCATCTTCAAGCTCCACCCCAACGAGAAGATCCCGCGCGCCGTCTCCGAGATCGCGCGTTGGGCGCCCGAGGCGCTCGTTTACACGGGCGGGAGCGCGGAGGAGATGGTCGCGAACGCGGACGTGCTCGTCTGCCAATATTCGTCGCTCGCGTACGTGGGCATGGCGCTCGGCAAAGAGGTCCACTCGTTCTTCGAGCTCGACGACCTCCGCAAGCTCATGCCGCTCCAGCACGGGCGCGGCGCCAAGAACATCGCCGGCGTCGCGCGCGCGATGATGGGCGACGCGCCTGCGATCGAGGTCCCCGCGCGCTCGATCCGCGACGTCGCGCGCAAGGAGACGCTCGTCGCGTGATCACCGCGGTCGTGGTTCAAGCGCGCACCGGATCCACCCGGCTGCCCGGCAAGGTGCGCCTGCCGCTCGCGGGCGCGCCGCTCCTCGCGCGCATGATCGAGCGCGTGCGCGCGGCCAAGACACCGTTCGAGCTGGTCGTCGCGACCACCGTCGCGCCCGAGGATGATCCGCTCGTCGATCTGTGCCGATCGATCGACGTGCGCTGCTTCCGCGGCCACCCGACCGATCTGCTCGATCGTCACGTGGGCGCGGCGCGCGAGCTTCACGCGGACGTCGTGGTGAAGATCCCGTCGGACTGCCCGCTGATCGATCCGGCCGTGATCGACCGTGTTTTGAAGGTTTTTTTCGACGATCCGTCGCGCTGCGACTTCGTCTCGAACCTCCACCCCGCGACGTACCCGGACGGCAACGACGTCGAGGTGATGACCATGGACGCGCTCCTCACCGCGCACCGCGAGGCCACGTTGCCGATGGAGC
The DNA here is from genome assembly GCA_964437785.1 of uncultured Polyangiaceae bacterium. GTDB lineage: Bacteria > Myxococcota_A > Polyangia > Polyangiales > Polyangiaceae > CAYTJL01. The sequence goes on from CAYTJL010000035.1 coordinate 45,405, forward strand.
GCGAGCACACGACGCCGTTTTTGTGGGAGCGCCCCGAGCGCTTTCGCATCGGCAACGTGGCGTGGGAGACAGGGCTCGACTGCTCGATGAGCCATCGCTTCACCATCGACTACGAGGCCGACTACCGCTTCATCGCCGCGGTGTACGACGCGCTCTACACGCCCGAGAGGCCGATCTTCTCGCTCGCCGACATCATGGGCCTCTTGGAGGAGCGGCCCGAGATCATGGCGATCAACGCTGAATACGCGGGCGTCAATTGGTATCGCCGCCACCTGCACGAGCTCAAGACCGTCACCAGAGACCAGACCAAAGTCCTCGAGGAGGGCACGTGACCGTTGAATCGAAGAAGGCGCTCGCGCTGCGCGTGCGCGAGCACATCATCCGCATGTCGACCGACGGGGGCTGCTTCATCGGCGCCTCGCTCTCGTGCGCCGACATCTTGGTGCACCTCTACACGAGCGTGCTCCGCATCACGCCCGACACGGTCGAGAGCCCCGATCGGGACTACTTCTTCTTGTCGAAGGGCCACGACGTGCCCGCGCTCTACGGCGTGCTCGCCGAGCTCGGGTACTTCCCGCGCGAGCGCCTCGCGAACCATCTCTCGCCGCACGACAAGCTCTATTGGCACCCGAACCGCGCGGTGCCCGGCGTCGAGTTCCACTCCGGGTCGCTCGGCCACCTCTTGAGCGTGGCCATGGGCGTCGCGATGGACATCAAGATCCGAGGCGGCAAAAACAGGGTCTTCGTGGTGCTCGGCGACGGCGAGCTCGACGAGGGCACCATCTGGGAGGGCGCGCTCGTCGCGCACGCCAAGCGCCTCGACAACCTCGTCGCGATCGTCGATCGCAACGAGTTCCAAGCCAACGTGGCGACCGAAGAGCTCGTGCCGCTGGAGCCGATCGACGCGAAGTTCCGCGCGTTCGGCTGGATGGCGCAGACCATCGACGGCCACGATTTCTCGGCGCTCGAAGGCGCTTTTTCACGCGTGCCCGTCGAGGTCGACAAGCCCACGGCCGTCATCTGCCGCACCGTCCGCGGCAAGGGCCTTCCCAGCATCGAGCGCCGCGCCGATCGCTGGTTCGTGAACTTCACCCACGCAGAGATCGACATGCTCCTCAAAGAGCTCCACGGCGAGGCGAGCGCGGCGCTCACCTCCGAGGCCCTGATCGTCAGGTGAAGAAGATGCCCTCGTACGAAGAGATCCTCCGCTCGTTCATCGAACGCGACGACCGCGTGGTCGTCATGACCGCCGAGAACCGCTCCGCGATCCGCGGGCTGCCCAAGGTTATCGGCGATCGGTTCCTCGACGTCGGCATCGCCGAGCAGACCATGATCGGATCGGCCGCGGGCCTCGCGCTGCGCGGCCGCATCCCGGTGGTCCACGCGCTCGCTGTGTTCTTGATCTACCGCGCGTTCGAGTTCGTGCGCACCGACGTCGGCATCGGGCGCCTGCCCGTCAAGCTCGTGGGCGCGGTCCCCGGCTTCCTCTCCGAGGCCAACGGGCCGACGCACCAAGCGGTCGAGGACGTCGCGCTCATGCGCGGCGTGCCCGGCATGCACGTGTTCTGCCCCGCGGACGAGCACGAGCTGTGCGAGGCGATGCCCGCCATCATCGAGAGCCCCGCGCCCACGTACGTGCGGTATTGCGCGCAGAAGCCCGCGGTCGAGCACAAGGAGCCTTTTGCCATCGGCAAGGCCGAGGTGCTCTCCGAGGGCACCGACGTCGCGATCCTCACCTACGGCCTCTTGCTGCGCGAGGCGGTGAAGGCCAAAGAGATCCTCGAAAAAGCGGGCAAATCGGTGCGCCTCGTCAACCTGCGCATGCCGAAGCCCATCGACGAGGAGGCCGTGCTCACGTCGATCCGCACGGCGCGGCTCACGGTCACGCTCGAAGATCACTTCGTGACGGGCGGCCTCTTCTCGATCGTCGCCGAGCTTTGCGTGAGGCGCGGCGCGCACGGGCGCGTGCTGCCCATCGCGCTCAACGACGCATGGTTCGTCCCCACGCTGCTCGACAAAGTCATCGAGCACGAGGGCTTCTCGGGCGCGCAGATCGCCGCGCGCATCACCCAAGAGCTCAGCCGTTAAAGCCACCAGGGAGAGAGCGTATGGCCATCTCGAAAGTCGCGAAGTACCCCGACATCTCCAAGTCCAATCAGCTCTTCGAGCGCTCCATCGGGCTCATCCCCGCGGGCACACAGACGCTCGCCAAGGGGCCCGGCCAATGGATCCGCGGCGTCGCCCCCAAGTACATCGCGCGCGGCAAAGGCGCGCACCTCTGGGACGTCGACGGCAACGAGTACATCGATCTCACCATGGCCATCGGGCCCATCTCGCTCGGCTACGGCTACCAAGCGGTGGACGACGCCATCCGCGCGCAGCTCGACGACGGCATCACCTTCACGCTGATGCACCCGCTCGAGGTCGAGGTCGCGGAGCTGATCCGCGACGTGGTGCCGGGCGCCGAGTCGGTCCGTTATTCGAAGACGGGTTGTGACGCGACGACCGCGGCGGTGCGCGTGGCGCGCGCCTTCACCAAGAAGAACAAGGTGCTCTGCTGCGGTTATCACGGCTGGCACGATTGGTACATCGCGGTCACCGATCGCAACCTCGGTATCCCCAAAGAGGCCATTGACCTGACGTACACCTTCCAATACAACGATCTCTCGTCGGTCGAGGACGCGCTCGACGACGACACGGCGTGCGTGATCTTGGAGCCCACGGTCTTCGAGGCGCCCAAACCGGGCTTCCTCCAAGGGCTCAAAGACCTCTGCCAGAAGCGCGGAGCGCTCTTGATCTTCGACGAGATGTGGACCGGCTTCCGCGTGGCGCTCGGCGGCGCGCAGGAGCTCTATGGGGTCACAGCGGATCTCGCGTGCTTCTCCAAGGCGGTCGCCAACGGCATGCCCGTCTCGATCTTGACCGGGCGGCGCGACGTGATGCGCCTCTTCGAGAAGGACGTCTTCTTCTTCACCACGTTCGGCGGAGAGGCCCTGTCGCTCGCGGCGGTCAAGGCCACCGTGAACGAGATCAAGACCAAGAACGTGCCCGCCGTGCTCGCGGCGAACGGCAAGAAGATCCGCGACGGATACGCGGCCATCGCCAAAGAGAGCGGCCTCGGTGAATTGACCGGCACCGTCGGGCTCGATTGCCGATCGCTCGTGACCTTCAAAGAGGCGGGCGGCGCGAGCCCGCTGGAGATCAAGAGCTTCGTGCAACAAGAGATGATCGCGCGCTCTGTGCTCTGGAGCGGCTTTCACAACATGTGCTTCTCGCACACGGACGAGGACATCGCGCACGTGCTCGACGCGTACCGCGAGGTGCTCCCGATGCTCAAAGCCGCCATCGACGCGGGCGACGTCAAGCAGAAGCTCCGCGGCGAGCCGGTGGAGCCCGTGTTCCGCAAGACGACCAACTTCCACATCAAGCCAAAGCCTAAGGCGTGATGGACATGCTCTCTCCCAACGAGCTCTTCTCGCTGAAGGGCAAAGTCGCGATCGTCACGGGCGCGCTTGGCCTCCTCGGCAAACAGCACTGCCGGGCGCTCGCGGGCGCGGGCGCCAAGGTGGTGGCCGTCGACTTGGATGGCGCCAAGTGCGCGGCGTTCGCCTCGGATTTGGGGCCCGACGCGATGGGGCACGCCCTCAACGTCACGCAGCGCGCGTCGATCGAGGCGCTGCGCGACGCGGTGATGGCCCGGTATGGGCACATCGACGTGCTCGTGAACAACGCGGCCATCAACGACATGTTCGAGAACCCGCAGGCCGGCGCCGAGCTCTCCAAGTTCGAGAACTACCCGATGGAGCTCTGGCAAAGGTCGCTCGACGTGAACGTCACGGGGCCTTTCCTCTGCTGCCAAGTCCTCGGCGCCGAGATGGCCAAGCAAAAGAGCGGCAGCATCATCAACATCGCGTCGACGTACGGCATCGTGGCGCCGGATCAATCGATCTACAAAAAGCCCGACGGCACGCAGTCGTTTTACAAGTCGGTCGCGTACCCGGCGACCAAAGGCGCTGTGCTCGCGCTCACCCGCTTCGTCGCGACGTATTGGGGCGGCGCGGGCGTGCGCTGCAACGCCATCTCACCGGGCGGCGTCGAGAATTCGCAAGATGAGTATTTCCTCAAGAACTACTCGGCCAAAACACCGCTCGGCCGCATGTCACGGCCCGATGAGCTGGCGGGCGCCATCGTGTACTTGGCGAGCGACGCGTCGAGCTACATGACCGGATCCAACGTCGTCGTCGACGGCGGCTGGACCGCGTGGTGATGCGATGACCGTCGCTCTCCAGCACGAGGAGCTCGTGGCGCGCGCGCGCCGGATCAAGCTCGTCTTGACGGACTGCGACGGTGTCCTCACCGACACGGGGGTCTATTATTCGGCGCGGGGCGAGGAGATGAAGCGCTTCTCGATCCGCGACGGCATGGGCTTCGAGCGCCTGCGCAACGCGGGGATCGCCGCGGCGATCATCACCGGAGAGCTGTCCGAGAGCGTCAAGCTCCGCGCGGCGAAGCTCCAGTCGAAGGCGCATTTGGGCGTCAAGGACAAGGCCGCTGCGTTGCCCCAAATCCTCACTGAAGCGGGGATTACGCCCGGCGAGGTGGGGTACATCGGCGATGACGTGAACGACCTCGGCGCGCTCGCGCGCGTCGTGGAGCTGGGCCTCACGGCGGCTCCGCGCGACGCGATGCCCGAGGTCAAGCGTGCTGTGCACTACGTGTGTGAGGTGGACGGGGGGCGGGGGGCGTTCCGCGATTTCGCGGAGTGGATTCTGAGGCTTCGAGCGACGGGATGAGGAAGGAAGGTAAGGTATGCGGGCGGAAGCGGTGGTGAAGATCGGAGACAAGCTGGTTGGTGACGGCCGGCCCGTGTACGTGATCGCCGAGATCGGGATCAACCACAACGGCTCCCTCGATCTGACGAAGAAGCTCATCGACGGCGCCGCCGCGGCGGGCTGCGATGCGGTCAAGTTCCAGAAGCGCACGCCCGAAAAGTGCGTGCCCAAGGATCAATGGCACATCGAGCGCGACACGCCCTGGGGGCGGATGACGTACATCGATTACAAGCACAAGATCGAGTTCGGCAAAGACGACTACGCCGCCATCGACGAGTACTGCAAGGACAAGGGCATCGCGTGGTTCGTCTCGGCGTGGGACGAGGACGCGGTCGCCTTCATGGAGCAGTTCGACACGCCCTGTTACAAGGTCGCGTCCGCCTCGCTCACCGACTATGACCTCCTCAAGGCCATGAAGGCCACGGGGCGTCCCATCATGATCTCGACGGGCATGTCGACCATGGAGGAGATCAGCGCCACGGTCGAGCTGATCGGCCAAAAGAACCTGCTCATCGCGCACGCCACCTCGATGTACCCGTGCCCGGTCGAGAGCCTCAACCTCAAGATGATCCACACGTTGAAGGGCCTTTATCCGAGCTGCCCTATCGGGTATTCGGGCCACGAGACGGGGCTCGCGCCCACCGGCGCCGCGGTCGCGATGGGGGCGACGTTCGTGGAGCGTCACATCACGTTGGATCGCGCGATGTGGGGCACCGATCAAGCCGCCTCCGTGGAGATCAGCGGGCTCGCGAAGCTCGTGCAGAACATCCGCGACATCGAGAGGGCGATGGGCGACGGCGTGAAGCGCATCTACGAGCCCGAGATCGCGCAGCGAAAGAAGCTCCGGCGCGTGCCCTCGGCGAAGTGATGGTGTAGAGTCGCGCTCATGATGGAGACGATCAAACACGCGCTCTCCGACTGGAAGATCCTCTCGCCGGTGATCATCACCCTCTCGGCGTGGTTCTACATCGGGCTCGAGCGGCTGTTCCCTTACGACAAGGGCCAAAAGCTGTTTCGTAAGGGGTGGTTCAACGACTTCTTCCTCTACACGCTCGTCCAGAGCTACATCCTCGGCCTCCTCATCTTCGGGCTCATCGGCTGGCTCGACAAGAAGGCCGCCGGCAGGCTCCATCTCCTCTCGAGCTGGCCGCTCTGGGCGCAGATCCTCTTCTTCTTCGTCGTCCACGACTTTTACATCTATTGGTTCCACCGCCTCCAGCACACCTCCAAGTTCCTTTGGCGCACGCACGAGGCGCACCACTCGGTCGAGAACGTGGATTGGCTCGCGGGCTCGCGCTCGCACGCGGTCGAGATCCTCATCAATCAAACCATCGAGTTCGCGCCCATCGTGCTCTTGGGCGCGCCGCCCGACATGGTGCAGATCAAAGGCACCATCGACGCGGTGTGGGGCATGTACATCCATTCGAACATCAACGTTCGGACGGGCTTCTTGCAATACGTCATCAACGGCCCCGAGATGCACCGCTGGCACCACTCCAAGGAGTACATCGGCGTCGGGATGAACTACGGCACCAAGCTCGCCATTTGGGACTGGATGTTCGGCACGGCGTATCTCCCCGATCGCAAGCCGCCGGGCTACGGCCTCACCGACGTGGAGTTCCCGCAGAACTTCTTCCTCCAACAGCTCTTCGCCTTCCGCTCGTTCAA
>CAYTJL010000036.1:0-5602 GCA_964437785.1 uncultured Polyangiaceae bacterium
TGCGTCTTTGCGTCTTTGCGTTAAATTCTGGAGATCGAGCGGCTGCGGCAGGTTTCTTGGAGGATGACACAGTAGTGTTAGGCAGAGAAGCGCGTAAAGAGTAGTGTTAGAGGGAGGTAGCCATTGATGGACGAAGCAGATTTCGAGGGCACGATTGTCTTGGAGCAGCTGGCCTCGATCGGGAAGATCGAGGAATTCTTCGACGCCATCGACGCGGACGACGTCCGGCTCGCGACCGCGCTGATGAAGCGCGCTCACGTTGACGCGCCGACCATCGCGATGGTCGTCAAAAAGATGCAGCAAGCCGATGGCGAGCACTGATAAGCCGAAGAATTTAAACCTTCAGCGTACGTCGCGCGGCTGTCATTCGTTGGCGAAGCTCGGATAGGTCGCGCCCTTCAACATGTCTTCTACCGAAGAATCAACGCCGGGCAAATGACGCCAGCTGGCGTCGCCTGGCTTGGTTTGCCTCATGTTGGCCCAGTGCAGCAGCCTATTTTCGCCCGCCGCGGTCGACATCTGCATCTGGAACGACCACCCTCCTTCCACCTGAATCATTCGACCAACGCCGACGGTGATCGACTCCGTCAGGTTGTTGCCGCGGAGGAAGGTGATCTGCACCAATCCATCGCCGGTGACGGTGCCCACCAGCGAGAGGTGCTGAGGGCGCCTGACTTGACCGCTGTTTTTGTCGCTCGGGTCAAACGTGACGACGGACGCCACCCCCCAAAGGTAGCCGTTCTTGTACCCTGCGATGTGCCACACGGTCTGATCGACCTGCCACGACAACGCGCTGTCGCCGGGGGCGAATTGCAGCGCCGGAAGGTCGGGCGAGGTGACGTACCAATACGTGTCGTTCAGGAGTTGCCACGTTGTGCGGTTCGTGGTGGTAGAGGACATAAGATCTCCTTTTCGATGTACACGAGCGGGTCGTATCGCGGCTCCCGTCGCCTCTATGGCCACAGAGCCAATCGGCGTCAATCATCGGCGCCCCGAGCCTCGCGCGGAAGCTTTGCCCTTGCCGCATCGCGACGCTTGATCCAACGATTGCATCCCATGGCGAAGCCCCCCGCGTACGACGACGCAAAGCTCCACCTCCAAATCCTCGGGCAAGAGCGCGAGATCACGTTCCCCGTGCGGGTCGGCCCCACGCGCGTCGCCGATCTGCTCGTCGCCGCGCAGGGCTTCTCCGACAACCTGACCGGCGCCGTCTTGGAGCACGTGCGCGCGTCGGGCGTCGAGACGAGCTGCCGAGAGGGCTGCGCCAAGTGCTGCCGCCAGCTCGTGCCCGTCTCTGCGATCGAGGCGGTGGGGCTCTCCGAGGTCGTCGCCCGGATGCCCAAGGAGAAGAGGCAGGAGGTCAAACGCCGCTTCGAACGGGCCGTCACGCGCATGGAGGAGATTGGCATCCTCGACAAGAAGGCCAAAAAAGGCCGCTTCGCGCTCCACAGCCAAGGCCCGCAGAGCAAAGCATGGGAGGACGTGAGCCGCCGTTACTTCGAGGCGCAGATCGCGTGTCCATTCTTGGAGGATGAGCGGTGCTCCATCTACGCCCAAAGGCCGCTCAACTGCCGTGAATATCACGTGGTCTCGCCCGCGGAGCGGTGCAACGAGCTGTCGAATCAGGTCGAAGCCACCCCGCGCCCCGTGCGGATGAGCGAAGCGCTCATGGCCGCGGGCAACCTCATCCTCGACGCGACGCTGCCCTCAGTGCCCATCGCGCTCGCGCTCGAGTGGGCGGAGGTCCACGGCGCTCCGTTTGCCGACGAGCGCGACGGCGAAGAGATGTTTTGGCAGCTCGCCGGGTGCGTCGAAGAAGAGGGTGGCTGAGCGCCCCACCGCGAGCGATTGCTCGGCGAAAAGAGCGCTTAAAAAGGGGCTGGCAAGCGGTCCCGCTCCTGTTACGTTCCGCGCTCTCCGTCCACTCAAAGGAGCGCGCCCACCATGTTGCGATTCGATTCGAGCGCCGCAAAACCTCGCCTGGAGAAGCTCTGGAGCCTCAAGGCCGACTTCGGCGTCGAGCGTGGCTGCTACGTCATTTACTTGAACGAGATCGTGAGCGATCGGTACGTCCTCTTGAACGGCCTTCAGGTGCTCAAGGACGAGCTCCAGTTCGCCTCGACGCTCGTCGACTCCGACATCCTCGCGTGCGGCGCCGACCTCAGCTTGCCGAGCGTCGTGACCACGCTCGCGCACACCAACTGCGGCGATCGCATCCACCAAGGCGAGGCCACGACGAGCTACGTTCACGCGGTCGCGCTGCGCTTCGCGACGATGAGTGAGATCGGCGAGCTCAAGTTGGAGGCCTTTTCTCCCACGGGCGGCGGCACGGACGACGGCGCCACGCTCGCGCACGTCACCGTAGGCCACCAGCTCGACGAGGAGCTGCGGCGCAAGATCTACGCGGGCAACGCTCAAAGCTACGTGCTCGTCAACATCGATCTCAAGACGCACGTGGGCAGGCAGGACAACGGCGGCAAACACACGTTCGGGCGCACGCAGGAGGCCCCGTGGCGCGAGCCGCGCGCGGCGTGCGGCGCCGTGGTCGGCACGCTCGCGCGCTACGACCACGACAACTACGTCCACCGCCGCATCCGCAAGGACTTGGGCGAGGCGAACTTCGAGTTCCTCTCCAAGAATAAGGTCCTCGCCGAGGACGGGACCGACGTCACCGCCGCCGTCGCGTCGGCGATCGTCTCCATTCAAGGCATGCGCAACACCGCGGAGGCGCTCGCCATCGAGATGGATGAGCGCGGCGTAGGCCATTTGACCGCCAGCATGACGGTCAACCGCGTCTCGATGGATGACACGGTCATTTACCTCGCGCGCGCCACCGTGTTCGGCGGTGAGATCCGTTGGCAAGGTCTCGGCACCGACGCCCGCAAATACAGCGCCAAGATGACGACGCACCAGGCCGACAGGCGCCTCGCCCTCGTCTACGACAACACGGCCGAGGACAGCTATCCAGTCGAGACCATGAGCTACAGCGTGCGCTCGATGGCCGCGCCCGTGCACACGAAGGCGATTGATCTTTAACCATCGTTGATGAGGCATCATGGGTCGTGAGGCCCATGACGCCTCCTCGTGGCAGCTTATTTGGCGAGCTCGGCCTTGATGGCGATCACGATGGGGTTCGTGTCGAAGCTGTCAGCAGGGTTATTGGGATCGTCCCCAGGGTAGGTGGGAGAGTCCCAATGGCCGACGAGCTTGCCGTCCTTCGAGATAAGGTATTTGTGGAAGTTCCACGTGGGCGCGATGCCCGCGGCAGGCCCAGGGTTCGGCTGGGACAAGAGCCACGAGAACACCGGCTGCGCGTTGGGATCGATCACGTGATCGATCTCGAACTGTTGAAACGTCACATGGTACATCCCCGTACACGTATCGATTTGACCGGGCGTGCCTCCTTGCATGCCGAAGTCGTTGCTCAAGAACCCGAGCAGGTGAAACCCTTGTGGCCCAAACGTCTCCTCCAAGACCTGGAGGCCCGCCATCTGCGGTGTGTAGCCTCAGGCAGCGGCGGTGTTGACGATCAACACCACATCTCCCCGATACTTGCAGATCGGGATGGGGTCCACGTCTCCATAGCCGGTGGCGGAGAGCTCATAAAGGCTCCCCGGCGCGGCCGGCGGATCACACACGAACGGACCGCCCCCGCCCGCGCCGCCGAAGCCGCTCGAGCTCGCAGCGACCGCGCCTGAGCTCGACGACACGACAGCGCCCGAGCTCGACGAAGAGCTCGTCGCCCCCGCGCCGCCCTTGCCGCCGGAGCCCGACGTCGTGCCCCCGCCGGTGCCTTTGTCATTTCCACACGCGCCCGCGCCGGTGGTGAGGGCGAGCGCCGCCACCAAGCCGAGCATGACCTTGTCCCTCGGGACCATGAACGACCTCCTTAACGAAGGAACGACCCATCGTATCGCAACGATGAGGCGTGGATCGTTTCTTATTTGGCCAGATTCCTCGTCTCGCCGACGTCGAGGATCCAGAGCCGCTCCGCGCCTGCGCTCGCCGGAAACGCCGCGCGCGCGCGCTCGGGAGGCTCCGCGATGGGCTCGTCCGTGAGGCGGAACGTGCCCCAATGCATGGCCACGAGCGATCGCGCGCCGAGCATGCCGAACGCCTCGATCGCCTCCTCCGGGCACATGTGCTGCGCGTGCATGAACCACCGCGGCTCGTACGCGCCGATGGGGAGCAGCGCCCAGTCGATCGAGCCCACGCGCTTGCCGATCTCGGTGAACCCGTCGAAGAAGGCCGTGTCGCCCGAGTGATACAAAACCCCTTCGGGCGCGCGGATCACGAAGCCTCCCCACAGCGCGTCGTTGCGATCCCAAGGCAGTCGCATCGACCAGTGGCGCGCGGGCACGAGCGTGATCTCGACCTCGCGACCGCCGCCGTCCGTCACGTGGATCGTCTGCCACCAGTCGAGCTCGTCGACGCGCGCGCCGCCCATCGATCGGATCGCCGCGGCGTTGCCGAGCGGGACGACGTAGCGAGGCCCCGCGCCGAGCCGCGTGATCGACCAATCATCCATGTGATCGCGGTGGTTGTGCGTGACGAGGACCACGTCCACGTCCGCGAGATCCGCGACGTCGAGCCCGGGCGGCGCGAGCCTCGCGATGGGCCCGAGCCTCGGCGCGAGCACCGGATCGACGAGCACGCGCAGCCCGCCCAACGTGACGAGGAAGCTCGCGTGGCCGATCCACGTGAGCTGAGGCCCGGATCCCGCGATGAGCGCGCGATCCGGATCGCGCCGCGGCGTCACGAAGCCCCCCGCGTCCTTCCGGTTCTTGCCGGCGATCGCGTCGATCACCTTCCAGCGGAACATCTCTTTGACGCCGCGGCGCGGCTCGGTCGCGAGGTGATCGAAGCGTCCCACGGGGGCCGAGGTTAACCGATTCGAAGTCACTCGACCGTACGCGCGGCACCGCTTATCCTCGGAGGCACCCGGGCGGGCGATGGAACCAACGCTGAACATCGAACAATTCGCCGAGCTTTCGGCCGAAATCGACGCAGGCGCGGCGCGCGAAGAGGTCATCGCGCGCGCGGGCCTCACCCTCGAAGCATGGACCGCGGCGCAGGAGTCTTGGCTCGCCAAGCTCGCGGACGAGGCCGCGCGCAAGCGCTTCGAGCTGACCAACCGCTACAACGCCGCGTTCGTCGCGCGGCGCAGAGCGCTCGAAGGGGGCAGCAAGCGCGGCAAGCGCGCCGCCGCCCGTAAAGCCAAAAAAGAGGCGGACGCCGCGCCCTCCGCGTCCCCGTCCGTCGCGCCGCCCCCTCCTGTCGCCGCGCCCGACGCGAGCACGATCGGCGCAGCGCCGCCGCTCATGATGGCGGCGCCTCCTGTCGCGCCGCCTCCTCCCATCATGGCCGCCGCGATCGCAGCGCCCCCTGCGATCGCAGCGCCTCCCATGATCGCGCCTCCCCCCGTCGTTCCATCCGCCGTTGCGCCTCCCGCCGTCGTCGCGCCGCCGCCCGTGATGGCGCCGCCGATCATCGAGAGCGGGACGCTGGAGCCGCAGCCGTCGCCGCTCGGCAAGGCGCTTCCGTTCCATCAAGAGGCTGCAAAACCAGGCGATCCAGGCGCGACCGTGGTGGGCGCGATCTC
>CAYTJL010000036.1:5702-12906 GCA_964437785.1 uncultured Polyangiaceae bacterium
GGTGGGCGCGATCTCACCCTTCGCGCGCGGCGAAGCGCTCCCGTTCCGCGGCGGCCCCGGCGGAGCGAGCGGCTCCGGCGAGCCCAATCGCGCGGCCCCCGCGGCGGGGTTGCCGTTTCGACCGACGGGCGGCGCCGCGCCCGCGCAACAAGCACCCGCGCAACAACAAGCACCCGCGCAGCCGCCCGCCGCGCAGCCTCAACAAGCCTCCGCGCAAGCGCCGGCGGCGCAGAAGCCCGCGTCTCCTCCGGCGGCGCAGGCGCCCGCGGGGCGCGCGCGGTTCACGCTCGAACAATACGCGTCGCTCACCGCCGAGCTGTCGCTCAACACGAGCGGAGCCGCGCAGGTCCGCGCGCGCTACGGCCTCGATGACGCGTCGTACCGCGCAGAAGCAGAGGAGTGGAGTCGCAGGTTCGCCGCCGACAAAGAGCTGTACGCGCGGTACGGCCAGCTCTGCGGTCACTATCGCGAGTGGCTCACGCGCAAGCCGCGTTGATCCCGACGTTCGAAAAGAGCACGCCGGTAGACGCTCCGCGGGGCCAAAGCTATCTTTGGCCCCGTGCCTGCCTCAACCGCGATGATGGACCTCCGCGGGGACAAGCTCCCCGGCGATATCCAGGTGATCCGCTACAACGCGCGCGAGGCGATCTCGCGCCCGTACGAGGTGGACGTGGAGATCTCCACGGCCGACGCCTCGTGGGAGGCGGACTCGTGTCTGCGCTCGCGCGCCATCATGACGATCATCGACGATCAAGCGGGCCAGCGCTGCTTCGACGGCGTCATCGATCGCGCTGAATTCGCCTATTTTACAGGCACTCTCTTTCATCACAAGATCAGGCTCCGGCCCACCGTCGCGTCGCTCGCGCACCGCGAGGACAACCGCATCTACCAAGAGAAGTCCATCGTCGACGTCATCAAAGAGGTCTTCTCGGCGGCGGGCATCGACAACGTCGAGTGGCAGCTCCAAGGCACGTACTCGCCGCGCGAGTACGTCGTGCAATACCGCGAGACCGAGCTCAACTTCGTGCAGCGGTTGATGGAAGACGAGGGCATCTTCTACTTCTTCCGCCACACGTTCGACGGCCACAAGATGATCGTCGCGGACGACCCCGGCGCGTTCGCGCCGGCGGACGACGCGCCCGAGGTGATCTTCTCGATGGGGCAGTCGCTCGGCGGCGAGCCCATCCAAGACTTCTCGCGCACGCGATCGCTCCGCACCACCGCCGCGCACCTCCGCGACTACGACTTCGAGAAGCCGCAGCAAAAGCCGGACGCGCAGATCCCCGCCGAGGACAAGTGGCCCATGCTCTTTTACGAGTACCCGGGCGGCTTCACCAAGTCCGCGTCCGGCAACCAGAGGGCCAAGGCGAGGCTCAGCGAGCGCAGGCGCGACGCCGACGTCGTCCGCGGGACGAGCCGCGCGATCGGCCTTCGCTGCGGCGTGCCTTTCAAGGTCGACGGCGCCGCGCAAGATTGCTTGAACGGCGAGTTCGTCATCACCGAGCTGCACACGTGGGGCGAGCAGACGCTCGAGAGCGGCGGCGCGAACGAGGCTTGCCACAACGAGTTCTCCGGCATCCAAAAGGACGCCCCGTACGCGCCCGCGCGCACCGCCAAGAAGCCCGTCATCCGCGGCATCCAGACCGCGGTCGTGACCGGCGCGTCGAGCGAGGAGCAGGCGATCCACGTCGACAAATACGGCCGCATCAAGGTGCGCTTCCACTGGGATCGCGTCGGCCAGTTCGACGACAAATCGAGCATCTGGCTGCGCGTCGCGCAGAGCCCGATGGGCGGCTCGATGATCCTGCCGCGCGTGAGCTGGGAGGTCTCGGTCGCGTACTTCAACGGCGATCCCGATCAGCCCTTCGTGCTCGGCCGGGTCTACAACGCGGGCAAGACGCCGCCGTACTCGCTGCCCGGATCGCAGGCGCAGGGCTCCATCAAGAGCATGTCGTCGCCGGGCGCGGCGGGCCACAACGAGATCATGATGGCGGACTCGGGCGGCTCGCAGGGCTGGAACATGCACGCCCAAAAGGACCTCAACATCCGCATCGAGCACGACAAGAACGAGACCATCGCCGTCGACGAGAAGAGCCAGATCACCGTCAACGTGTCGAACTCGGTCGGCTCGAACGAGTCGCTCGACGTCGGCGCGGACATGTCGCTCGACGTCGGCGATCAGCTCACGCACAAGGTCGGCGGCAGCATGACGATCGACGTCGGCGGCAACGAGACCGACAACGCCATCTCGAACTACATCGAGCACATCGGCGGCGCGCGCAGCTACGACGTCGGCGGCAACATGACCGTGATCAACAACAGCATCATGCAGGAGATCGCGGGCAACCTCACGCGGACCGTCGGCGCGGTCGAGCTCGTCGCCTCCATCGCGTCCATCACCGACGAGATCGGCGCCGACTACACCGAGAACGTCGGCGCCGTGAAGGCCGAGATCATGAAGGGCATGAGCAGCGAGAACGTCGGCGGATCCAAGAGCCAGACGTACGCCGCGGCCGAGCTCCACCTCGTCAAAGGCAACTTCGACTCCGCGTCCGACGCGAGCGTCACGAACCTCGTCGGCGGCCTGCACTACGCCAAGGTCGCGGGCGACTACTCGGTGAAGGCGCCGCTCATCGCGCTCATCGGCGCCATCGGCGACTTCAAGGGCGGCGGCTCCAACCTCAAGCTCGGCGGCGGCCCCGTCGTGCTCAAGGGCTCCGAGGTCAAGATCGAGACGGCGCTCCTCGTCAAGCTCGGCGGCTCGCTCACGATGGGCGCGTGATCCGCGCGTTGGGGGAAGGCTCATGACAACGTGGTGGTCTCATGGCGGATGACGGCAAAGTAAATGTGCGCGGCGAGATCGAGGTCGACGGAGAGGCGTACCGCCTCCTCGTTTGCTGGATCCACGAGGCGATCTCGGAGGTGCCCTCGGCCGTCTGCGAGCTGACCGTGCTCGGCTCCGCCGAGAGCGCAGGGCCGCCGGATCCGACGGCGTTCATCGACAAAAAAGCGAAGATTCGCCTCTTCAAAGTGGACGACAGCCAAGAGCGCTTCTTCCACGGCGTCATCGTCGAGGCCGAGCGCTTCGCCGACGCCGACGGCCGATCGTTCGTGCGCATCCGCGTGTGCCCCAAGCTCTGGAAGCTCGGAAAACGAGCTGATTGCCGCACCTTCCAGGAGAAGAGCACGACCGACATCCTCAAGGCGGTGCTCGACGGCGGCGGCGTCTCCGATCAGGAGTCGAAGACCAAAGAGAGCTACTCGCCGCGCGTGTACTGCGTGCAATACCGCGAGACCGACCTCGATTTCGTGCAGCGCCTCGCGTCGGAGGAGGGCATCTATTACGTCGTCGAGCACGACGACTCGGTCGACAAGGTCGTCTTCGCCGACGATCCCGCGGGCCTCGGCGACGTGCCCGGCGAGGCGTCGATCCCGTTCCGCACCACCGCGGGGTACGGCGGCAGCAAGGACAGCGTGAACTTCGTGCGGCGCACCCACCGCGTGAAGACCGACAAAGTCTTCGTGCGCGACTACGACTTCGAGCGCCCGCAGTTCAAGCTCGAGGCGCAGGTCGAGGGCAAGGACGACGGTGAGCACGCGCTCGAGGTCTACGAGTACCCCGGGCGCTTCGTCGATCAAGGCGTGGGCAAGCGCTACGCGCAGGTGCTGCTCGACTCGATCCAAGCCGAGCGCGACGTCGTGAGCGGCGAGGCGAGCCCGCTCACGCTCAAGCCCGGCTACAAGTTCTCGATCACCGATCACCCGTACGACCCGCTCAACAAGGAGCTGCTCATCACCGCGCTCGAGACCGAGTGGCGCGAGGGGAACTCGGCGCGCGGGGTCGGCGGCGCGCGCGCGCAGGACTTCGTGTGCCGCTTCACGGCGGTCCCCACCGAGAAGACCCAATATCGCCCGCCGCGCCGCGTGCGCGCGGTCGCCGTCCCGGGCACGCAGACGGCCGTGACCACGGGCCCCTCGGGCCAAGAGATCCACTCCGACAAACACGGCCGCGTGAAGGCCAAATTCATGTGGGATCGGCTCGGCAAGGAGGACGACACGTCGAGCCTGTGGATGCGCACGAGCCAGCTCCCGACCGGCGGATCCATGCTCCTGCCGCGCATGAAATGGGAGGTCGGCGTGCGCTACTGCGAGGGCGATCCCGACACGCCCATCGTGATGAACCGCCTCTACAACACGGTCACTCCGCCGCCGTACGCGCTGCCCGCGGGCAAGGCGCGCGGCTCGATGCAGACCGCGACCACGCCCGGCGGCGGCAGCTCGAACGAGTTCCGCATGGACGACACGAAGGGCAAAGAGGAGATGATGTTCAACGCGTCGAAGGACATGGCCGTCGACGTGAACAACAACTGCACCGAGTCCATCGGCAACAACGAGACGCGCAGCGTAGGCTCGAATTCGAGCACCGCCGTCACCAACAGCGTCAGCTCCAACGTCGGCGCGGACCAGACCGTCTCGGCCGGCGGAAACCAGAGCGTCAAGGTCGAGACGTTCTTCGTCGACGACGTCGCGGGCGACTACACGAAGAGCATCGGCGGCAACCGCGACATGAAGATCGGCGGCGACCACAAGCGCGAGGTCGGCGGCGACTCGTCGCTCACCGTCGGATCGATGTGCACCGACCTCGTCGTCGGATCCGTCACGCACGACACCGCGGCTGACTTCAGCCACTCGGTGAGCGCGGCGCACGTCGAGATCACCGCGGGCGATCGCACCTTCAGCGTCGGCGGCAGCCGCACCGAGGCCACGGGCGCGCTCAAGGCCGTCATCACGTTCGGCGGGCGCGGCGTCGAGATCGGCGGCTCGTTCACGCAGAAGGCCGCGGGCGCGCTCATCTACAAGATCGACGCCGATCGCGCGGACAACGCGGGCGCGACGTTCACCGAGGTCGCCGCGGGCGCGCAGATCCTCAAGTGCGACAACGCGGTCTTCGAAGCGGACGGGCTGCTCTCGTTCGTGATGGGCGCGTCCACCATCACGCTCACCCCCGCGTCGATCTCGATCGCCGGCGTGAGCATCAAGATCGACGGCGCGACCGCGGAGACCGCGGCGCTCATCATCGACAACTGAGGGATCATGCCGACGCGCAGCTTCAACAGGATCTTCTCCGCCGGTGACGTGCAGGCGCACGCGGTGCTCGCGTTCCGCGAGGAGCACAGGCTCGGCAGGCCCGCGACGGCCGTCGTCACGTGTCAGCTCGCCGAGTACGTCGACCTCGAAGAGCTCATCGGCCAGCCGGGCGCGCTCGCGTTCGCGGTCGAGGACGGCCCGCAGCACAACTTCACCGGCGTCGTCGAGGGCGTGACGATCATCGGGTCGAGCGCGGTCGCCGACCAGGCCGTGCACCACGTGCGCTTCCACGTCGTCTCGCAGATGGCGCTGCTCGCGCGGAGCGAGGGCTCGGAGATCCACCAGGAGCTCGACGTCAAAGAGATCGTCACCAAGGTCCTCAAGGACAACGGGATCGACACCAAGTACCAAGACTGGAAGACGACCGGCAGCTACCCGAAGCGCGAGTACTGCGTGCAGTACAACGAGAGCGCGCTCGCGTTCGTGTCGCGCCTGCTCGAAGAGGAGGGCATCTACTTCCGATCCGAGGCGCGCGACGACGGCGAGTACGTCGTCTTCGAGGACGACAGCACCGCGGCGCCGCCCATCGAGGGCGAGGCCGAGCTCGGCTTCAAGCAGCGCACCGGCATGGATAACCTCGTCGATGCGGTCTACAAAATCGCCGAGCGCAGCAGGGTCGTGTCGGGCAAGTTCGTGCTCAACGACTACGACTTCAAGCGGCCCAAGCTCGACATGAAGTCCGAGGCGCAGGCCGACGCGTACACCGACCTCGAGGTCTACGACTTCCCGGGGAACTACGTCGAGCCCTCGGAGGGCAAGCGCCTCGCGCAGGTCCGGCTCGAAGCCGAGCAGGCCGCGCGCAAGACCATGCTCATCGAGGCCGACTGCACGCGCCTCGACGCCGGGAAGAAGCTCACCATCAAGGACGCGCTCCACGACGAGATCAACGGCGACTACGTGATCACGAGCGTCGTCCACGAGCTCGGCTACTCGGGCGGCACGGAGGCCACGTATTCGACGATCGCGGCCGTGATCCCTTCCGACGTGAAGTACCGATCGCCGCGCGTGACGCCGGTGCCGACCATCGACGGCCCGCAGACCGCGCGCGTGGTCGCGCCCGCGGGCTCGCAGTCCGAGGAGATCCACACCGACGAGCACGGCCGCTGCAAGGTGAAGTTCCACTGGGATTTGGGCCCCGCCGAGGACGACAAGGCGTCGTGCTGGATGCGCGTGGGTCAGCTCCAGACGTCGGGCTCGATGATCCTGCCGCGCATCAACTGGGAGGTGATCATCGAGTTCTTGGAGGGCAACCCCGACCGCCCGATCGCGACGGGCCGGTTGTACAACGGAGTGTACATGCCTCCGTACCAGCTCCCCGAGGGCAAGACGCGCACGTCGATGCAGACGGCGAGCACGCCGGGCGGCGGCGGGACGAACGAGATCCGCTACGAGGACAAGGCTGGATCCGAAGAGATCATGATCCACGCCCAATACGATCAGACCATCACCGTCGCGAACAACAAGACCACCAACATCGGCAACAACTTCACGCACGAGGTGAAGGTCAACAGCTCGACGAGCGTCGGCTCGAACCACAAGACGCAGATCACCAAGGGCAGCAAGACGGAGATCGGCGGCAACCAATCGGTCAGCGTGGGCGGCAACCGATCGGTCGAGGTGAACGCGGTCTCGGCGCTCAACGTCGGCGGCGCCGCGACCTTCAGCGTCGGCGGCAACCACTTCGAGATGGACGGCAACCCGCTCGCGGGCCTCCTCGCGATCGCCGCCGAGCGCGCCGCCGAGGCCGCGCAGGCCGTCGCCGCGCAGGCGCAGGCGCAGATCACGGCGGCGGTGCAGTCGCGCGTGAATCAAGTGATGGGCCCGGTCAACGCGATCCAAGGGCAGATGCAGCAGATCGGCGCGGGCATGCAGGCCGTCGCGAACGGCGATCTCGGCGCCGCGGCGCCGATGATGGCGCAGGCCGCGGGCTTGCCGACGCCCGGCGGGTTCGCGAGCGCGATGGGTGGAGGAGGCGGCGGCGGAACGGCGTCGCGCGCGGGCGGCGGTGGTGGTGACGGCGCTACGGCCGCGCGCGGTGGCGGCGGCGGCGGTGGTG
>CAYTJL010000036.1:13006-50707 GCA_964437785.1 uncultured Polyangiaceae bacterium
GGTGGTGATGGCGGCGGCGGTCAAGGCGGCGGCGGTGGTCCCGGCGGTGCGATCAACGCGGCCGTCAACAGCGCGATCGATCGCGGCGTCGCCGCGGGCGCCGCTGCGCTCGGCTCCGCGCTCGGCCTCGACTC
Organism: uncultured Polyangiaceae bacterium; assembly: GCA_964437785.1. Classification (GTDB taxonomy): domain Bacteria; phylum Myxococcota_A; class Polyangia; order Polyangiales; family Polyangiaceae; genus CAYTJL01. The sequence continues at coordinate 13,141 of CAYTJL010000036.1, forward strand.
GGACGGCGGCGGCGGGGAGTCGGCCGCGAACCAAGCAGGCCCCGAAGGGGCGGTCGACGGCGTCGAGCAGACCGATCGCGCGAAGGGCCCGGGGCACAACAAAAACAAGGTCGGAGGCGCGGCCACCGAGGACATCGGGAGCCTCAAGATCACGGCCGCGGTCAACGGCATTCACACCAAGGTCGCGGGCTCCACCACCGAGGACATCGGCGCCGCGCGAATCGAGATGGCGTTCGGCAACCGCGCCGAAGAGGTGGGCGGCAGCAAGACCGAGACGGCGCTCGGCCTCGTGGTCGTGAGCCGCGCGGACGAGACCGAGAAGGCGACGGGCAGCATCACGCGCATGGTCGGCGGCGCGATCCTCGAGAAGATCGCGGGCGGTCACACCATCTCGGCGAGCGCGCCCGCGACGTTCATCGGCGCGTTCCACAAGATCGAGGCCGCGAGCTCGATCACGCTCTCGTGCGGCGCGAGCACGGTCACGATCGACGGCGGCGGCATCTCGATGACCTCGCCGATCGTCACGATCACCGCCGGAAAAGTGAGCCTCACCAAGGCGGTCTCCGAGGTCTGAAGGCCGCGTTCGATGAGAGGAGCGTTCTCTTGAAGCAAGCAGACGACGGCGCGACCGTCGCGGCGGACGAGCAGATGATCGAAGCGCCGGTCGAGGGCGACGGCGCGCACGAGGAGAGCGGCCTCGCGCGCCTGCTCGATCAGGTCGTGGTCCAACCGCCTCCCGCCGAGGCGGCCGAGGTCGAGGCCGCTCCGGCGCCCGCGCCGGAGGGCGAGACGGACGCGCCTCCCGCGCTCCGCACCGCGCGCATCGCGGCTCCTCCGCGGGGCCGTCGCGTCGCGATCACGTGGCGCGGCAAGCGCGCGCCGATCGAGGCCGAGATCGACGCGAGCGTGGACATCGAGGTCATCGCGCGCGCGGCAACCACGGGCGACGCGGTCCTCGTCGAGCACGTGCCGGGGAGCGCGCCCGTCGTGGTCGGCGTCGTGACCACGCGCATCCCGGACGTCCTCGAAATCAAGGCTGGATCCATCGTTATCGACGCCGAGCGCGAGGTCCTGCTCCGCGCGGGGCGCGGCGCGATGCGGCTGCGCGAGGACGGCGACGTCGAGGTCGTGGGCAGCCGCATCCTCACGATGTCGCGCGGTCTCTTCCGCATCGTGGGCCGCGTCCTCCGTTTGAATTGAGGCGCGCGCGCGCCTTGGGATAGGCTGGCCGCGGGCTCTGAGGGACGATGGATCAGCCGCCGATCGACAACCCGACCGACTTCGTCGCGCACCCGCAGATCTTCATCGACAAAGATGGGGAGAAGCTCGTCACGATCGTCAAGGCCACGATCATGCGCGAGGCCGACGGCACGCTGGAGGTCGCGCCGAAGAAGCTCCAGCGCAAGATCCGCTTCGCCGACATCCCCTGGGGAAAGCCGGAGATCTCGAGCATCCTTTATCCGGCGGACATCTGCCTTCGAAAGCCCGGCACCGACGTGATCGTGGTCGCGAAGGCGTACGCGCCGGGCAACAAGCCGGTCCCGAGCTTCGACGCGGCCGTGAAGGTGGGCAACCTCAAGAAGCTCCTCCGCATCTTCGGCCTCCGCGTGTGGCAAGCGGGCGGGAGCGGCCTCTCGCCGCCGCGCCCCGTGACCGAGGTCGAGATGCGCTACGACAACGCGTGGGGAGGCTTCGACGACAGCGATCCCGCGAACGTCGTCGAGGAGGCTCGCAACCCCGTGGGCACGGGCATCGCGCGCGACGGCGCCGCGCTCACGCACAAGCCCGCGCCGTCCATCGAAGATCCCACGCAGCCGATCCTCACGGCCAAGACCAAGCCGCAGCCCGCGGGCATCGGCGCCATCGGCAGGCACTGGGATCCGCGCCGCAAATACACCGGCACGATGGACGCGAAGTGGCTCGAAGAGCGCGCGCCGCTCCCGCCGCTCGATCAAGACGATCGCTTCAACCTGTGCGCGACGCCCGATCTCGTCGCGACGCCGCCGCTCGTGACGGGCGAGGAGGTCGCGCTCTTGAACCTCCAGCCCGGCGGCGGCACGACCGCGTTCTTGCTCCCGCGCATCGGCGTCGAGATCGAATTCCGCGTCGAAGGCAGGCCGCCCGAGATCGTCCGGCCGTACCTCGACACCGTCGTGATCGACACGCTCGCGAACCCTCGCAAAGAGGACAAACCTCTCTCGATCGAATACGTGTGGCGCGCGTCGGTGAAGGCGCCGCGCAAAATGAAGGACGCCCGGATCAAGATCCGGGAGCGGGAGGTCAAGTGAAGACACGGGCCTTCATCGCGTCCGTCGGCGCGCGCACCCCGCTCGGTCGGAGCGCGATGCAGACGGGGTTCTTGCTGCGCACGGGCGTGGCCGCGATCGCGGCGGTGCCGCTCGTCGACGTCGAGGGCGAGCAGATCACCATGTGCTTCGACCCGACGCTCGACCCGTACCTCACGGGCGACGAGCGCGCGGCGCTGCTCGCGGGCGCCGCGCTCGAAGAGGCGCTCGCCCCGCTCGGCGACGCGGCGCTCACGATGTCGCAGCGGCTCATGCTCTGCATGGATCAGCCTTACAGTGGGGGCTCGGGCTCCGCGAGCGGCCCCTCTGCCCCCACGCCCCCGTACAAAACCGTCGAAAAAGGCCAGATCACGCCCGGCGCGCTGCTCTACAAAAAGCTCGAGCTGAGGCTCCGCGAGCTCGCGCCCAACATGTCGATCGAGATGGTCGCGCGCGGCTCGGCGTCGGCGGCGTTCGCGCTCGCCAAGGGGCTCGAAGCGCTCGCGGCGCGGCAGGTCGACCTGCTCGTCGTGGGCGGCGCGCACAGCGACTACGACCCCGCCGTGATGACGGTGCTGCAAGAACAAAAACGCCTATTTTCACCGAAGAACCTGGACTCGTTCATCCCCGGCGAGTGCGCGGCCTTCGCGGTCGTCACGCGCGAGGAGACCGCGCGCAAGCTCAACCTCGAAGCGACGGCGCGCATCGCGGGCGTGGGCACGGGCGTGGCCAAAGCGCGATCGGACAACGACGAGAGCGCGTACGACGCGGCGGCGCTCGTCTCCGCGGTGCGCGCCGCGAGCGAGGAGCTGAGCGAGGGCGAGCTGCGCGCGGGCTGGGCGCTCACCGATCTCGCGTTCGAGATGCGCCGCGTCCACGAGTGGCAGACCATGATCACCCGGACGCACAAGCTCTGGGGCGATCCGTATCACGTCGACTCGCCCGCTCAGCGCCTCGGACATACGGGCTGCGCGTCGATGCCGCTCGCGCTCGTGCTCGCGTCCGAGGGGTGGAAGCGAGGGTTCGCGCCCTCGGCCATCGCCATGGCCTTTGCCGGGAGCGACGGCGGTGAGCGAGGAGCCATCTTGATGTTCTCTAACCTTTGACCGCCCGCTTGATCTCCGAGAAAGAGAATCTATAGAGAGGGCCTTGCTAGGGGTGGGCAAAAGCGCCTGCTCTTGGTAGATGGGGGCGCTGTGGCGGACCTGAGCCAAGATCTCGCATCGCTCAAGATCAATCGTGACGAAGGTCCCAGGCGAACGGGCGCTCCGCGCTTTTTGCTCTGGGTGCTCGGCGCCGCTGCGTTCGCCGCGGGCGGGTACTTCGGGGTCGAGCGCGTCAAAGGCGAGGTCTTCAAGGCCGAGATCGCGCTCACCGAGGTGTCGCTCATCTCGCCTGCGCAAGGTTCGATTACGGTCACGTCCACCGGCTACGTGGTGCCGCAGATCATCGCCAAGCTCGGCGCAAAAGTGCCAGGCCGGCTCGCCAAGGTGCATGTCAAAGAGGGCGACGTCGTCAAGGCGGGCGCGGTCGTGGCCGAGCTCGAGGACGCGGATCAGCGCGCCAGCATCGCTTCGGCCGAGGCCCGCGTCGCCGCGGCGCGCGCGCGGGTCGACGCGGCGCGCGCCAACACCGCCGAGATCAGGGTCCAAGTCGAGCGCGAAAAGAAGCTCGTGGAGCAGGGCGCGCGCGGCCACGCCGGGCTCGAAGACCTGCTCGCGCGCATGCGCGCCCTCGAAGAGACGGCGCGCGCGTCGTCCGCCGAGGTGGGCTCGGCCGAGGCCGAGGCCGCGAGCCTCCGCGTGCTCCTGCGCGACAGGACCATCACCTCTTCCATCGGCGGCACCGTGATCACCAAACCCCCCGAGGTGGGCGAGATGGTGAATGGGCAAACACCCCTCCTCGAAATCGCGGACTTCGCGTCGCTCATGGTCGAGACCGACGTGCCCGAGGCGAGGCTTCATTTGGTGAAGACGGGCGCCCCGTGCGAGATCGTGCTCGACGCGTATCCGCAAAAGCGCTTCCGCGGCAAAGCCCATGAGATCGGCAAACGGGCGAACAGGGCCAAAGCCACCATCGTCGTCAAGGTCAAGTTCACCGACGCGATGGATGGAGTCCTGCCCGAGATGGCTGCGCGGGTGAGCTTCCTCGCCGAGGAGCTCTCCGCCGCTGCCATGAAGGAGCCGCCCAAACACGTCGTGCCGGCCTCCGCCGTGGCCGAGCGCGCGGGCGCCAAGGTGGTCTTTGCGGTCGATCAAGGCAAGGTCAGGATGATCCCTGTTTCGCTCGGAAAGCCCTTTGGTAACGGGTTCGAGCTGTCGGACGGCCCCCCGCCCGGCACCAAGCTCGTCGACAAGCCCGCGAGCGATCTCACCGACGGCAAGAAGGTCAAAGAGAAGGAGAAGGACTGATGGAAGGCCAAAAGAGCGATGAGACCGAGGGCGGCAAAGCCACCGGCGCCTATCGCGAAAAACCCGAGAAGACCATCGTCGCGCTCCAGAAGGTGACCAAGACCTATTATCGCGGCAAAGAGCCGCTCACGGTGCTCGACAACATCGATCTCGAGATCCCCGAGGGGTCGTACGAGGCGCTCATGGGCCCTTCGGGCTCGGGCAAATCCACGCTGCTGAACCTCATCGCCGGGCTCGATCGCCCGACCAAGGGCGTCGCCGTGGTCGCGAGCCAAAACCTCACCACCATGAGCGACGCCGAGCTCGCGCGGTTTCGGTCGCGGACCATGGGCTTCATCTTTCAGGCGTACAACTTGATGCCTGTGCTCACCGCGGCCGAGAACGTGGCCCTGCCGCTGCTCCTCACCAACCTCTCTTCGAGCGAGCGAAAGAAGCGCGCGATCACGGCGCTCCGCATCGTCGGCCTCGAAGGGCGCGACGATCACTATCCGCGGCAGCTCTCCGGCGGCCAGGAGCAGCGCGTCGCCATCGCGCGAGCCATCGTCAACGACCCTGCGATCATCGTCGCGGACGAGCCCACGGGCGACCTCGACCGCAAGAGCGCGGACGAGATCCTGAATCTGCTCGAGACGCTCAACAAAGAGTTCAAAAAGACGATCTTGATGGTCACGCACGATCCCCACGCGGCCGAGCGCGCGGGCGTCACGCGAAGGCTCGACAAGGGGACGCTCCTGTGAACCTCATCACGGTCGCGGCGCGAAACGCCCTCCGCAACAAGTTCCGTACCATCCTCACCGTGCTCGGCGCCGCGATCGCCGTGCTCATGTTCGTGGCGCTCCGCACGGTGATCGTCGCGTGGAACATCGGCGTCGACTACGCGGCCAAAGACAGGCTCGGGACGCGCCACAAGGTGTCGTTCATCCTGCCTTTGCCGAAGCGCTACATCGCCGAGGTGGCGGCCGTGCCGGGCGTCAAACAGACGTGCGCGGCCAACTGGTTCGGCGGCAAGAACCCCAAAGACCCGAACGACTTCTTCGCCACGCTCGCCATCGAGAACTCCTGTATGGATGTCTTCGACGAGATGGTGCTCGACCCGGGCGTCCGCGAGGCGTACGTCTCCGATAAAAAGGGCGCGCTCGTGGGCGACGTGCTCGCCAAGAAGCTCGGGGTCAAGGTGGGTGATCGGGTGACGCTCACCGGCACCATCTACCCTGGTGATTGGCAGTTCAACGTCGTCGGTATTTACAAGGCCGCTCGCAAGTCGCTCGATCGCTCGCAGTTCTTCTTTCATTGGGAGTACTTGAACGACTCGCTGCCTCCGAACCGGCAAGATCAAGTGGGCTGGATCTCGACCCGCATCGACAACCCGTCGAGGAGCGCCGACATCAGCGCCGCCATCGACAAGCTCTTCGACGAGAAGGACACGCAGACGACCACGATGAGCGAGAAGGCGATGAACCTCTCGTTCATGGGTATGCTCTCCGCGGTGCTCACGGCCATCAACGTCATCTCGGGCGTCATGCTCGTCTTGATGATGCTCATCTTGGGCAACACCATCGCGATGGGGGTGCGCGAGCGGACGCGCGAATATGGAGTCTTGCGCGCCATCGGCTTCAGCCCGGGGCACATCGGGCTCTTCATCGTGGGAGAGGCCATGACGCTCGGGCTGCTCGCGGGCGTGGCGGGGCTCGCCATCGCATATCCCATCGTCGAGAAGGGGATCGGTCGCGTCTTGGAAGAGAACATGGGCGCGTTCTTCCCGTACTTCCAAATCGACGTCGGCACGATGATCGCGGCGGTCGTCCTCTCGGTGGCGCTCTCGGTCGTCGCCGCGCTGATCCCCGCGTACCGCGCCTCGAAATTGAGCGTCACGGACGCGCTCCGCCAGGTGGCTTGAGGAGACACGCACCATGATCCCCATCGCGTACAACCTCCGAAACCTCGCGGTCCGCAAGTCCACCACCATCGCCGCGGCGGGCGGGCTCGGGCTCGTCGTGTTCGTGTTCTCCGCGGCGATGATGCTCTCGAACGGCATCAAGAAGACGCTCGGCCGCTCGGGCCACAGCGACGTCGCCGTGGTGATGCGCAAAGGCGCGGACGCCGAGCTGTCGAGCAGCATCGAAGAGAACCAAGTGGGGTTGGTGCTCGCGAGCGGCGACGTCGCGCGCGCCCAAGACGGCCAGCCGCTCGGCGTGGGCGAGGTCGTCGTCGTCATCTTGCTCGACAAGATCGGGACCGACGGCGGCGTCTCCAACGTACAAGTCCGCGGCGTGCCCGACAACGTCATGGCCTTTCGCTCCGAGACCAAGATCATCGAGGGCCGGCCCGCCAAGCCGGGCACCGACGAGGTCATCATCGGCAAGGCGATCCGTGGCCGGTTCAAGGGCATGGAGATGGGCCAGAGCTTCGAGCTGCGCAAGAATAGGCCGGTCAAGGTGGTCGGCGTGTTCGCGGACGGCGGCTCGTCGCACGAGTCCGAGATTTGGGTCGACGCTCACCTCGCGCGGACGTCGTTCGGCCGCGAAGGGCTGGTCTCGGCGGTGCGGGCAAAGCTCTCTTCGCCGACCAAATTCGATGCCTTCAAAGCCACCTTGGAGAGCAACCCCCAGCTCAACCTCACCGCGATGCGCGAGACGGAGTTCTACGAGAAGCAGAGCTCGGGCACGAGCGCCTTCATCACGGGGATGGGGGTCGCCATCGTGTTCTTCTTCTCCGTAGGCGCGATGATCGGCGCCATGATCACGATGCACGCGTCCATCGCGCACCGCCAGCGCGAGATTGGCACCTTGCGGGCGCTCGGCTTCTCGCGGCTCTCGATCCTCCTCTCGTTCCTGTTCGAATCGGTGCTCCTCGCGCTGATCGGGGGCGTCTTCGGTTCGGCCGCGTCGATGCTCATGGGGCTCGTGCGCTTCTCGATGATGAACTTCCAGAGCTGGTCCGAGATCGTCTTCACGTTCGAGCCCACGCCCGGGATCATCATCTCTTCGATGATCATCGCCATCATCATGGGCCTCACCGGCGGGTTCTACCCCGCGGTGCGCGCCGCGCTCATGAACCCCATCCAAGCCATGCGCGGCAACTGACGATCAATTGACCGTCACGTTGAGCCCATAGCTGAAGGTGGCGTTGGGCGAGAGCGAGTTGGCCTTTACGCGGAGGTAATAGGTGCCCGCGCTGAGGCCTGCTTTGGTGAGCGCGGCGCAGTAGCCGGGGCCTGATCCGTTGTCGTTGACGAGCACGGTCGTGCCGTTTTTGTCGATGAGCTCCAGGTTGGAGAGCACGATGAAGTTGAAGCAATCCCCGGCGTTCAGCTCGATGACCTGCGCGTTGATGGTCGAGCTCGGGCCGGGGACCATGACCTTGACGACGTCGACGTCGCCCGCGGGCGAGATCATGGCCGCCCAGGGGCTCACAAAGGTGTTGGACATCCCGGTCGTGCCGTTGGGCTCAACCTCGTCGATCTCGTATTGACACGTGGCCCCGCACCCGTCCCCAGGTGACGTGTTGCCGTCGTCGCACTGCTCACCCGCCTCGACCATGTTGTTGCCGCAGATGGCGTTGCTCACCGTGACGTCGAGCTTGTACGCGAAGGTGTCGATCACGGCGCCGAGGCCCGCGGAGACACGCACGTAATGGACACCCGTGGTCGAGGGGAGCGCCTGCACCTTGGAGCACGAGCCCACAGCGCCGTTGTCGGCGGAGGCGATCTTGGTGACGCCGTTCGGCGCGTACACTTCGAGGAAGCTGTCGAGCAAGAAGCCTGAGCAGCTCGTGCCGTCGAAGTCGCTCACGGTCGCGTTGATGGCGGCGGGGAGGCTAGGCACGTTGACGGCGACGAAGTCCACGTCTCCGGCGGGCGCGATGGAGGCATACCAAGGCTTGACGTAGGAGTCGGCCGTGGCGCTCGTGTCGTTCGCTTCGGTCTCGGTCGCCTCGACCGTGCACGCCGCGCTGCAACCGTCGTTCGAGCTCACGTTGCCGTCGTCGCACTCCTCGGACAAATCGGTGAAGCCGTCACCGCACGTGACTGGCCTCGACCGGACGTCGAGCGTGAACGTGCCTGCGTCGTTGGTGGAGAAGCCTTGAACGACGATGAAGACGGGTTGGCCCATCACGCTCGGGATACGCAGCGTGGCCGGCGTGCCCGGGCCGCCCGCCGCGGTCATACAGCCGAGCTCGGCGGGCTGCTCACACGTGACCTTGGCCGAGACAGCGAGGTTCGCATCGGAGGTGAGCACCACCTCCAAGACACCATCGTTCAGCGGCGTCACCTCGTACACGAGCTCGGCGCCGCTCCCGGTGTTCTTGGTGCACGTCGCGTCTTGCAGGTTGGCGTGCCCCACGGTCGAGCCGAGGAGCAAGCCCGGGTCGGCCGCGATCGCGGCGCCCGCGCACGGATCGGCGCACATCGCCGTGCACTCGCTGTCCGCACAGTCGATGTCACCGTCTTTGTCGTTGTCGGTGCCGTCGGTGCAGTCCTCTTTGGCGAGGCAGTTCATGGTGTCGAAGGTGCAATCGGCGTTACAGCCCAGCTCGCCGCCGAGGAAGAGCGGGTTGACGGTCGCGCAGGTGGCGCCGCCCAGGTCCATCCCATCACACTTCTCTTGGCCTTCGACGACGCCGTTTCCGCAGCCCTTTCCGCCGCTCGATGAGCTGGAGCTCGACGTCGACGGGCCGCCCCCGCCGCCGTCCCCGCCCATCCCACCTCCCGAGCTGCTCGAGCCGCTGCTCGATGAAGAGGTGGTGGGCGGATCTCCGCCGCACCCCGGCGACGCGAACGTCGCCGTCGTGAGGAGGAGGGTGAAGAGGGGCGCGACAGAAGATCGGGTGAGAGAGATCATTCGCTCGGAGGGCATGAGTAAGTGATTTGCCAATTCTGCACGATCGGCGTGATGGTCTTTGCGATGTTGGAGTTGAGCTGAATTTGCAGGCGCAGCGCGAGGTCGTTGGCCGCGGGCGGCCCGCCGAGCTTGGTGTAGAGATCAATCGGGCAGGGCGACGGCCCGCCGAGCGCGCAGACCTGCGTGTTGGTCGGCGTCGCCTGCGCGTGAGCGACGTTGATGGGCGCGCCGAGCATGGCCGCGCTCGGGCCGGTCTGGATGATGAAATCGACGCTGGAGCCGCCGAGCGTGATGGCTTGATACGCGAGGTACCCCCACTGCACCCGCGTCCCGGGCGGGCAGTTCGCGGTGTAGTCCTCTTGGAAGGAGCTGTTTTGATAGTTCTTCGGACAATTGACCTTGTATTGGAGGTTGTAACCGGGGTTGTCCGACATGAACTCGCACGTCTTGGGGCAGAGCAGGATGCGCGTCGGCGAGATGTTGTTGTCGTAATAGAAGCTCGTCTGCGACGCGCCGCAGGCGGCGAGGTTCGTCACCTGCGTCAAGTTGACGTTGACGCCGACGCCCGGGGGGAAGCGCGTGACCACGGGGTTCGACGGGTCGAACGCGCCGGGCGGCGGCAGATCGAAGTAGCATTGATACGTGTTGATGCGGACCTGGCGGAGCGCCGTTTGGAGCTCGCTTTGGAGGTTCGGCCCCGAGCTCACCAGATAACCCGCCTGCGTGCCGCCCGCGATGGCGATGGTGTCGATGGTGGATTGGCTGACGCCGGGGGAGATGCCGATGACGAACGTCCTGATGCCCTTCGAGATGCGCTGCGACGCCGCGTATGAGGCGATGAGGTTGAACTGGCCCGACGCGGGGGCGCCGCAGCCCATGGGCGGGTTGGACTCGCTCGCGATGATGAGCACGAAGACGGGCTGGGTGCCCAGCTTGATGAGCGCAGATTGGTTGTTGTAACCCGTGGTCGTGTAATCCATACCTGCTCGGAAGGCAGGGTAGGTGGGCGCGCCCAGCGCGGTCACCGCGGTGCCCGTCGCCACCGCGGCGAGGCCGGTGGGCGGATTGAGCATGAAGTTGGGCGCGACGTACGGGAAATAGACGCGCGGGCCGCAGGTGGCCGTGTTGCACGTGGTCGTGTTGCACGTGATCGAGGGGAACGCGTTGTTGTCGGGGTAAAACGCGAGGTTCGCGTGCGCGCCGCGATATTCGGTGTTGTTGTTGAAGAAGAACGCGAGCGCGTTTTGCACCTTGGTCCAGTCCGAGGCCGAGACGGCGTTCGATCGCTCGACCAAGAAATACATCTGCGGTGTCTTGCTGCGCACGTTGGCGCCGGCGCCCGTGCAGTTCGGGTTCTCGCACGTGGCGCCCGTGCCGATAGCCCAGTTGTTGTTGCACTGGCACTCGGCGATTTGGCCCGCGCCCGGCGGATTGACGACGATCTCTTGGTTGCCGGTGATCCCGGGGCAGAGCACGTCGACGCATTGACCGGGGAGGAGCTGTTGTGTCGTGGGCGGGCACATCGTGATCCCAGCGCCGGGGTTGCACGATGGGATTGTGTACGAGTTGGCCGGATAATACCCGAGCGTGACGCCGGCGTCGACCGCGCTCGCCCCGAGGTTGCACACGGGGACCGACGCGCCGCCGTCGACGCCGCACGGGATACCCACCGTGAAGTCCTGTGTCGCGCAGTCGGGATCGAGCTGACCCGCGAGCCACGGTTTGCATTGGCCGAGCGGCGGGCACGCGACGCCGCACGCCGAGGGCAGGAGTGAGACACACGTGGAGTCCCACGCCGTCGTGCAGCACGAGGGGCGCGCCGCGCACACCTGTGTTACGCAGTTCGCGGGGGCGTCGCAGCCGGCGGTGAGCTTGTCGCCGACGAGGCATCGGTCGTGCTCGCAGGTGCCTTGTGCCGGCGCGCAGAAGGCGCCGCAGACGTCGTGAACCGCGTCGACGCACGACTGTGACCATGACGGGCACGTCTGGCCACACACGCTCGCGACCTCACCCACACAGATGCTGTCCCAAAACGTGGTGCAGCAATACGGGTCCGCGGCGCAGATGGCGGTCGCGCACGGGTCGGCGCAGCCGATGAGGCGATTCCCCGTCACGCAGATGTCGTGCGCGCAGGGCGTGGGGAAGAAGCAGCAACCGGGGTTGGTGGCGCAGACTTGAGCGACGCACGAGGGCGACGTCGGGCAGCCCGCGCCCGCGTCGGGCGCGCAGGCGGGCGAGGGATCATCACACGTGGAGAGGAGCGCCGTGCCCGTCGCGCAGACGTTGTGCGCGCACGCAGGCTGCGTATCGGGCGCATAACAATATTGATTGAACTGGCAGTCTCCCCCGCTGAAGCAAGGTGACTTGACGCCCTTTCCGGCCACGCCGGCGAGGTTGAACGCGGCGGGGTTCGCCGTCTGCCAAGGAGTGTTGGACGAGCCGTCGATGAGATAACCACCGTCCGGGAGCTCGTCGTAATATTGGCACGTAGGGTCACAGGGGTTGAACGTGCAGGGCCCGGCGTCGGAGAGGGCGAGCGGGGTCTGCCCTTCGGGGAGCGCTTGATCGTCGGCCGGCGGAGCGAGCTTGTTGTTGAGCGAGCCTTCGACGCAGGTGTCGGTCCACACGCCGCCGAAGCAATATTGTTTGCCGTCGTAGCACGACAGGATGCCGTCGTGCTGCCCGAGGGTGACATGGCAATCGCGCCACGTGCCGTCGACGCACTCGTCCCCGCCGGACGAGGTCGAGGGGAGTTTACCGCTCGACGTGCCGCCGCCCTTCCCGATGGGAGGCGCGGGCTCGTACGTGTCCTCGACGACGCAAGCCTCCGCGAACAGCGTGAGGACCGGGACGAGCATCGCCGCGATCGTGAGCCAGCGCAGATACGACGGGCGCGGGCGCGGATCCCGTGAGCGCGACGCCGACGCCGACGCCGATGAATTGCTCGCCATGTTCCTCAGACCTCCCGGCGCTTTCAAAACAATGAAGGTAATCGCAGGCTCAAAGCAAGGGGTATGCCCTTAATCAGCATCGTGATCCGAGCGATGTCCTTCGAACCATCGCCGCTCCCGCGGCGCTTGGTCGAGGCGCACGGGTGACCCGTGCGCACGACCAGCGTATCATCGTCGCGCTAAAAAGTTTCGCGCTCTGAAATGGTTGCACCCTCTCTCCCCCCTTCGGCACTTTGGACGCGCGGGCGGTCGCTCGCGAGCGTGGTGGTCTTCGCGATCGCGGCGTGCGGTCCCTTCGATCCCGAGGCGCAGGCGCCCCCGTCCCCCGAGCCGCCTCCTTCGACGCACGCGCCGCCGCCTCCCGAGCCGCCGCCGCTGCCCACCGAGCCTCCCGAGCTCGATCCGCCGAGCGTGCTCCCGCAGCGATCGCGATCGGGCGAAGCGTTTCAGATCATCGATCTTCCGCCGCTCCCCGCGCCGCAGAAGGCGCCGAGCGTGAAGGTCTCCGCGCCGCGATCGGGCGAGAGCATCCCGGCCGATCGCGCGGCGTCGTACGCGGTGAAGATCGACGTCGCCGACTGGCCGGTCGCGCCGGGCGGACCGTGCGTGCATCTCGTCCTCGACGGCCAGCCGTACCTCGCGCTCTACCAAGCGCGCGCGGAGGTGCGCCTCGGCGACGTCGCGCCCTACGCGAAGCTCGACGAGGGCCACCACGTGCTCGCCGCGTTCCCCGCGCACGAGTCTCACCTCTCGGTCAAAGACGTGAAGGGGCGCGCGCCGATCACCGTCGTTCACTTCACCGTCGGCAAGGCCCAGCGGACCGCGATCAAGCCCTCGGATCCGCTGCTCGTGCTGAACCGCCCGAAGGGCACGTACAACGGCGTGCTCGCGAGCGCGGTGGCGGTCGACCTCTTGGTCGTGAACGCGGAGCTCGGGCGCGACAAATACGCGGTCAAGCTCACGGTCGCGCCGCCGGGCGAGGCGCCCAAGACGAGCCGCGTCATCTCGACGGCGCTGCTCGGGCTCGTGGGGCTGCCCAACGGCGAGACGACCATCAAGGCCGAGCTCGTGACCCGCGACGACAAGCCCGTGCCCGGCGCCCTGAGCGCCGCGTCCCGCGCGGTCAACGTGAACCGTGACGCGCCTTCGGAGCAGCCCCTCATCGTCCAGTAGACGGCCCCCTTCAACGTAGGAAAGAATCGGCGTAGCGACTTCGTGCACCCCTTTGCGATCGCCGGCTTCCTCACCGCCATGGCGACGGCCCACGCTGTCATCGCGGTGTATTGCCTGTTCGCGCCGCGGCGATCGTCGCGTCGAGAGCCGTCTCCGCGGCTGACGCTGCGGAGCGACGCGTCCGAGATTTTGCTCTTCGGCGCGCTGAACCTCGCGATCGCGTTCGAGGCGGGCGCGCTCGCGTGGTCGATCGGCGCGACGAACGTCGGCGCCGCGCTCGTCGTCGCGCGCGCCGCGCGGGGGCTCACCGCGATCTTGCTCGTGCTCTACGCGCTCGCGCACACGCGCCTGGAGCGGCCGTGGTGGCTCATCGCCACGTTCTTGGGCGTCGCGGGCTTCTTCGAAGCGGCGAACGGCATGGGGCTGCTCGTCAAGCACGCCGAGATCACGGGCGCGTACGCCTTCGGCGTCCCGATCCCCAACGTGCGCGTGCGGCCGACGGTGCTCGGCGTGGCCGCGATGATCGCGTGGCTCGGCGCCGCGCTCGGCGTGACCGCGATGTTCGTGCAGAGCATGTCGAAGCGGAGGCGCGACATGGCCGCGCTCATCGGCGCGACGGTGCTCTCGTTCACGGCGATCTTGGACGCGCTCGCGCTCGCGGGCTTGGTCGACACGCCGCTGCTCTCGCAGTACGGCTGCTCGGCGCTCGTGAACGGCGTGATGATGTCGCTGCTCTCGCGCTTCGGCGCGCTGCGCGTCGAGCTGGAGGCGCAGGCGCTCACGCTCAAGCAGCGGTCGCGCGAGCTGACGCGCGCGAACGACGAGCTCCGCGCCGCGCAGGACGAGCTCGTGCGCAAGGAGCAGCTCGCGGCCGTGGGCGAGCTCTCGGCCGTGATCGCGCACGAGGTCCGCAACCCGCTCGCGATCATCTCGAACGCGATCGCGTCGCTCCGCCGCCCCGGGATCGTCGACGAAGATCGCGCGACGCTGCTCAAGATCCTCGACGAAGAGAGCTCGCGCCTGAACAGGCTCGTGAGCGATCTGCTCCGCTACGTCCGCCCGATCGCGCCGCAGAAGCAGCCGATCGTGGTGCGCGAGCTGGTCGAGCGCTGCCTCGCCATCGCCGAGGGGCAGCCCGACATCTTGGTGGAGCTCCACGAGCCCGAGCCCGTCGAGAAGATCCACGGCGATCACAACCTGCTCCGCCAGGTGATCGAGAACCTCATCACCAACGCGATGCAAGCGATGCAAGACGGCGGCACGCTCACGCTCACGCTCGTCAAGGCCGAGCGCGACGGCATGGCGGGCGTCGAGCTCAGCATCCAAGACACGGGCGAGGGCATGGACACGCTCGTGCGCACGCGCGCGCTCGATCCGTTCTTCACCACGCGGCCCGCGGGCACCGGCCTCGGCCTCGCGATCGTCGCGCGCATCGTCGACGCGCACGGCGGCAACCTCACCATCCGCAGCAAAGCCGGCGCGGGCACCGCGGTGATCGTCTTCTTGCCGATCGACGCGCCGCCCAAGTCCGCGCGCGCGTCCAAGCAGGACTCGGTCCCGCCTGTGCCGACCGAGGTGCTCCGCGCCATGAAGCCATGAGCGAGCGCGAGGCGATCGTACGCGCGGACAAGCGGCGGGTCTGGCACCCGTACACGCCGATGAGCCGCTACATCGACGAGGTCGATCCGCTCGTCGTCGTGCGCGCCGAAGGATCGCGCCTGTTCGACGCCGACGGCAGGAGCTACCTCGACGCGTGCTCGAGCTGGTGGGTCGCGTCGCTCGGCCACGGCCACCCGCGGCTCGTCGACGCGCTCGCGCGGCAGGCGCGCGCGCTGGCGCACACGTCGCTCGCCGGCATCACGCACGAGCCCGCGGCGATGCTCGCCGAGGAGATCATCGCCGCGGCGCCGCGCGGGCTCGATCGCGTGTTCTACAGCGACAACGGCTCGACCGCGATCGAGGTCGCGATCAAGATCGCGATCCAGCTCCACCAGCAAGAAGGCCGATCCGGCCGCACCCGCTTCATCGCGCTCGACGGCGCGTTCCACGGCGAGACCATCGGCGCCGCGAGCCTCGGCGGCGTCGAGGTCTTCCGCAGGCCGTTCGCGGACGTGCTGCTCGACTGCGTGCACGCGCCGTTCGAAGTGGGTGGCGACGGCTACGCGCTCGCGTTCGACGCGCTCGACGCGCTCGCGCGCCGCGATCGCGACGCCGTCGCCGCGATCGTGATCGAGCCTGTCTTGCAGGGCGCGGCGGGCATGCGCGCGTACGACCCCGCGTACGTGCGCCGCGCGCGATCGCTCTGCGACGAGATCGGCGCGCTGCTCGTGATCGACGAGGTCTTCACGGGCTACGGGCGCACGGGCCCGATGTGGGCCGCCGAGCTCGCGGGCGTCACGCCCGATCTGATGTGCGTGGGCAAGGGCTTCACCGGCGGGATGCTCCCGATGGCGGCCACGCTCGTCACCGAGCGCGTGTTCGGGGCGTTCCTCGGCCCTTCGGATCGCGCGTTTTATTACGGCCACTCGTACGCCGGCAACCCGCTCGGCGCGGCGCTCGCGCGCGAGGTGCTCGCGATCTACCGCGACGAGGAGATCCTCGCGCGCGCCGCGCCCAAGAACGCGCGCATCGCGCGCGCGTTCGCGTCGATGGCGACCATCCCGGGCGTGGTCCGCGCGCGATCGCTCGGCATGACGGGCGCGCTCGATCTGTCCGCGCGCGCGGGCTACGAGGGCGCGCTCGGCTGGCGCGTCTACGACGAGGCGCGCGCGCGCGGCGCGTACCTCCGGCCCCTCGGCGACGTGGTCTACGTCGCGCCGCCGATCAACATCCCCGACGCGGATCTCGACGAGCTGCTCCGCGTGGTCGAGGAGAGCGTCAGCGCGAGCCTGCGATGAGGCCGATCGCGATGCCCGCGATCCCGGCGATGATCGCGACCACGATCCACATCAACGTGGTGCTGCTGCTGCGCGGAGGCGCGAGCGTGGACGACGCGGGCGGACGATCGCTGATGACGTCGGGGGCGACCGTGTCGCGGACCGCGTCCACGTCGCGCGACGCGGCCCCGGGCGAGATGATCACCTGATCGGCCGGGATCTCGACGCTCCCGGGCGTGAGCACGACGGCGCGCCGCTCCTCGATGCGGACCTCGGGCAGCGGGAGCCTCGCGAGGTCGCCGAGCGCCTCCGCGCGGAGGGTGGGCGCGCGGCTCATTTCGAGGTGCAGGTCGGTGTCGCCGGTGCCGAGGTCGTCCTCGATCGCCCGAGCGATCGGGCTCCTTCCGACGATGTACGGCGTCTCGTCGCGCGCGACCACGAGCGCCTCGGCGAAGGCGCGCGCGGTGGGGAAGCGCTCCGCGGGATCCTTGGCGAGCGCGCGCAGGATCACGGCCTCGAGCGCGGGCGTGATCGAGGTCCCCTTGCCGATCGCGCGCGGCGACGGCGGAGGCTCGTTGAGGTGCGCGCTCATCGCGCCGATCGCCGAGAGCCCCTTGAAGGGCACCTCACCCGCGCTCATCTCGAAGAGCATCACGCCCGCGGCGTACAGATCGCTGCGGAAATCGGCTGGATCTCCGCGCGCCTGCTCGGGCGCCATGTACTCCGGCGTGCCGAAGATCATGCCCTGCTCGGTGAGCTCGTTCATCTCTTCGCCGTCGCCGCGGACCACCTTGCCGAGCCCGAAGTCGACCACCTTGACGCGGACCTCGGACGCGAGCGCGACGCGGCCCGAGGGCGGCCGTTCGAGCAGCACGTTCGCGGGCTTGAGATCGCGGTGGACGATGCCGCGCGCGTGCGCGGCGCCGAGCGCGGCGCAGACCTGGAGCGCGATCTCGATCGCGACCTCGGAGGGCAGCGCGCCGCGCTCGCGGAGCAGCGCTTCGAGCGACGCGCCGTCGACGTGCTCGAGCGCGATCGCGAGCATCCCTTCGTCCTCGACGAAGTCGAAGATCTTGACGATCTGATCGCCCTCCAGCTTGCGGAGGATCGCGGCCTCGCGGTGGAAGCGCCGGTAGATCTGCATCGTCGAGCAGAGCTTGCGGTGGATCACCTTGAGCGCGACGCGATCGCCGCCGGGCTCGCGCGTGGCGCGGTAGACCACGCTCTGCACGCCCTCGCCGATGACCTCCTCGATCTTGTATTTGCCTGCGAGGTACTTGCCGGCGGGGAGGGTCGATGTCCCTTCGGCGCTCATCGAGGCGCCCCGCGTTCTCGCCGTGGTCGCGCCGGCGGGGTCGAGGGCGGGGGGGCGGACGCCGTCGGGCCTGATCGGATCGGCGAGGGCCGCGGATCGGCGGTGGGCTCCGGCGCGGGCGCGAGCGCGGACGTGCAGACCGCGATGATCTTCGGCGACAGCTCGACAGGATCGAGATCGGCGGAGGGATCCGCCTCGCGCCACGCGGCGCACGCCCCCTGCGCGGCGCCGATCGCGTCGAGCGCGACGTACGCCTCGGTGAGCCGCTTGTTGATCTCGGCGACCTCGGGCTTCGCGAGCTCGCCGTAGCCGATCATGCGGTTGCCGCGCGCGATGGCCTCGACCCACCGGCCGTTGCGGATCTCGGCGGCGAGCAGCGGCATCTCGGACGTGACCTTGCGCTGCGCCTCGCGCGCGCGCCCCTCGGCCTCGCTGCGCACGCGCGCCTCCGCGTTCGCCGCCTCGCGCTTGCCCTCGGGCGTGAGCGACAGATCGCGGAGCGGCACGAGCACCACGTCGCCGCGGCGGATCGTGCGGCCCTTGAGATGGTTGTAGCGATCGAGCATCCACGCCTGCTCGCGCCGGCCGAGGAAGCGATACGCGATGGTGAGGAGCGAGTCGTTGGTGGCCGCGACGACGCGCAAATTGAAGGGGACGACGATCTCTTGTCCCTCGGCCGGCGTGAGCCACGGGTACGATCCGTTGGCCTCGGCGAGCACCTCGCTCCGCCGCGCGTCGCCGAGCAGCTCGTCCGCGAGGCGGGGCCATGTGTCCCCGGCTTCGACACGCCGGTGGCCGAGCGCGGGGATTTCGAGGCGCATGCCCGGCGCGATGGGCACCCCGCCGCCCGCGTCGAGCCCGTTCTCGGCCACGAGGAGCTGCTCCGCTTCGATGCGGCCGTACACGCGCTCGGCGATCGAGGCGAGCGTCTCACCCTGCTTGACGACGTGAGGGAACGCCGCGGCGGGGCCCGCGAACGCGAACCAGCACGCGGCGATCGGCGCCGCGATGGTCAAGCGACGAAGCACGGCCGGCAGGGTAGCATTTCGAGGGCGATCGGGTCTTTGCTTCACGAATCATCCCCGCTCGTGCATCCTGGCCGGAGGTGCCATGTCGCCGCATAGACGCCGCCTCCTCAAACGAATCGTCCTTGGCCTCGTGGCCGCGCTCGCGCTCCTCGTCGTGGTCGCCGCGATCCTCTTCGATCGCAGCCTGCGCGGGCCGCCTTTGCCGGTGTGCTTGGCGCCGCCGCTCCCGCGCAAGGCGTTCGGCGCGCCGCTCCAACTGACCGGCAAAACAAGCCCCGGCGTGTATGGCAATGAGCCCTCGGCCGCGCTCTTGCCCTCGGGCGCGCTCGCGATCGCGTACCAGGCGCACGGCGGCATGTTCGACGGAAACGGCCTCTCCGTGCTCACCGTCTCTCCCGAAGGCAAGGTCGAGGAGCGCCCTTTTACCACCGAGCGCAAACGGCACTTCGACGCGTGGATGACGGCGGCGCCGGACGGCGCGTTGCACCTCGTCTGGCTCGGCCACGACGGCGGAAGGCCCGATAAACGCCCTCAAATCGGCCACGCGACGAGCCGCGACGGCCTCGCCTGGACACCCCTCGCGCCCGCGCACGACGCGGCCCACGACTGCCCCAACGAGGCTCCCGGCTGCCTCGACAAACCCATGGTGGGTTGGGCCAAAGGCGCCTTGCTCGTCACGTATTACAGCGACCCCGGCGGCGGCGCAAAGGCCGTTCGGCTCTCGCCCGACGGCAAAGCAGAGGGCCCGAGCGTCAAGGTGAGCGAGGGGGCTTATGGCGATCTCCACATCTCCCCGAGCGGCGTCGTCCACATGGTGGACGCGGTGTGGACCGAAGAGAAGGTGGATCAATACGGTGACACCAAGATTCACATCGAGCTTGCCCGCAGCGACGATGGGGGCAAGACGTTCCAAAAGCCCCTCCGCGTCTCGGCCGAGGGGGAGAGCGTGCCGTTTTATTTCTCGAACGCTCAAGTGGCCTTCGACGAGGCGCGCGGCGTGATCTACGTGGTGTATCCGACCGGCAAGCGCGACGGCGGCTGGTCGCTCGCGCTCGCCGCTTCGCGCGATCAAGGCAAGACGTGGCGACGCGCGACCGTCAACGATGATACGCCCTGCGCCAACCACATGACGCCCAAAGCGGCGCTCGACCCCAAGACAGGGATGCTCCACGTGATTTGGCTCGAGAACCGCACGGGCAAAGGGGGCGTGGCGTACTCTGTCTGCGGGCCGCTCACCCAAGAGGGGATCCGCTGCTCGCCCAACGAGGCGGTGAGCGACAAGCCCTTCGCCTCGTACACGTTCGCGCGCCACAAGCGCGATTGGATGGGCGAATACCCAGCGCTCGTGATCGACGCCGAGCGGCGCGCGCTCCACGCCGTTTGGGCAGAGCCCGTGGACGAGGGCGGCGCCCCCACCTCGCGGATCTTCTACGCCAAGGCCGCGCTCAGCCCGTGAGCGTCAAGGCGCTTTGGGCTTCTGCGCGGCGGCCTTCTCCAAGAGGTCGAGCTCGGCCAACACCGCTTTAACCCGCGGGTCGGTCGCGTCGAGGGCGTGCGCCTTCATGTAGGAATCGCGCGCTTCTTGAAACTTGCCTTGTTTGGCGAGCACGTTCCCCAGGTTGATCCACGCGCTCGCGAGCTTGTCGTCGAGCTTGAGCGCCTCGCGATAAAGGGCCTCGGCCTTGGGCACGTCCCCTTTAATCTGGTACGCATATCCCAGGTTCGACCGGTACGTGGCCTTTTGCGGGGCCTTCTTCACCGCGGCTTCGAGCTTGATAAGGGCTTTGTCGACCTCGTTGGCGGCGAGCAGCGCGGTGCCTAAATCCGAGAGCACGCGCGCGTCGTCGGGCGTGATGCGCGCGGCCTTCTCGTACGCGACGATGGCCTCCTGCGCCTTGCCCGCGGCGAGCAGCGCCGTGCCGACGTTGGTGTGCCGCTCGGCGTCCCCGGGCGCGAGCTCCGCCGAGCGCGCGAGCTCGCTGATGGCCTCTCCCATCTTCCCGAGACCCACGAGCGCGACGCCGAGCGCCGAGTGCGCCTCTGCGTCGTTGGGCGCTAGCTCCACCGCGCGCCGGAGCTCGGCGAGCGCGTCATCGGCCTTGCCGAGCACCAGGAGCGCGCGCCCGAGCTCCAAATGACAAGGCGCGTATTTGTCGTCGAGCTTGAGCGCTCTCTTCAGCTCGGCCGCCGCCGCGAGGAGGATCTTGTCTTTGGGAGCAGCGTTGAAGTCCGTAGGGCTGTTATTCTTGGCGAGCTTGGCCCGCACCGCGCCCACGATGGCCGCAGGGTCCTTTGGATCGAGCTTGGCCGCGGCCCGATAGGCCTTCTCGGCGGCGGCGAAATCGCTGCTCGCATACGCCTTGTCGCCCTCGACGAGCGCTTTGTCGGCCGGCGTCCCCGTGTTGCGCGCGACCGACGGGGGCGGGCTCGGCGGCGGGAGCGGCGCGGCGGGCGCGTCGAGCGGGACGCCCGATCCCTCGGGGACAAGGGGCGTAGGCGCGGCAGGCGGGATGAACGAAGGGGGCGGCGGCGCCGCCAACGTGGGCGGGGGAGGGGGGCTCGGCGGCAAGGCCTCTTGGGGAGGAGCCGACGAACAACCCGCCACGAGGGCGAGCCCACTCACCGCGAGGCCGAGGCGCATCATCACACTTTGTATGGCACCATCGTGTGCTCTTTGCCATCGAAGCGCAGGAGCACGGCCTTGTTCTCGACCTTGGTCGCGACCAGCGCCGGCCGCTTCCACACGCGGACGAGCGCCGCGAGCGTCTCTTTGGCGTAGTCGCCGCGGAGGTCCATCCCCGCGTGCAGGTGCTCGAGGAGGAGCTCGCCGCGGTTGCCATAGTTGGAGTCGATCACGCGGATGTACGGGTCGCCGAAGTTCGTGAGCTGGAAGAGCAGCTTCTCTTTGACCTCTTTGAACTCGCGGCTCTCGATCTCGTAGCGGTCGTTGCGCGTCGAGAACCCGAACGTGTACATCTTTTGCTCGAAGACGAAGTCGGGGGTCAGGAACTCGTCGATGAAGGTGACGTCGTTGTAGAGCGCGCGCACCTGGAAGAGCTTCTCGCGCCCGAGCCCGAGCCGCATGTCCCAATTGCGCTTGTCGTCGAGGTCGTCGCACTCCTCCCAGTCGCGCCCGAAGCGGCCTTTGTTCCAGCGGTCTTCGACGTAGCGATAGAGCTCCACGCCGAGCTTGTACGGGTTGAGCCGCCCGGGCCCCGTCGCCATGACACCCGCGTTGTTCTCCGCGTAGTCGATGATCTCCGACGCGTCGAGCACCTTCTCGGTCATCATCCGAGAGTGCCAATACGAGGCCCACCCCTCGTTCATGATCTTGGTCTGCTTTTGCGGGACGAAGTAATACGCCTCCGCGCGGATGATCTCCAAGACGTCGCGCTCCCAACGCTCCAAGGGCGCGTGATCGAGCAAGAAGCGGAGGACGTCGCGCTCGGGCCGCTCAGGCACCTTCTTGTCGGCGGGCTTCTGCTGTTCGAGCTTCTTCTTTTGCGCCTCCAGGTACTCCTCCGGGTTGATGAAGGAGTCCATGTAGTCTTTGGCGCGGAGCTTCGGCACCTCGACGGGCTTGTCCTCCTCGTCCTCGTCGCGCACGGCGGGCTTGCCCGAGAAGGGCGCCCAAGGGTCGATGAGGTTCTCGAGCGAGAAGCATTGATCGATGAACGCCTCGACTTTGTTGATGCCGTGTCGCTCGATGTGCCGGCTCACCCGCGCGCCGTGGTTGGCCATCTGATCGATCCAGCGCCGATCCGGGTCGTACGCCGCGCCGCGCGGGCGGACGGGGTCGACGAGCGGACCGCGCAAGTCGAGGTCGGTCGATCGAAAGCAGAAGTTGTTCTTGAAGAAGTCCACGTGGGCGAACACGTGCGCCATCACGAGCTTCTGATCGACGAGCGAGTTGCCTTCGAGCAAATAGGCGTACGCGGGGTTGTTGTTGATGACCATCTCGTAAATCTTGGAGAGGCCATATTCGTAGCTCTTCGAGAGCTGCTCGTACTCCATGCCGAAGCGCCAGTGCGGATAACGCCGCGGGAAGCCCCCGTAGGCGGCGATCTCGTTCATCTGGTCGTAGGTCAGAATCTCG
Organism: uncultured Polyangiaceae bacterium; assembly: GCA_964437785.1. Lineage (GTDB taxonomy): Bacteria > Myxococcota_A > Polyangia > Polyangiales > Polyangiaceae > CAYTJL01. The sequence goes on from CAYTJL010000036.1 coordinate 36,117, forward strand.
AAGATGACCGGGAAGAAGTCGAGCCCATAGCCCCGGGCGAAGCCCTCGATGCGCTCCTGCTCGGCGCGGAGGTAGCGCGGCAGGGCGGTGTTCAGCGCGAACTTGCTCATCGCTACTTCCCCTTGCCCAAGAAGTCTTTGATGCTCCCGACGACCGCGTCTTTGTCGCGGATCTCGCTCGTCACCACGCGCTCATCCTTGCCGAAGTGCTCGCGGAGGTCCTTGATGAACTGGCCTGATCCATAAGGGCTCTCCACCTGGCCGTACGCGAACATATTGGCCTTCGGGAGCAGGTGCTTCTTCATGACGTCGACGCACGTGAGCGTGTCGTCCATGGACCAGTTGTCGCCGTCCGAGAAGTGGAACGGATAGATGTTCCACTCGTCGGCCGGATAGTCCGCGTCGATGATCTGCGCGCAGAGCTTGTACGCGCTGGAGATCATGGTGCCGCCGGACTCGCGGGTGTGAAAGAAGGTGTCGCGGTCGACCTCGCGCGCGACGGCGTCATGGATGATGAACCGCGACTCGAGCCCTTTGTATTGGCGGGTGAGCCAAGCGTCGATCCAGAAGGACTCGATACGAACGATCTCCTTCTGCTCGTCGCCCATCGAGCCCGACACATCCATCATGTAGATGATGACCGCGTTGGCCACGGGCTCGTTGATGGTCTTCCACGATCGATAACGCTTGTCGTCCGGCACCGGCACCACGACGGGCCGGTCGTGGCGGAAGGTGCCGCTCGCGATCATGCGCTTGAGCGCCTCGCGGTAGGTGCGTTTGAAGTGCCGGAGCGACTCGGGGCCGACCCGCCGGATCCCCGAATAGCGATCGTGCGCGCTCGAGATCTTGCTCTTGCCCTTGTCTTGGATGTCGGGCAGCGAGAGCTCCTCGCCCAAGATGCTGGCGAGCTCGTCGAGCGTGACGTCGACCTCGAGCGCGTGATCGCCCGCGTCGCTGCCCGCTTTGCCCTTGCCGGGCTGCTTCTCGCCGTCGGACCCGAGGGGATCACCGGGGTTGCCATCGCCCTGGCCGATGCCGCCGCGCTGTTTGTCGCCGAAGCGGAACCTCGGGATGTCGATCTGCGGGATGGGGATCGAGACGAGGTCCTTGCCTTTGCGCCCGATGAGCTCCCCCTGCGAGATGTACTTTCGGAGGTTCTGGCGGATGCGCCCGCGAACGATTTGCCGGAAACGACCGTGATCCTGGTCAATCTTCAAGGACACCGCGGCACTATACCAGCGCCCGCTTGGGGAGTGTTCGCTTCGATCGATCCGCGCGGGAGAGTAGAAATCGCCAACGCATCGCAGCTACCCTCTCCGTCATGGGCGAGCGCTCCTACACCCGAGAGCGAGGTGGATGAGCCAAGACGGGCTTTTGGTCGGCCGCTTTCGGGTCGAGCGCGCCATCGGACGCGGCGCATCGGGTGTCGTGTATCGCGCGACCGATGAGCGCGATCAGCGGCCCGTCGCGCTCAAGATCCTGCGCACCGATCTGTTCGGCGACCGCGTCACGGCCGAGGCGGACGTGCTCGCCGAGCTCACGCATCCGGGCATCGTGGCGCTCGTCGCCGCGGGCAACGTCGACGCCGGCGCGCGCGACGGGGCAGGGCACGCGCTGCCCGAGGGATCGCCGTTCTTGGTCATGGAGTGGCTCGACGGCGAGGACCTCGAGTCGCGCCGCAGGCACGCGCCGCTCGCGCTGCGCGAGGCGCTCGACGTCTGCGCGCAGATCGCGGAGGCGCTCCACGCCGCGCACGTGGTGGGCGTCGTCCACCGCGACATCAAGCCCTCGAACGTGTTCTTGTTGCCCTCCGAGGAGGGCCGCGCGCCGCGCGTGAAGCTCGTCGATTTCGGCGTCGCGGGCACGTACGACGTGCTCCTCGAAGAGTCGAGCCACGACGACCGCGGCATGGTCGGCACGCCCGCGTACATGGCGCCCGAGCAGGCGCGCGGCGACGCGATCATCGACGCGCGCTGCGACATCTACTCGCTCGGCGCGACGCTGTTCGAGCTCATCGCGGGCTACCCGCCGCACGCCGGGTCGAGCTCCATCGCGACGCTCGCGCGGCTCGCGTCCATGCCCGCGCCGCGGCTCTCGGAGATGCTCTTGGAGGTGCCGCCGCGGCTCGACGATCTGATCTACCGCATGCTCGCGTCCGACCCGGCGGATCGGCCCTCGTCGGCGGCCGAGGTCGCGTCCGAGCTGCGCGCGATCGCGAGCGATCCCGAGCTGCCCGGCGCGACGATGGTCGCGCCCACGGGCGATCGCGTGGCGTCCTCGGGCACGCGCCTCGTGACGACGCTCGTCGCGCTCAACGTGGCGACCTCGGACGAGCGCGTCTGGGAGATCGAGCGCCTCCGCCAGCAAGGCGCGGACGTGCTGCCGCTCGGCGCGGACGCGCTCATCGCGCACCTCGGCGCCGAGCGCGCGTACGGCAACGAGGGCACGCGCGCGCTCGAGCTCGGGCTCCAGCTCTCGGCGCGCGGCGCGCGCGTCGGCGTCGCGACGGGCCGCATGCACGTCGATCGCACGCGATCGGCGGGCGAGGTCGTGGAGCGCGCGGCGGCGCTCGCGCGCGAGGCGGCGGCCGACGGCGTCCTCACCGACAGCGCCACGGCCGAGCTCGCGCGCGGCCGCTTCCAGTTCAAGATGTTGCCGCGCGGGCTCGCCAAGGTCGTCGGCCTCAAGATGCGCCGCGACCCCGGGACCATCGCGCCGTTCGTCGGTCGCGAGGGCGAGTTCTTCGCGACGCTCGCCGCGTTCGATCGCTGCGCGGACGAGCGCACGCCCGTCTTCGTGAGCGTCTCGGGGCCGCCCGGCATCGGCAAGACGAGGCTCTCGCGCGAGTTCTCGGTGGCCGCGCGGACGCCGCCGCGGACGTGCAGGCTGATGCAGATCCGCTGCGAGTCGTACGGCACGCGGCAGGCGCTCGGCGTGGTCGCCGACGCGCTGCGCACGCTCGTCGGCCTGCCCAAAGGCGCGACGCTCGCGCAGGCCGAGCGCGCGCTCGCGGCGAGCGGCCTGCCGGGCTCGGACAACGCCCTCCTCGCGAGCCTGCTCGCGAACCAGCCGTTCCCCGAGGGCATCGACACGCGCGGCGCGCGCGACTCCATTTACCTGTCGACGACCGAGCTCGTGCTCGAGGCGAGCCGCGAGCCGACCGCGATCCTCATCGAGGACGCGCAGTGGTCCGACCCGGAGTCGATCGCGTGGCTCGATCACGTGCTCGGCCGCGCGACCGCGCACCCGCTCTTCGTCATGGCGATGGTGAGGCCGTCGTTCTGGCGAACGCAGGGGCAGCGCTTCGTCGGGCGCGATCACGTACGCATCGAGCTGCGGCCCATCGCGAGGCGCGCCGCGCGCGAGATCGCGCTCGCGGTGATCGGGCCCGGCGCGACCGAGGGCATGCTCGATCAGATCGCGCAGCAAGCCGCGGGATCGCCGCTCTTCGCCGAGGAGCTCGCGAGGGTGATCGCGTCGGGGCGGGACGTCACCAAGACGCCCACGATCGAGGCCGCGATCCAGGTGAGCTTGGACGCGCTCGACGACGCGAGCCGCGACGCGGTCGTGCGATCGAGCGTCTTCGGGATGAGCGTGTGGGACCTCGGGATGGCCGCGGTGGGCGTGCCCGATCCGCAGATCGCGCTCAACAAGCTCATCGCCGCCGAGCTGTTCGTCGAGATCGGCCGCGCGCGCTTCACGGGGACGCGCGAGTACCTCTTCAAGCACGCGCTCGTGCGCGAGGTCGCGTACGCGTCGACCGGCGAGGAGCGGCGCGTGGAGCTGCACGCCGAGGCCGCGCGGTGGCTCGGCAAGATGGGCGAGGACGCGGCGACCGTCGCGCAGCACTTCGATCTCGGCAAGCGCCACGAGGAGGCCGCGGCGCACTGGGAGATCGCGGCCCGGCGCGCGCTCGCGACCAACTCGCTCCGCGAGGCGGTGACCATGGCCGATCGCGCGCTCACCTTCGCCGAGGACAAGCAGACCGCGTTCGCGCGCGCGCAGCTCCTCGACGAGGCGTACAGCCGCCTCGACGCGCGCGCGAGCGAGCGCGACTCCGCCATCCGCGCGATGAGCGAGAACGTCACCGACGAGGCGAGCGAGGTCCGCACGCTCGGCGCGCGCGTCCGCTACGACGACGCGTGCGGGTCGGGCGACGACATCGAGGGCAGGCTCACCGCGGTGCGCGAGCGCGCGAAGGCGCTCGATCTCATCGAGGAGGAGGCGCGCTGCTCGGCCACGCTCGCGCACCGCCACGCGTTCGCGGGGGCGCTCACCGCGGCAGAGCGCGAGGCCGCGCACCTGCTCGATCTCGCCGAGCGCAGGCAGATCGTGTGGGCCGCGGTCGACGCGTGGCAGACGCTCGCGGTCGCGCACCAGACGCGCGGCGAGCTCGCGGACGCGCTCTCCGCGCGGCGGAGCGCGGCCAAGGCTGCGCGCGACGCGAAGCTCCAAGAGCGCGAGGCGATGCTCACGATGAACGTCGGCTTCGCGCTCACCACCATCGGCGCGTGGGAGGAGGCGCTGCGTGAGATCGAGGACGGCCTCGTCAAGGCGAAGGCGATCGGCTCCGACGGCGCGGTCCGTCACGGCCGCATGGTGCTCCTCGGGTGGGCCGCGACGTACGGCGCCGACTCACGGCTCGACGCCGAGCTCGCCGAGCCGCGCGCGGCCGCGGACGAGGCGGCGAGCGGCGGCTGGGTCGTGCGCGATCGCGCGACGCTCGGGGTCTTGTTTTACCGAGGTTGCGAGCTGATCCGCGGCGACGCGGCGAACCTCGCCAAGGCGCGCGCGCTCCTCAAGACCGCGGCCGAGGCGTACCGATCCACGGACAACCGCGACGTGCTCCCCGTGGCGCTCGGCTTCTGGGCCGAGGCGGAGCGGCTCTTCGGCGACGCGGAGCACGCGGTCGAGATCGCGCGCGAGGCGTGCGCGCTGGTCGAGGGCGGCGCGCCGAGCCTGCTCAACGAGGCGCCGCTCTACCTCGCGCTGCACGACGCGTACGTCGACATCGGCGATCTGGCGCGCGCGCGCGACGCGATGGAGCGCGGGATCGTGCCGCTCATGCGTCGGCTCAAGGGCCTCGAAGGCACGCCGTACGCGCGCTCTTTCCTCCTCGGCTTGCCGCACAACTCCGCGCTGCTCGCGGCGGCTGAGGCCTACGGCTGCATCCCGCCCGAGATCGCGGTGCTCCTCGATCTCGGCGACGCGTGACGATGGGGGGACCGTTCGGGTCCCCCCGGGCTTTGGGGTTGAAGATCAGCTCGCCGCGGCGTCGACCTTGATGTCGAGCCCGAGCGCCCTGCGGAGCACGAAGTACGAGTCCGACACCGAGAAGAGGAGCAGCTCCTTGAGCTTCTCCTGCGCGGTCAGATCGCCGGGCTGTTGAGGCTCGGCCGCGATGATCTTCTTCGCGATCTCGAGGTCGCCGCAGAGAAGCAGGCCGGTGCGCGCGGAGGTGATCTCGGCGCACTGCACCCAGCGCTTGATGTTGGCCTTGGCGCCCTCGGCGATGAACTTCTTCACCACCATGCGGAGCCCCTCGACCTGCATCGGCTGCATGTATTGGCCGAGCGTCTGCGCCGTCGCGGTGACCTGCTTGTCGATGTCGGGCGGCGCCGGCATCTCCTTCGCGACGAGCCGGATGCCCGCGAAGAGCAGCACCGTGAGCTCGGTCACCGTCGGGAAGAGCGTCTTGATGTAGTGCTCGCCGCGGTACATCGCGAGGTGCTTGCCCACGATGAACGTGAGGTCGAGCGGCGAGAAGCCGGTGAGCACCGTCTGCCCGGCGACGGACGACGGCGGATCGTTCGCGACCGCGACGAGCGCGCCCGGCACGTCGCTGCGCACGTAGAGCTGCGGGCACGGCACGCCGAGCACCTGCGCGGCCCACCCGAAGGTGCGCGCGAAGGTGACGGTCGACGTCCCCGGGTCTTGGCGGAACCGCGCGTCGAGCACGGGCAGCTCCTTCTTTTGCTTGAGCATCTCGATCTTCGCGCGGAGCGCGCTCGACGCGATCATCTCGAAGATCTTGCCGATGTAGAGGTTCTCCTCCTCGTGGAAGAGGTGCCGGAGCCACAGCTCGTTGTCGAGCCGGCCCTTCACCTGCGGGAGGCTCTGCGGCTTGTAGTCCTCGAAGAAGCGCTGCGTCTCTTCGTCCGCCTTGCGCAGGAACGCGAGCGCGGACGCGAGGCACCAGGCGGGATCGTACGACTGCTTCTCCAGGTGGAGGCGATAGAGCTTCTGGTACGGATCGAGCTTCATCGCGTCGATCTTGAGCATCGCCTGGTACTCGCCGATCGCCTCGTCGGCCTGCGATTGCTGCTCGTAGAGCTCGGCGAGGATGAGGTGCTCGCCGACGTCGTCGGGCTTGATGCGCGAGCCCATCTTGAACGCTTCGGTCGCGGCGACGATGTCGCCGAGGCGATCGCGGTAGATGAGGCCGAGCGCGTGCCACAGGCTGAACTCGAGGTCGACGTTGCCCTTGCCCGCGACGCGGTGGAGCATCTTGCGGTACGCCCGCTCGAGCTGCTTCCACTCCTTGAGCGCGGTGAGGATCTTGTTGATGCGCTCGAACGCCTCCAGGTACCCGGGGTTGAGGTCGAGCGCCTCGTTGAACAGATCGACCGCGCGCATCTGATCGTCGAGCTTGTCGCGGTAGAGCTGCGCCATCGTGAAGAAGTAGCGGCTCTTGCGCTCGGGCTGCATCTCGAGGTCCGCGATGCGCTGGAGGCAGTCCACCATGCGATCCCACGTGCCGGCCTTTTGATAGAGCTGCAGCAGCTTGTGGAGCAGCACGTGGTTCGTGGGCTCCAGCTCCAGCGCCTCTTCGTAGGCCTCGATCGCCTTCTGCGGGCTGTTCTCCTTGTCGCTCCAGATCTCGGCGATCTGATTCAACATCTTGAACCGCTCGGCGCCGTCCATGATGTTGTCGAGGATCTGCCGCTTGTAGTGGCAGACCTGCTTCCAGTCCTTGAGGCCTTCGTAGACGCTCACCATCGCGTCGAGCGTGTCGCGGTGCGCGGGCTCGATCGCGAGGGCCTTCTCGAAGTTGTTGACCGCCTGCTTGGCCTGCCCCTGGTTCTGCTTGATGAGGCCGAGCTTGTAGTAGACGTGCGCGCGCTCCTCGGTCTGCTCTTCGCCGAGGCTCGTGAGCACCTTCTGGTAGTTGGTGAGCGAGCCCGCCCAGTCGCCGAGCTTGAAGCACACGTCCGCGAGGCCGCGGATGGTCTCTTGATCGGTGAGGTCGAGGTGGTGCGCGGCCTGGTACGCCTTGAGCGCGCCCTCGTTCTTGCCGAGCGCGGAGAGCACCTTGCCGAGCGTGTTCTGGAGCCGGTGCTGCTCGGACCGATCGCGCTTGCCGCTCTTCTTCGCGAGCATCTCGGCGAGCGGCTCGGCGCGCTGCCAGTCCGACTGCTGGACGTACTCGTTGACGAGCGGGAGCGCCGCGTCCTCGTTGTCCGCGTCGCACGAGAGCGCGAGCTCGTACGCTTGGATCGCGAGGTCGTGCTCGCCGATGGTCTCGTCGCGGAGCTTGCCGAGCTCGACGAGGAGCTTCGCGCGGGCGCGCGGCGCCTCGGTGTTCATCTGCTCTTGGTCGAGGTAGCGCGCGGCGCGATCCCAGTCGGCGGCGTCGAGCGCGATGACGCGGAGCGCGGCGAGCGTCGGCACGTGCGTCGGATCGAGATCGAGCGCCATCTCGTAGCGCTCCTGAGCCTGCACGCGATCGCCGATCTTCTCGTCGAGCTGCTTGCCGATCTTGAAGTACATCTCGACGCGCTGCTTGCCGTCGGCGGTCAGATCCGCGACGCGCATCATGTAGTCGATGGACTTCGCCGGATCGTTCTGCTTGTCGTAGAGCTTCGCGAGCGCGTCGAGCGCGGGGACGTTCGTCTCTTCGAGATCGATGATGTTGAGGTACGAGTCGGTCGCGCGCTCGAGGTCCTGGACCTCGTCGGCGTAGACCTTCGCGGTGAGGCCCCACAGCTCGACCTTCTTGGCGCGATCGAGCGTCGCGTTGATGTGCCGGTCGTACGTGGAGATGAGGTCGTGCCACTGGCGGAGGCGCCGGTAGCAGCGCTCCAGCGACTCGAGCGCGGCCTCGTGGTTCGGATCGATCTCGACGACCTGCTCCAGCCTCGCGGCCGCGAGATCGGGCTTCAGGAACTGCTCCTCCTGGATGGCCGCGATCTTCATCAGCACGTCGATGCGCTCGCGCTCGGTGGTGACCACGTCGAGCTGCATCTCGAGCACCTTGACGAGGTCGGGCCACTGCGCGGTCGACGTGTAGACGCGCTCGAGCCCGCGCATCGCGAGCAGGTTCGCCGCGTCGATCTCGAGGACCTCGCGGTAGACCTGGCCCGCGCGCTCGGTCTGGTGGAGCGCGGTCTCGTAGAGGCCGCCGGTGCGCAGCTTGGTGCTCGCGATGAGCTCCGGGTCGGTGAGCGCCTTCGCCTTGCGGACGAGGATCTCGGCCAGCTCGGCGGGCTGATCGCGATCGGCGTAGATGCGCTCGAGCGCTTCGAGCGCGGGCAGGTGGAGGAGATCGACGTCGAGCGCGCGCTTGTAGTTGGCGAGCGCCTGATCGACGTCGTTCATGTGCCGCTCGAAGACCTCGCCGATCTCGGTGAGGATCTCCTTGCGATCGACGTCGATGACGGCGACCGCGAGCGCGTCGTGCAGCATCTTGCCCTGCTGCTGCCACTGGCCCTGCTTCTTGAAGAAGTTCGCCATTTGGCGCAGGACCGCGACGTTGTTCGGGTCGAGCTCCAGCACCTTGCCGTAGTACGGCTGCGCGTAGTCGGGCCGGCCGAGGTCCTCGGCGTACCACTTGGCGAGGCGCAGGCTCAGCGTGATCTTGTTGCGCGGATCGGTCTGCTGGAGCAGCCACCCGTTGACGGTCTGCACGAGCTCGGGCCACCGGTTCGTGGCCTGCGCCATGCGCTCCATGTACCGGACCACGTCCATGTCGGCGTAGTCCATCTCGAAGGCCGTCAAGAGCGCGTCGAACGCCTGCGGTTTGTCCTCGAGCTGCTCCTCGAACACCTTGGCGACCTTGCGCAGGATCGTCGTCTTCTCGTGGACGTCCTCGCGCGTCTCCAAGCGCTGCAGGTAGAGCTCGATGAGCGGCTCGGGCCTGCCGTTCGCGCCGTGCAGCTCTTCGAGCGCGAGGAACGCGCGGTCGTGCGTGGGCTCGATGCCGAGCACGTGCTCGTACGCCGGCGTCGCCTTGTCCTTCTCGCCGACCTGGTGCTCCCAGAGGTCCGCGACCTCGAGGTACTCGCGGATCTTCTCCGCGGGATCCTCGAAGGCCTGCGCGCGGCCCATCTTGACCTCGATGACCTCGACCCAGCGCTCCTCGGCGCGGAGCAGCGTCTCGAGCTGCGCCATCGCCTCGAAGTCGCGCGGGTCGGTCTCGAGCAGCTTCCGCCACGCGTCGATCGCGTCGTACGGCTGCTGGAGCGTGTGCTGGTAGATCGTGCCGAGCTCGCGGTAGAGCGCGACCAAGTTCTCGGCGGGGAGCGACGCGCCCGCGCGATCGACCGTCTGGTGCAGCGAGTCGACGATCGCCTGCGGCTCGTTCTTGCGCCGCTGGATGTCGGAGATCGCGTAGAGCGCCGTGGTGTTCGCGTAGTCGATGTCGAGCGCGCGGTTGTAGTCGTCGAGCGCGGAGTCGTCGCGGCCGAGCTTCTCGCTGAAGATGCGCGCGCGGCGGAGGAGCACCTCGACCCGCGCGTAGTCCTCGGACGCGATGTCGAAGTGGCGCTCCAGCACGTCGCACAGCTCCGCCCACTGGCTCATGCGCTCGTAGAGATCCGAGAGCGCGGCGAGCGCCTCGGGATCTTCGCCGCGCAGCTCCAGCACGCGGCGCCACGTCTCGACGGCGCCGTTCACGTCGTTGAGCTGACCCGCGAGGAGGTGCGCCATCTTCGCGCGGATGTCCGCCTCCTCGGCGTCGCCGTTCGCGTTCTGCAGCTCGCGCTCCAGCACGACCTTGAGGTCGGTCCACGAGCCCTTCTGGCCGTAGATGCGCTCGAGCGAGGTGATCGCCACCTCGTTCGTCTGCTCCAGCTCGTCGAAGATCTTGCGGAAGGCGCGGATCGCGTCGTCGGGCTTGCCGAGCCGCTCCTCGTAGACCTGGCCGAGCCGCGAGTAGAGCTCGATGAGCTCGTACGGCTCCGCGGGCGCGAGCACACGCTGCTCCAAGGTCTGCGCGAGCTCGGGGTAGCTCTCCAGCGCGGTGTAGATGCGATCGAGGTTCGTGAGCGCGTCCACGTCGCGCGCCTCGATCGACAGCACGTAGACGTACGTCTCCTTGGCGCGCTCGACGTCGCCGAGCTCCTCTTCGAAGACGCGCGCGAGGCGCTTGCCGATCGACGTCTCGACGGGCTTGTTCTCTTGGTGGACGTTGAGCACGTCGGCGTACGCGTTCGCGACCACGTCCCAGCCGCCGTCGACCGAGCGCGCGAGCCGCTCGATCTCTTCGAGCGTCTTCTCGTCGCTCGGGTACTCGCGGATCGCGCGGACGTAGACGTTCAGCGCGCCGTCGAGCGCGACGAGCTTGTCCTCTTGGAGCTCGGCGATGCGGTAGTACATCGCGAGCCTGTCCGCGGGCTCCTTGAGGTGCGTGAGCAGCGCCTCGAGGACGCCCGCGAGCCTGTCCCACTCGCCGGACGCCTGGTAGAGCGGCTCCAAGATCTCGCCGATCTCCATCTGGTGGACGCCCGCGGCGAAGAGCCCTTCGAGCGCCTCGCGCGTGGCCATGTGCTCCGGCGCCGCCGCGAGCACCTCGCGGTACGCGCCGATCGCGGCCGGCACGTCGTTCCGGTAGTGCTGGTGGACCTGCCCGAGCCGGTACTTGAACTCGAGGATCTCGTCGGGGCTCTGGCCGATCTCGGCCTCGCGCGAGAGGACCTCGACGAGCTCCGCCCAGCGCTCGGTCATCGTGAAGAGCCGATCGAGCGAGGCGAGCGCCGCGTGGTTCTCGGCCTCGACCGCGAGCACGCGGCGGTAGCGCGCGACCGCGTTCTCGACGTCCTCGAGCTGCGTCTCGAAGATCTGCGCGAGGCGCGACGCGAGCTCGACGAAGCGCGCCGGATCTTCGGCGAGCCCTTCGAGCTGCTTGTCGTAGAGCGCGGCCACGTCGCGCCAGCGGCCGACCGCCATCGCGAGGCGCTCCAGGTTGGAGAGCGACTCCTCGTTGGTGATGTCCGCGGTCACGGCGCGCGCGTACGTCTCGAACGCGGCGACGTGGTTCTGGAGCATCTCCTCTTCGAGCCGCGCGACGCGGTGGAGCAGCTCGACCTTCTGGTACGGATCCTCCGCGGCCGAGACCTGCACCTCGAGCACGCTGATGAGCTTCTGCCACTCCCCCGACGCGTCGTAGATGGGCTCGAGCACGAGCGCGGCGCCGAGCGGATCGCGCGTGCCGGTCTTGATGCCCTCGAGCGCGGTGAGCGTCGGCGCGTGATCGGGCGCCTGCGAGAGCAGGTCGCGGTAGAGCTCGATCGATCGCGCGATGTCGTCGAGGTGCTTCTCGTAGAGCTCGGCGATCCGGTACTGGTAGCTGATCGCCTCGGACGAGTCGGTCGCGAGATCAGCCTCGTGCTGGAGCACGCTCAAGAGCTCGGGCCAGTTCTGCGCGGTCTGGTAGAGGACGTCGAGCCTGCCGAGCGCTTGGAGGTCGTCGGGGTCGAGCTCCAGCACGCGCTGGTACGTGTCGATCGACCGCGGGACGTCGCCGAGCTCGCGCTCGAAGACCGCGCCGATCTGGTAGTAGATGAGCTTCTTCTCTTGGGGATCGCTCACGAGGTCGGCCTTCTTGGCGTAGACCGCGAGCAGATCGTTCCAGCGCGAGAGCGTGAGGTAGAGCTTGATGAGCGCGTCGATGGCCTGGAGATCCTCCGGGTCCAGATCGAGCACCTTGGTGTAGACGCTGATCGACTGCTCGTGCCGCTCGAGCACCTCTTCTTCGATCGACGCGGCCTGGAAGAGCGCGCCTTTCTTGTCGGCGGGCTCGTCGAGGATGTCGGCCTTCTGTTGGAGGATCTGCGACAGCTCCTCGTAGCGATCGGCGCCGCGGAAGATGCGCTCCAGAGACTCGGCCGCCGCGAGGTTCTTGGCGTCGATCTCGAGCACCTTGCGGTAGTGCGCGATGGCGGCTTCGAGGTTGCCGATGTCGCCCTCGTAGACGCGCGCCGACATGGTGAAGAGCGCGCTCGCGAGCTCCGCGTCAGTCTGCTTCGCGGCGAGCGTCTCGAAGACCCGCGCGAGATCGGCGAAGCGCTCCGTCGCGCGCGCCAGGCGATCGAGGCCCTGCTGCGTCGCGTCCGAGGCGGGGTCCTCGGCGAGCGCGCGCGCGAGCGTGTCGAACGCGTTGTTGAGGTCGCCGCCCGCGTCTTCGTACAAGGTGGCGATCTGGTGGAGCAGCTCGACGCGACGGTTGGGATCGTCGCTGCGCCGCACCTGCACCTCGTGGACGCCGATGAGCTTCATGTAGTCGCCCGACTGGCGGTAGAGCGGCTCCAAGATCTCGGCGATGGCGACCTCGTGCTCGGGCATCTTGCCGAGCCGCTCGAGCGCGGCGAGCGCCTCGGCGTTCGACGGATCGCGCTCCAGCACTTGGCTGTAGATGTCGATCGCGGGCTCGACGAGGTCCATCTTCGACTCGCGCAGCGCGGCGAGGCGCAGCATCAGCCGGAGCTGCTCCTCGTCGCCCTCGGCGAGCCGGAGCTGCGCTTCGAGGTTCTCCGCGAGCTCCCCCCACATCGACTGGCGCGTGAACAACCCGTCGAGCGCGGTGAGCGCGACGTGGCTCGTCTCGTCCATCGAGAGGACCTCGCGGTACGCCGCGATGGCCTGCTCGGGTTGGCCGAGCTTCTGCTCGTAGACCTCGGCCATCTGCGCGTAGAGCTCCTCGCGCTCGGGGCCGCCGTCGGGCGACAGCTCGATCCTGCGGCGGAACACGCCGATGAGATCGTTCCACCGCTCGGTGCGCCGGTAGAGCGCGTCCATCGCGGCGAGCGCCTCGGCGTCCGAGGGATCGATCGCGAGGACCTTGAGGTAGTTCTGCGCGGCCTCGTCGATCTTGCCGAGCCGCTCGTCGATGGCGGAGAGGCGCATCCAGTAGCCGCGCGCGAGCTGCGCGTCGCTGAGCGCGCCGGCGATCTCGCTGAAGATCGCGTCGAGCTTGTCCCACGCGTTCGCCTGCTCGGCGAACGCCTCCAGCTCGGCGCGGGTCTCCAGGTTCGTCGGATCGTCCTTGAGGGCGCGCGCCTCGGCGTCGAACGCGCGCGGCAGATCGCTCAGGTTCTCGGCGGCGGTGCGCGCGACCTTGCGGAGCAGCGCGACGCGGCCGGACACCTCGCCCTCGGCCTCGGCGAGGATCTCGAGCGCCTGGATGAGCTTCTCCCAGTCGCCGCGGCCCTCGTAGATCTCTTGCAGGATGCCCGCCGCCTCGGCGCGCAGCGCCTCGTTCGTGAGCATCGCCTCGAGCGCGGTGCGGGCCGCGTCGTTGGCCGGATCGACGAGGAGGATCTCGCGGTAATTGTCGAGCGCGCCCGACGGATCCGAGAGGTGCTTCTCGAGCGTGGATCCGAGCCTGTATTTGAGGTCGATGAGGAGCGCCTCGTCGACGTCGAGCTCGATGCGCTTGCGCAGCACGTCGACGTACGGCTCCCACTCCTCCTGCTCGCGGTAGAGCTTGTCGAGCGCCGCGAGCGCCTGGTCGTCCATGGGCTCGTCGTCGAGCACCGAGAGGTACGTCGCGATCGCGCTCTTCGGATCCTTGAGCTCCTTCTCGTAGAGCGACGCGATGGAGTAGAGGATCTGCTTGCGATCGCCCGCCTCGCTCGTGAGGTCGCGCTTCTTCTCGTAGATGCCGAGCAGGTCTTGGAAGCGGCCGGTGTCGCGGTAGAGCTGCTCCAGCGCCGCGATCGCCTGCGCGTTCTCGCCGTCGGCGTCGTACACCGCGCGGAACTGCGCGAGCGCGTCGTCGATGCGCTTCACCTCGTCGCGCAGCACGCGGCCGAGGCGCAGGCGGAGCGTGATCGCGAGGTCGTGATCGGCGGCCTCCTCGGCCTTGCCGACCGCGCTGTTGTACGCGGCGATGAGCGCGTCCCAGCCCGTGATCGCGCGCGCGGCGCGCTCGACGTCGTCGACGCACTGATCGTCGCTCGGCGCGATGTCGAACGCGGAGAGGTAGCGCTCGAACGCGCGCTGCGGCTCCTTGAGCTTGGACTCGTAGAGCGCCGCGACCTGGCGCAGCAGGTCGAGCCGCGCGGTGGGCTCCTCTTCGTGGAGGAGCTTGACCTCGATCGCGATCGCGAGGCCCTTCGCGTTCGCGGCCTGCTCGTAGATCGGGATGAGCTGCTCGGCCGCCTTGAGGTGCTGCGCGTCGATGCTGAGGACCTTCTCGTATGCGCGCGCCGAGCGATCGGGCTTGCCCTTCTGGGTCATCCACAGCTCGGCGATCTTCATGAGGAGGCTGATCTTGGCCTTGTCGTCGGTCTCCTTGGCCTCCTGCGATTCAAGGACGCGGATGAACTCGTCCCACTTGCCGCTCTCGGCGTAGAAGACCTCGAGGTCGTCCCA
>CAYTJL010000037.1:0-20122 GCA_964437785.1 uncultured Polyangiaceae bacterium
GACGAGCTCTTGGATCTTCTCGGCCATGGTTCTCGGCGGCGAGCGTAGCTGAGAACCCGTTCAAATGCGCGCGCGAAGGGCTGCGTACAGATCGATGATCTCTTGAGGTAGCGTGTTCGTCGTGCGCTGCTGCTCGGCGATGGATCGAACGAGCCGCAGGCGACCTCCTGGGTCCGGTTGACTACCTCTTGTCCAGATCCTGGAGCGCATCTCGCCCAGGATCTCTTTCCCCGAGAAGGTTTGTTGCCAAGCGCCGGTCGCGAGGTCGTTCGTGTACGCTGCGTGGTACGTTTGAAGCCTCTGGGTGACCCACGGTTGCGCGATGCTCGTCCCGATCGCGGGCAGCGTGGCTGTCCACCAATTGCTCGAAAAAATGGCTGCCTCCGCCTCCTGCTGGGAGGCAACGTGGCTCCTCTTGGGATGAGCTGGGAACGAGCGCGTCGTCGCGTCGCGGAGGTCGACGATGGTCCTCCGGCAGCTCATCCACCAGGCGAGCGGGAGCGCAAGCGCCTGCAAGTCAGCTTGGATGGCTGCTTGGCCTTTACCCGATGTGTTCACGTCGCACCCCGCCATCGCGGCGGGATCGAGCATGAGGTTCTCGAGCTCGAAGGCATCGAGCACGAGCACGCGCACGTTGGGGTCATTCCATCGCGCCCGATTCGAGCGCGAAAAATCGCGATCGCGAAGCCCGATCACCCACGTGTGTCGATCGCGGTAGGCGCTCTCCGCGACGGCGTGGATGTTCTCGTTGCCGCCCGCGATCAAGATCCCGATGTCGCCGTCTTGCCACGCTGTGGCGAGGTAGGTCCGCGTCTCTTCGTCTTCGACCCAGAGTACGAGGCGGGAGCGCGCATAGATCGCCGAGAGATCCGACTGGAGCGTCAAGACGTGGCCTCTTCGGGCATCGTAGGTTGACGAGCGCGCCACTCCCGGGAGCGCGGATCTCGCGCGTCAACGAGCAAGAAGCGTTCACCGGCCTGATCCCAAACTGCGTCCGAGTGCGTCGCGGCGAGGATCTGCACCTTGGGTGCGAGCTCGCGCAGCGCCGGCAAGATCGTCGCCTGCCACGATGCGTGAAGGTGCAGCTCCGGCTCGTCGATGAGCAACAGGCCTGCTTCGACGTTATTGAGGATCACCCACTGCGCGAAGGAGAGGATCTCGATTTCACCCGAGCTGACCTGATCGATCGAGCACACGGGCTCGTCGCCGTGCTTGACCTCGAGATCGAAGCGCAACGTGCCCTCCGGGTCGTCGTCGAGCTTCGGTGTGAGTCGAGTAACCTCCTCCCGATGAAAGCGCGCCCATGATCGGTTGAGCCGTTCGAGCCACATCTTGGGCTTGTTGTTGGCCGTGCCTTCGACTCCGGCGCGGATGTATTCGCCTGCCAAACGCTGCTTGAGCCGCCAGAGCCGGTTGGTCTCGGTGTCCGAAGGCGATCGCCCCTGGGTCATCGGTTTGACGGCGCCGACCAACTTGGGCGCGCGCCAGGAGGAAAAGTATTCGACGAGCATCGAGGGACGGATGCTGACGGCGCTGTGCTCGAACCTCTCCGTCTTGCCGCTCTTCGTCTGTGTGAGCTCGTGCGTGGTGCGCACCCACGTCTCCTCCGAACCATCGAACGAAGCCACGATCTCGATGCGTGCTCCTTCCGGGATGGAGGTTCGCCACGAGCTCTCTCGCTCCGTCGGATCCAAGTCCCGGACGATCAATGACTCTTGGCCGAGGCCAAGGAGAATAGCCTCCAAGACCGTGGTCTTTCCGCAACCGTTGGGTCCAGCGAGCACGACGAGCGGCGACGGCGACCCGCGAGGGGTTTGGAGGTCGAGCTCAATCACATCACGAATGCGCCGAAAGCGCTCGATTCGCACGTGATGGATCTGGGGCGCAAGCATCATCACCTCGTCGCGGGCAGCTTATCACGCGCGGTTTCATCGACCGCGCTCCGAGGCAGCGCGCGCCTCTCACGAGCGCGGGCTCCGCTCGCCATCACGAACCTGCCCGTGTCCCAGACGATCCTCGCGGGCGAGATCGCGATCGCGATCGAGCCGCTCACCGCGAGCCGCTCCTTGCCCGACCAATCCACGTTGTACCGGAGCGCGCCGAGCGGGCTCACGAGCGCGGAGATGACCGCGAGCCCGCCCGCGATTTGCCCCGCGAGCGCCGCGTCGTGCAGGCCGAGCTCCACCTCGGCGTCGAGCTCTTTGACCTGAATCAACAAGAGCTCTTCGAACAAAAATACCGCGAGCGACCACGGATCGATCCTGCGTTTGAGCCACGCGGCGAGCCTCGACGCGCGCTCCTTCGAAGGTGCTTTGGGCGCCTCGATCGCCGCGAGCTTGCGCTCGACGATCGTCCGCCCGAAGAGCCGCACCGCGATCGCGAACGGCACGCCGCGCGCGCCCGCGAGCGTGATCGTGAGCCCCGCCATCGACGCTCCGCCCGCGATCGCCCACGATCCGTCGGGCGCGCCTCGGCCCTGCACCGACGCGCTCAATACATAACGTTTGAGCGCGAGCACACCCGCGACGCACACGATGACGGCGACCGCGAGCGAGATCGCGATCGCGGTCACGCTCATGTCGTCAGGCCTTTACGAGCCCGGAGGACGAATCGCTCTCACCCGCGCCCTTGGGCAGCTCGACCGCTTGTTGCACCGTCGCGTTGCCCCCGCGCATCGTGAGCAGCTGCGGGACGCCGTCGGGCCCCACCACGACAAAGGCCCTGGGCTCGACCATGATGCCGCCCCCGGCGCCGCCCGCCTCGAACTGGCCCCGGCCATCGCGCCGCCCGCCCGTGCCTTGAACGTCGCTCGTGCCCGTCCCAAAGCCCACGGTGATGCGCGAGAGCGGCACGAGGTGCGCGGCGCCGAGCTTCATGGGCTTGCCCACGATCGAGTCCGACTTGGCGATCTGTTGCAGCTCCCCGAGCAGGCCTTTGACGAGGTTGTTCAAGTCCACGACGACGACGGTACGCCCGCGCGCGGGGCTTGTCCATCACGGCATGGTCGTGCACGCGAGGCGCGTAAAATAGGTCTTTTGAAGGCCGTCGCGCGCATCCATGAAGAGCACGCCGACGTCGCCGTCGGGCCCGAACGCCGCGACCGGATAGGTGCTCACGCCCATCGACTGCGTGAGCCGGATGGGCGCCTCCTTGGGCGTGAGATCGGCGTTCATCATGCGCGACCAGATCTCGTAGTCGTCGGCGTTGCGCGTGTCCGAGAAGACCACGAGCACGCGATCGCCGAACGCCTTGAGCGACGGATACCGCGAGAACGCGCCCGCGGGCGTGTCCGAGATCATCGTGCGCGGCACGATCACCGTGCCCTCTTCGCTGACCGTCGCCGCGTAGATCCCAGGCTCGCCCTTTTGCTCCTGCCACGCGATCACGTAGCGATCTTTGTTCCACACGACCGTCGAGTAGACGGCCTCGGTGTCGCCGCTCGACAAGATGATCGGAGGCGCGACGGGCTGGGCGAGATCCACGGAGAAGAGCTGGAACGAGACGAAGTGCTGGGCTTGCTGCCCGGGCGCGGGCGTCGCCTCGTTGAGGCTCCACGAGATGCCGACCGTCTTGACGCCCGCCGCCATGAACACGGCCTGGTTGTCGTTCAAGAGGTCCGACGGCGTGAGCAGCAGGTTGCCGCCGTTGGGCACGCCGTCCACGCTCACGCGCTGCGCGAACAGCTCGGACATGCCGTTGCGACGGTCCTCCCACACGATCAAGAACTCGCTGCCGTTCCACGCGATGCTCGGGTTGAGCGAGAAGTCGAACGCGTCGGTGAGCTGCACGTCGGGCCCGAATTTGGCCCCGCCTTGGCTGAAGACGTTGAAGAAGATCTCGTAGTCGCCGGTGCGTCGATCGGTCCACGCGAGGCCGAACCGATCGCCGGTCCACACGACCGGGCCGCCGAAGCCGGTCGAGTTGGTGACGTTGATCGTCTGCTCGCCCGGCGGCGTCACGGTTTGACCGGCCGGCGTGAGCATCGAGAGGAAGCCGCGGAAGTTGTCGCTCTCGGCCGAATACACCGCGGCGTACGACGTGCCGCTCCACGCGAGCCCGCTCGTGCTCGCCTTGGGCTGATCCGAGATCTTCACGGTGCTGTTCGCGACGGGCGTGTACGCCGCGCCGTCGTCGACCTTGCCGTTGCAGTCGTTGTCGACGCCGTCGCACACCTCGATGCCGCCGGGGTGCGCGGCGGCGTTCGTGTCGTCGCAATCATCGCCGCACGAGTCGGGCTCGCCCGGGAAAAATCCGGGCCTCGGCGCGCGGTATCCGTCGCCGTCGCTGTCGAGCGTGGCGAGCGTGTAGCGGCACTCCTTGAGCACCGGATCGCAGACGTCGGTCGTGCACGGATCGTTGTCGTCGCACGAGTTGCTAGGCCGCTCGACGCAACGAGCGACGAGGAGCCCCGAAGGAACGGGCGGAGGTTGAACCAAAGGGCCCGAAGGGCCTGCGTCGCCGCCGTCCGAGGCGCCGTCGGCGCCCGCGTCGAAGAGCGATTCGAAGGGCACGAGCTCGCACCCCTTGGGCTCGCAAAAATCGTCGAACCCCTTGCAATCTGCGTCGATCACGCACTCGGGCTCGACCTCGTACGGAGGCGCGTAGAGCCCCGTCTTGGCGCCGCACGCTGCGACAACGGCGATGGGCAGCACGAGCAGCGCGCGGCGAGACCTCATCAGAGACAACCCCCGAATCCTTGTACGTCGATGGGCTGGCAAATGAGGCCCGGCGGACAACCGTCGTCGACCTTGGTGAGATCACAGAGCTGCACGCAGAGCACGCCGAGCGGGCTCACCACGCACACGAAGCCCGGCGCGCACCCGTTGCTGCACGAGTCACCTTGCACGCCTTGGCCCGCGGCCTGGCACGTCGCGCCGTAGACCTCTTGGCTGCACGGCACGTCGGGGTCGGGGTATTGCACGAAGATGTAGCAACCCTCGCCGGGCGGGCATTGGCCGTTGTTTTGAGCGAACGGATCGCACTCGAGGATCACCGGGGGAGGGCCCGCGTCGGGGCAGCCCGGATCGACGTAGTCGGGCTCGACGTCCTTGCCGCTGTCTTTGCCGCCGCTCGACGACGTGGTCGGACCGACGGTGATCACGCCGCCGCCCGCGCCTCCGCCGCCGTTGTTGAGCGTGGTGTCGATGGTGTTTGGACAGCCGGTGAGCGCGGCGATCGAGCCCAGCGCGCCGGCGCACGACGCCGTAAGAAAGAAAGAGAAGGGCTTTCGCATAGGGCTCGTAGGATACGAGAGCTTCCGGCGCGCGGCCACGAGAGCGGGGTTATTTGCGCGTGATGGTGACCTTCTTGATGTTCGGCGGATTCACGGGCCGGTCGCCCGGGCTCGTGGGCACGGACGCGAGCTCGTGGACGAGCTTCTCGGGGCCGCACTCGCCGAAGATGGTGTAGCCGTTGTCGAGGTGCGCCGCGGCCGCGTCGGTGATGAAGAACTGCGCGGAGTTCGTGTTCTTGCCGCGGTTCGCCATGCACAAGAGGCCGGCGCGATCGTGGTTCGCGTCCTCCCAAACCTCGTCGGGGATCACGTAGCCCGCCTCGCCCGAGCCGTTCTTCTTGGCGTCGCCGCCCTGGATCATGAAGCCCTTGATGATGCGGTGGAAGATGGTGCCGTCGTACGCGGGCTTCTTCTCCCACTTGCCCTCGGGCGTCTTCCAAGGCCGGATCCCGCGCGCGAGGCCGACGAAGTTCGCGACCGTGATCGGCGCCTTGTCGTCGAAGAGCTTGCACTCGAGCGTGCCGAGATCGGTCTCGATCGAGGCCATGAGCGTGGTGCCGGCGGGCAGGTCTTTGGTGGCGTCCGCGAGCGTCCATTGGCCCTTCACGGGATCGTCCTCGCTCGCGCGGACGGCCGCTGCGGGCTTCGCCGTGACCTTGCGCTTCTGCGGCTGCGGCCTCACGGCGGGCGTTTCGCTCTGGCCGCCCTTGTCCGTGGACTTGTTGCCGTTGTTGCCGTTGTTGGCGTTGTTCTCCGCCGTGGGCTCCGGCGGGGTCGATTGACACGCGGTGAGGATCGAGGCCGACAAAGCGGCGAGGACGAGACGTTTCATGGCGGCGCGAGGTGTCCCCCGAGCAAGGACTTGGGTCAAGAGGTTCGCGCGGAGGGGCATGATTCTGTGGTACGGGAGGGCATGCGCCGATCCGGTGTCGCCGTGTTGATCGTGATGGCCGTCGCTCTTTCGGGGGCGTGCGATCGCCGCGTCGAAGAGCCGTCGCCGCCTCCGCGACCGGTCGCCGAGACCATCAAGCCCGTAGCGCCTCCGCCCGCGCCGACCGTCATCCCGCCCGCGCCGGGCGCCGCGTCGACCGACGGTCGCTGCGTGCACGCGATGCCCGCCTCGCCCCCGCGGCCCATCGCTTCGAAGCCCGCTGTCGGCTGCCCCAAAGAGCCCAAGAGGCCGGATCTCGGGAGCGCGAACGTCACGGTGATGGGCGCCGCGGCCACGGCCAAGGTCGCGGTCGAGGTCGCGGCGAAGGACAAAGATCGCCAGCGTGGCCTCATGTACCGGACGTCGATGGCCGATGACAAAGGCATGTTGTTCGTCTTCGAGACGCGCGAAGAGCACTCATTTTGGATGCACAACACGTGCATCCCGCTCGACATGATCTTCATCGATCACGACGGGCTCATCGTGGGCATCGAAGAGAACACACCCACGCTGAGCGACGACACCTTCACCGCGGGCTGCGCCTCCAAATACGTGCTCGAGGTGAACGCGGGGTGGTCGCGCGCGAACGGCGTAAAACCCGGTCAATGGGTGAAGATCGAGGGCCTCTGATCGTGATACCGTCGCTCCCACGATGAACGGACACGACCACGGTATCCAGCTCATCCGTTGTCCCGCGTGCGGCGTCCCTTCGCCCGCGATCAAGCAATACGTGCTCTGCAACCTGCTCGTGTTCGTGTTCGTCATGGCGTTCACGCGGCGAGCCACGTACACGAGCTGCGGGCCCTGCATGCGCAGGACGATCCTCGAACGATCGGCGATCAACCTGATCACCGCGCACCTGCTCTGGCCCATCATCGTGCTGCCGTGGCACACGGTTCAGTTCATCCGCAGCTACAGCGAAGGGCACTCGAGCGGCATCTAGGCGACGGAATCGGCCGTCGCGGCGCGCGGGCCATGGTAGGCTCGCCGCCGCATGAGACCCGAGGTCGGCCAGGTCATCGTCAACAAATACCGGCTGCTCCGCCTCATCGGCGACGGCGGCATGGGCAGCGTCTTCGAGGCTCGGCACGACGGGCTCGGCGCGACGTTCGCGCTCAAATTCCTGCACCCCGAGCTGTCCGTGCGGTCCGGCTTGGTCAAGCGGTTCCTGCAAGAAGCGCGCGTCTCGGCGCAGATCCAGAGCCCGCACGTGGTCCGCGTGACCGACGTCGATCAGACGCCCGAGGGCCTCGCGTTCATGGTGCTCGAGTACCTGGAGGGCAAGACGCTCCAGGCGCTCTACGAGGAGCTCTACAAAAGGGGCGAGCGGCTCTCGTACAAAGACGCCATCGAATACGCGATCCAGATCTTGGAGGGCGTCGAGGCCGCGCACGCGCGCGGCGTGGTGCACCGCGATCTCAAGCCTGACAACGTGATGATCACCAAAGGGCCGAAGGGCGCGCCGCTGCTCAAGGTGCTCGATTTCGGCATCGCCAAGCTCAAGGTCGACGCGGATCGCGGGCTCACGCGGCCCGGCGTGATGATGGGCACGCCCGAATACATGGCGCCCGAGCAGGCGACGAGCGCGGGTGAGGTCGACGCGCGCGCCGACATCTTCTCGCTCGGCGTGATGATCTTCGAGATGCTCGGCGGCCGGAGGCCCGTGCCCGGCGATGATCCCGTCGAGATCTCGCGCGCCTATTTGACGGGCCGCGCCCTCCGCCTCAACGACTTGGCGCCCGCGATCGCGCCCGATCTGGTCGCGGCCGTTCATCGGGCCATCGCGCCGCAGCCCCGCGACAGGTTCGCGTCCGTGGCCGAGCTTCGCGCCGCGGTCGAGCCGTTCGCGATCGCCGCGCGCACGCCCGCGCCGAGGACGCCCGGGATCGCGGCCACGGACCCCACGCCGCCCCCGCAGGCGATGCTCGCGCAAGCCGTCGCCGCAGCGCACGGCGGCCCCCCGCCTCCGCAGGCGCCGGCCGCGGGCGAGCGTCCCGTGCCGGCCACGTTCGATCCCACGGACGACGCGCCGACGCGCGCGCCCGCGCCCGTGCAATCGCAGCCCGCGCAAGCGGCGCTCGGCGCGGGCACGGTCGAGGCGTCGCCGCTCAACCTCGCTTCGCTCCAAATGGCCCAGCAGCAGTATGCCCAACAAGGCATCACGGGGCCGAGGCCGCAGGGCTTTCCTCCTCCAACAGCGTATGAGTCGGGGCACGAGGCGCCCGCCGCACCTTACGCGCAACAAGCTGCGGTTGCGCCTCCCGAGCCCGCGCCCGCGGGCGCAGGAAACGTCGCAGGCACCGTCAACGATGATTCGGCCGCCGCGGCGCCTCCGTATGTGGCCCCTTCCTCAACGCAGGTGGGCGGCAGCGACGGCGGCACGACCGCGCCGATGGATAACCCCTATGTGCCACAAGGCCCCTCGTATGGAGGGCCGGCGCGTCCGGGCGACATGGCCGCTCCGCGCAGGCGGCGCTCGCGATCCGTTTGGCCTTTTCTGCTGATCGCGTTCGTGATCGTCGGCGGGGGCGCGGGCGGAGGAGCGTATTGGTACAACCAGCGCTCCAAAGACGATGACGCGTCCAAAAAGACGCCTCCTCCCCCGGTGGCGCTCACCGGGGATGCGCCTCAACCGTCGAGTCAAGTAACGGCGCCTCCTACGCCCGCGCCCGCGCCCGCGCCGACGCCCACGCAGCCCGTAAAGCCCGCTCCGGGCCCCGGCCCCAAGCCTCCTGGAAGTGCGAGCGCGCAGCCCTCTCCGTTCGTCATCCCTTCGGTGTTGCCGTTTCCAAACCCGTTTGGGCCGGCGCCCGGCGGCTCAGGGAAGAAGGACGGACCGATCATCCCGCTGCCTTGACAGCCCTCATCGACCTCTCGAGGGAGCTATCATGGCAGATAGGATTGGAGCTCGGCCCACGCCTCGGGTGTCAAGTGGATGTTGGCGCTCTGGGCCAAACGTTTGACCTCCGCGTCCTCGCTCTGGAGACCGGCGATGAGCGCCTTCGCGACGGCGGGCCCGGGCTGAGCGGCGGCGGCGAGGACAGAGGCGCAGCGCGCGCGAATCAAGGGCGCGTCGTGCTGGAGCCCCCGGAGGAGCGAAGGGCCGACGTGAACCTCGAAGAGCATCCCGCCCGCGATCTCGGCGAGCACCGAGATAACCTCGTCCGAGAGCGATGGGGGCGTGGCGGGGTCCAAGAGGAGCGCGAGCAGCGGATCCAACACGGCCGGACCGAGCACGTCGGGCTTGCCGCCGAGATCGGCGACGAGCTTGCCCGCAGCCAAGAGGTCTTGTTCGGGATGAGCGCTGTTCAGGCTCCGCACCATCATGATCATCGACTCAGCGTCGGCGTTCCCTTCTTTGACGGCGAGGCCGACCGCGAGCCGGAGCGGCTCGGTCCATGAGGGGTCGTGGATGTGCGCGCGTACGTTGGCTCCCAAACGTCCCTCGCGCAAGATGGCACACGCGGCAAAGTACTCTTGCATCCACAGATGGGCGAAGCGCACGGCGCCCGGCGACTCTTCAACGAGGATCATCCCGCGGGCGATGAGCGCGTCGACAGGCGCTTCGTCGATGCCGGGCGGCGTCGCTCGGAGCGAGCGAGCGCCGCTCTCCAGGAGGGAGCGCGCGATCGACTCGAGCGCGCGGGCTTGGGCCGGCGTCGCGGCGAGCGGCTCAATCGCCTGTTTGTACAGCTCTGCGCGGTGAACGTTGAGCACGCCGGTCTTGTCGTAGACGCGGGTCATGATCTGCAGGAGCTGGGGCTGCGTCGCCATTCGCCGAAGGAGGGGCGACGCCTCGATCGTGCGCACAAACGTCTCTTCTTTGCTCGAGGTGCTCTCGAATCCACGGTCCCAAAAACGACGCGCGTACTCGACGAGCGCCCTTCGATCGAACCCCGGCAGGACGTAGCGTTCAAAATCGCCTTCGAGCTGGCTGACGCTTCGCGCGTGGGATCGGGAGGTGACGATCCATCGATTGCCGGGAAACCGATCCGGTAACGCTCGAATCATCCTAGGGACCAGATCATCATGGATCGTGTCGAGCCCGTCGAAGAGGATCAACGCCTCCCCGCGCCCGAGACAATCTTCGACGAGCTCCACGAACGGGTGGAGGCCCGCGCGGACGATGAGCGCACGCACCATTTCCACCGCATCGAGACTTTGATCGCTGGCCACGCCGCGCAGCGACAGGAGGACGGGGAGCCGCCGCTCGCGCAGGTGAAGACGCTCGAGCACCCGATCTTCTCCGCCGGCGTAGGTGAGCAGGAGATAACGGAGAAACGCAGTTTTGCCGGACCTCGGCTCGCCGAGGACGAGCATCTTGGAGGTCGAAGAGAACGCGTCAGCGATGCGCTCCTCCTCACCGCTGCTCGCGCGCAGGAGGCGTTGGAAGGGGACGTAGACGTCTTGGAGCGCCGAGCCCCCCTCGTAGGAGCGCCGGATGTGCTCCAAATAACGCTGCCGGAGCGCCTCCATCGAGCCCTCCGAAGGCGATGGAGCCTTCACGTGGCTCAGGTCCACGACGCCGCGGCGCCACGCCCAGAAGTCTCCAGCGCGGTGGATGACGTCGCCGAGCGAAGGAGGCAAGAGGAAGAGGATGGTCGTGTAAGGCACCTCCAAGAGCGCCTCCCGGCCTCGATTCAAGTGGTCGAGCGCGCGCGTTCGATCGCTTCCTTGGAGCAGATCGAGGTCGAGCACGAACAAGATGGAGCCGCCGGCGTGCGGCGTGAGCGACCGGAGGCGCTCCGCGAGGCTCAACGAGGAGGGCGTATAACGGTGCTCGGCTACGTGCCATGAGGCGCCGACCTTGGCCCGAATGGCGGCCGCGACCGTGTCCTGGAGGGAGAGATCGCTCACCACCACGAGCCAGAGGCTCGCCCCTCGAAAGAACGCGAGATGATGCAAGAGCTCAGCGAGCCCATCCTCGATCTCGCGATCGACGCCGCTCATCTCACGTGGATCCGGGGAGGAGAGGTGAAGACCGCGCGAGCTTCTTTTTGTAAGCCTCGCGCACGAAGTCGGCGAGCACGGGGTGCACCTCGTACCAGATATCTTTGTTGGACTGGCTCAAGATACTCCTCGACCATCGACGCGAGCCTCCGCAGCTCGGAGCTCTTGCCGCTGCCGCGCTGGCCGACAAAAAGCGCTTGAAACTTGTTCTTCGCCGCGGACAGCTCTTGGACGATCTCTTCGAGGCTCTCTCGATCGCGCTCGACAAAGTAACGGAGCGTCGGCCCCTCGAGCTTCTTCGCCGGATCGAAGAGCTGATACACCGGCATCAGATCGACGGGCACGACGCCTCCTCGCTCCCGCGCCTCACGTAGCCGGCGCGCCGCCGCCGATCTCGCCCGCGTCGGGCGGCGCCTCGTCGATCGATTTGACCGCGCGCTTGGCGCGCTTGCGGATGTCGACGTGCAGCCTGTCGTCGAGGTTGATCGCGGTGAAGGCCGTGCGCGCCTCCATGCGCTTGCCGAGCCCGGCGTACGCGTCGGCCTCGCTCCAACGGAGCTTCCAATCGCGCGACGTCATGTCGGTGATCTTGGCCGCGTCCTTGAGGACGTCGTTGTACTTCTGCTGCCGGTTGAGCTCCGACCAATACTCCGCGCGCAGGTCGTCGTCGGCGGGCGCGAGCGCGACGGCCTTGGCGAAGATGTCGAGCGCCTCGTCGAGGCGACCGAGCGGCAGGTACATGCGCGCGAGCATGCGGATCGCGCCGGGCACGTTCTCGTGCGCCTTCACGAAGGCCTCGAGCGCGGGCTGGCGCTCGCCGATGCCGCGGATGTCGTTCTTGTCGGTGGGCCAGAACTTCACCGTGAGCGCGTCGAGATCGCCGGGATCTTTCGCGAGCGCGCGATCGATCGCGGCGATGGCGTCGTCGTTCCTGCCCGCGGCGGCGAGCGTCTTGGCGAGCTCGGTCTCGGCGCCGACCGAGCCCGTCTTCGCGGCGTACGCCTCGGCCTCGGCGAGCGCCTCATCGACGCGGCCGAGCGAGCGGAGCGCCGCGATGCGACCGAGCGTGCCGCGCTCGGAGCCCGCGTCGGCCTTGACCGCGCGGGTCGCGGCTTCGAGCGCGATGTGCCACCGGCCCTCGCGCTCGTGATACGCGAGCTGCTCCAAGAAGAAGGCCGCGTCGTGCGGCTCCTTCTCCCAGAGCTCGCCGAGGTATTGCACGACCGAGTCCGCGCGCACGTACGTGAGCGACGCCGCGTCTTTGGGGTTCTCGTAGATGGGCGTGAGCACGCCGAGCTGCACGAGCGCTTCCATCGCGGGCGCGCAGTCGGGCGACGCCTCGAGCGCGAGCACGAACTCGTTGATCGCGTTGTCGGTGTCGCGGAGCGCGACGTACACCTGGCCCACGTTCACGTGGTACTCGGGCTCGCCTTCGAACGACTCGCGGATCTCTTTGAAGGACTTGAGCGCGGACTTGTAGTCGCGCGTGTTGGCGTACGCGCACGCGAGGTTGAGCTTGGCCGCGTGATCGTCGGCGTTCATGATGCTGATGCGCTTGAGCGTCGAGATCGCCTTGGGGAAGTCGCTCTCGGCGAACGCCTTCTGCGCCGTCTCCCACAGCTTCGCGTTGTCGATGAACGCCTCGAGCGCGGTCACGACCGACGTGTTGCGCCGCCTCCACGTGCCGTCCTGACCTGCCGGCGAGCTCGTGAGAAAGTCCTTCACCCACTTGCGCGCGTTGTCGACGCTGAGCCCCTTGTCGGCCATCCCCTCGAATTCGGCCTTGGGGACCGGCAGTTGAGCGGGCATGCCCTGCCGTCGCGCGACCTTGGGATCGAGCTGGATCATGAGCCAGCCCGTGCCCTCTTCCTTCTCCTCGGTCTTCTTCGCCATGCGGGAGACCGTATCGAATCGCGCCTCGGAAACCAAGCGCAGCGCAGGCAGCGCGGCAGAAGAGCGGCGTCAGCCGAGGAGGTAATAGAGCAGCAGCGCGACCGCGAACACGCCTGCGCCCGCGAGCCCGAAGAGCGCCGCGGGAGGCAGGCCCAAGATCGTGGGCTTGAGCTGCGCGCGGAACATGTCGTCGTCGCCGCCGCTCGACCCGAGCGCGGGAGCAGGCGCTGCGTTCGCCGAAATGTGGTGGAGCGGAGGCGTCGGGCCGGTCACGTGCCGCGCGGGCTCACCCGGCGGAGGCACCGTCGGAGGACGCCCGGGGATCGCCATGGGCGGAGGCAGCGGCAACATCCCGGGTTGAGGCGCGGGAGAGGGCATGGTGTTCGGCGGGATCGTCGCAGGTCTCGCCGCGGGCGGAGGTTGCGACGCGTACGGAGGCGGCGCGACCGAGCCTGTTTTCGAGGCGATCGCCGCACCCGCAAACTGCGGCGAAGCGTGCGGCGGCGGTTGCTGCGATGGAGACGCTTGAAATACGGGAGCCTGCGCCGGCGCGCTTTGCGGCTCCATGCTCGGCGGCGCGGACGACGAGTGCGTGCCGCCGTCCCATCGTTCCACAGGGAATTTCCCGCTCTGCAGCGCGACCTCGAGCGCGCGCGCTTCCGCGATGCGCGCGTTCGCGGCGTCGAGCCCCGCGGTCTTCGCGAGCCTCACGGCCTCGGCCGCGACGCGCGCGGCCTCCTGCGCCATGCGCGCCGCGGCGGCCTTGCGCTCGGCGCGGATCTGCGCGCTCTTCGCCTCTTCGGCGCGCCGCACCGCTTCGATCGCGAAGCGATCGGCCTCGACGAGCAGCGCCTCTTCGGTGAGCGGTCCCGTGAGCTCGCGCCGATCGAGGACGAGGACGTCGTCCGGGCTCGACACGCGCGCGGCCCCCGGCGAATACGCCGCGAGCGGCGAATTGGGCAGCGGCGTGAGATCCGCGACGCCCGCGCCGCTCCACACGGGAGACGCAGGCGGAGGCGGGATCGCGACGGGCTGCGCGGACGGGCCGCCCGGCGGCGCGTGCGAAGGCGGAGGCCGGACCGTGTCTTTGTCTTTGGGCTTGGCGGCGGGCGCGGGCGGTCGCCCTTGTTGCGATCGCCCTTGTTGCGCGAGCTGAGGCACGCCGGGCGCGGGCGGGATCACGGGCTTTACCGCGGGCCTCTTCAGCGTGGTGTCGTTCGAGATGTCGGCCGCGCCCACGGCCTTCATGCGCGGCTTGGTCGGCATCTCGCCGGAGTCGGGCGCGTCGATGACGGGCACGCGCGGCCGAGCTGCGCCCGATGATCGATTGACGGTGGTGCCTTGATCGCTGTCCTCGTCCTCGATGCGCGGAGGCGCGACGTAGCCGGGCTTCGGCTTCTTGTCTTGGAGCGTCTCGCCGAGCTTCTTTTGATCTTTGAGCTTGCGCGCGTTCGCGCGGATCGCCTCGATTTGCGCCGATCCGCTCTGCACGAGCGTCTCGACCTCGTCGTTCTCCTCGATGTCGTCGAAGGTGCCGATCTTGGGCTCGCGGCCGCGCTGCGCGGCGGCGATTTGACCTTCGACGTCGGTGACCTCGGTGACGTCGTCGTCGTCGTCGTCGACGTCGTCGAGCGTGGGCGTGCGCGGCTTGGATTTGGTCGCGACCGCGGCGGGGAACGGCGCGAGCCGCTTGAGCTGCTCCACCGCGTTCTTGGCGCGTTGCGCTTCGGGCGCCGAGTCGCGCGCGCGGCCGACGGGGACGGGCCGCGAGCTCTCGGTGTACGTGGGCACGCGCGGCGGCACGTCGCGCCCGACCTTCTTGGAGGGCGTGAGCTCGCCCGCGACGGCGCTCTCGAACCAGCGCATTTGCTTCATCGCGTTGCGCCGGACGAAGCGCGCGAGCGCCTCTTCGTTGCCCTCCAAGTAGCCGTGCAGGCTCAGCCACTCTTCGAAGCGCTCGGCGATCTCGACCGCGTGTTGGAAGCGCGCGCTCGGGTGCTTCTCCAAGCAACGGTTGACCACGGCGACGAGCTCGCGATCGATCTTGGGCCGGATCTCGCGCAGATCGGCCGGCGGATCGCGGCTCATCACCTGCACCATCTCGTAGTCGTTCTTGGCGACCCACGGCCTCCGGCCCGCGAACAGCTCGAAGAGCATCACGCCGAGCGAGAAGAGATCCGCGCGGTGATCGATCTCGTCGCTCGTCGCCTGCTCGGGCGGCATGTACGTGGGCTCGCCCTTGCGCATGCCGGTGAGCGTCTTGGTGAGGCGCTGGCGCGCCTTCGCGAGGCCGAAGTCGGCGATCTTCACGTCGCCGTTGAAGCCCACGAGCACGTTGCCCGGCGTCAGATCGCGGTGCACCAAGTGGAGCAGCTCGCCGTTCGGCGCGCGCAGCGCGTGCGCGGCGGCGAGCCCGCGGCAGATCTTCGCGCCGAGGTAGACCGCCATGCGCTCGGTGAACTGCTCGCCCGTGTCGAAGATGGTCTTCATCAGGCGGTGGAGCGAGACGCCTTGCACGAGCTCGACCGCGAGGTAGCTGCCCTGATCGTCCTTCCCCCAGCCCACCACCTCGACCACGTTCGGGTGGCGGAGCGACGCGGTCATCCAGACCTCATCGAGGAACTGCTTCTCGAACGAGGGATCTTCGGCGAGGTGAGGGTGGAGACGCTTGACGGCGAGGAGCAACCCGGCGCGCGGGTGAGGCGGGAGCGCGCGACAGAGATCGACCCGCGCCGTCGCGCCGGACGCGATCTCGGCCAGGACGTGGAACGAGATCGCTCCGGCCGCATGCTCGGGCTTTCCGGCCATTTCGCGGGCAGTCTACCAGAGGGCCATTGGCGCGTGCTCGTGAAAAACCATCTCACATGTGGGCGCGCGCCGCGGCGACCGCGAGCGGAACCCCGCCGAGATCGGCCTTGAGATGAAGATCGAGGTGATCGTCTTTGGTCTTGATGGCGCGCAGCCCCACGACGGGCGTCGCGATCTCGAGCGCCTTGCGCACCTTCTTGTTGTCCGCGATCTGAGGCACCTTCATGAGGTCGACCACGATGCGATCGTCCTTTGCGTCGACGAGCGCCGCAGGGCGCTTGGGCATGAACGCGACCAGGTTGCCGGGCTTCGACAGATCGAGCGCGCCCGACTTGATGAGCCCCGCGACCGGCGAGTTGGCGTCGCCGAGCACCTTCAAGGTGAGGCCGTCGATGCGGAGGCCCATGCGGAGCTCGGCCGCGTTGAGGGTCAGCTCTTCGATGTAGAGCACGAGCGACGCGCGCACCTCGGTGCCCATCGCGTCGACCGTCGCGGCGAGCCGGATGCCCGGCGGCACGGCCTCGATGACCACGTCCTTCGGGGCCTTCTTTCCGCCGCCGAATTCGCGCGCGAGGTAGCGCAGCGCGTCCATCGGGATGCCCACGCGCAGGCCGAGCGCGCCCTTGAGGATGCGGACGATCTCCTCGGGGTGAGCCTTCAAATAAGTGGTGGCTTGTCGGGCGAGGGCTTTGGGATCGAGCTTCGGCATCGGAAGAAGAACAGCACTACCGATCCTCGGGGAGCGAGGCAAGGGGAGAGGCGGGCACGGGCACATGACGCGGTTTGTCGTGCCCGTGTGTCATGTGCCCGTGCCCGTGCCCGTGCCCTCGAATTTCGGCCAAAAAAGCGGGTTTGTGCCCGCGCGTCCGGCCGGCATGGCGGCTGCAAAGACGAGTGTCAGCCACCATGAGCAAGAGAAGCCGAATCATCGACCCCGATATCCTGAACCTCGAGGGCGGGCTCTTCGACTCGCTGCCTCCCCCGCCGCGCGCGCCCATGGGCACCGGCCCGGGCCGCGAGATTGACACGGAGCTCCTGTGTTTGGGAGGCGAGCTCTTCGACTCCACACCTCCGCCCGCGCCTGCGTTCTTCGAGGAGGAGGATCGCTCCACCCTCTCTCCCACGGTGGACGACGACGGCGCGAGGGTGGTTGAGGATCTGCCGCCCTCCGGCGGGTTCGCGCGATCCATCGTGATCGCGGCGGTCGCCGGCGGATCCATGGCGCTCGCGATTTCGATCGTCCCGAGGCACTCGGCCATCCTGTTCGGAGGAGCGATGAGCGACGCTGTGCCGGCCGCTGCGGCGGCGGGAGGCGCCTCCACCACGATGACGCTCGAAGAGGTGATCATCGAGGTGAAGATGGCCAAGGAGACGAAGGCGCCCAAGGGTCGTAAGGGCGTAGAGCCCAAGGCGCGCGGGGGCGGCCGCGCCAAGGCGCCTCCGCTCTCCACCGCGGACCTCCCGCCCTTCGCGCTGTAGACCAAGAGGTGCACGGAGAGGAGAAAGGGACGCAAAGGCGCAAAGGCGCAAAGACGCTAAGAGAAAGAGGGGGTGGGCTCTCCGCGGCGAGCGCCCACGGGCAGCACTTCTCTCTGCTGCCCCTACCGGTACGGCAAAGCCCAACCCTCCCCCTCTCTTTGCGTCTTTGCGTCTTTGCGTCAAATTCTCTTTCTCTTTGCGCCTTTGCGTTAAGATTCCGGGCTTTTAGCGGCCACTGCGCGTCTCATGCGAGGGATGGTGCAGCAGCGCTGGCCAGCCGGCGAGGGTGGCGTGGTATGCTCGCGCGCCGATGTTCCTTCTCGTCGCCTTGAGCGTCCTCGTCTTCGTCACGTCCGCTGCTGTCGTCGTGCGGGCCCGTTTTTCCTCGGCGGCCGAGGACCTCCTCGCGGTCACCGCGGTGTGGAGCGCGCTGGTGCTCGCGCCGATTCACGCGCTCGGCCTGTTGAACAAGCTCACGGCCCCTCTGCTCGCCGCGGCGGTGATCGTGGAGTGCGCGATCGTGGCGGCAGCGACGTTTCGAGGTGTCGATCGCGTGGAGCACACGCGCGCGGTGCACGCGTCGATCGAAGCGATGGTGAGGCTCCCGTGGCGCGGAGCCGTGGTGTGTTGGGAGGCCAAGAGCTTTGCCCTCGTGGGGTTGATCGCGGCGCTCGGGATCATCGTTTATACGCTCTGGCTCTCGTATCTCCTGCCCTCGTCCTCGTGGGATGGGCTTTGGTATCACGAGCTCACGGTCGGTTACGCGATCCAGAACCACGGATATGCGCCCATCGATCTGCCGACGCGCGTGCCTTTCCCGATGAACATGATCCAGGTGTCGAACGGGTATCCGCGGCACTGCGAGATGACGAGCTTGTGGTTCGTCATCTTCTCGGGGCGCGACCTGGTGGAGGCGCCCAATTCATTCGCAGCCATTCCGCTCATCCTCGGCACGTATTGCATCGCGCGGCGGATGTCCGACGATCGAGCGACCCGCGAACGCGGAGTCGCGACCCACGTCGATCGGGTGGCGCCCATCGCGTGGGGCTCGGCCGTCTTGCTGATGCCCGCGGCGTCCATGCAGCTTCGAAGCACGTATTTGGATCTGCACATGGCGGCCTTCTTCATGATGGCCCTCCACTTCTGCACCAAGCCGCGGATGCGGGTCGCGGACGCGTGGCTCGCGATGCTCTCGCTCGGGCTGCTCATCGGCACGAAGAGCACGATGCTCGCGAGCGTGCCTGTGCTCTGGGCGGTGGCCGCGGGGCTCGTGGTTCATCACAACTACAAAGCGGTCAAGGCGGCGACGATCGGGGCGGTGGCCGGGGGTACAGCGATCATCGCGGCGTTCGCGTCGGTCTGTTACGTGCGCAACCTCGTTGTATGGAAGAACCCTCTTTGGCCGATGACCTGGGAGTCCAAGCTCCTTGGGATTCACTTCAAAGGGCTCGCCCCCATCGACGCGATCATCAACCAGCTCGGGGAGGTCTCGTTTTGGCAGGGGGTCCGGCTCGTCACTGCGCTGCGTGTGCCGGGGAAAGACTTCGCGGACACGGGGGCGTGGGGCTATGGCGATGGGGTGGTCTTCGTCCTTATCCCCGTTGGGCTCGCGGCGCTCGGGTGGTTGGCGGTCTGCGCGGCGCGCATCGCGATGCGCGATGGCCCGACGATCTCCGCCGCGGGCGCCGATGAAGGCTCGGAGCCTGCGGGCGAGCCTTCGGACAAGGGCCCTTCCGAGGACGAGACGCTCAACATGGTGCTCGTCACCGCGGTGCTCGGGCTCGTCGCGGTGGGGGCGCCGAGGCTCTGGTATCCTCGTTACAACCTGCACCTCGCGGCGGGCTTGATGCTGGTCGTTCATTGGATGAGCCGCCGCGCCCGCGCGCTCTCCGAGGTGATCCCGGCGGTGATCGTGGTGACCGGGCTCATCTTTCTTTATCGCGCCTCGCCGGGGTGGGGGGTGACCTTCTCTGAGGCGCTCGCGTACGCGCGTATGCCCGCCTCCGAGCGCGACGCGCGCGCGCCGACCGACTTCACCATCAGCCCCGAGGTGGCGCGGGCGCGCGATCGCGAGCTCACCGAAGGCACGGTGACGGTCTACGCGGTGGACGTGTATTTCCCCTTCGTGTCGCAGCTCTGGAATCGCGACACCACCAACAAGCTCTATTGGGCGGAGTCGCGCACGATCCATGAGTTTCTCGACGCGGCCGATCGCAGGAACGCCAAATGGGTCGTCGCGGGGGAGACAGGGCACATCACGAAGAGCCTTCGAACGATGCCGGAGCGATGGCAGGAGATCGGGCTCGCGAGCCGCAACGAGAAGATGGTGGCGTTCCGGCGGGTGAGGTGAGGACGCCTGAGCCTTCGTATTTTCTCCGCCACCTTCGGACGAACGCGCGGTAGAATGAGGCATGCGCTTGCACCTCCTCCCCCTCGCGATCGCGCTCGTCTCCTTTGGCTGTGCCGGCACCGACAGCGAGAGTCGGCCCGCCAACACGCCCTCGGCCTTTGCCACCGGCGGCGATCACGCCAAGGCGGTGGTGCGCGCCGGGGACGGCTCGGTGCGCGTGCCCTTCTTGGGAGGCTCGTTCGTCACCTACAACACCGACATGCCCGTCGAGGTCGAACAGGCGGTGCAAGGCAAACGCACCACGCGGCCCGTGGTGGTCTGGGCCGGCAACGAAGCGGGCATGGATCGCAACGATCGCATCGACAACGGCTTTGAGCCCGGCGCCCGGCACCGCTGACGAAATAAAATAAATAAGGATGCTGGGAAGCGTCCTTACGGCACGTTGATCCGCACGACCAGCGTGGATATGTTCAAGATC
>CAYTJL010000037.1:20222-48501 GCA_964437785.1 uncultured Polyangiaceae bacterium
GAAGCGTCCTTACGGCACGTTGATCCGCACGACCAGCGTGGATATGTTCAAGATCAGGCCTGCGGCGCCGCAAACGGCAGCCCCGAAAGGTGGTCATGGTCATGAGCGCCAAACCCTCCATCCCCTGGTGGAAAGAGACCACGGTGTACCAGATTTATCCCCGGTCGTTCGCCGACGCGAACGGCGACGGCATCGGCGATCTGGAGGGCATCCTCGGCCGGCTCGATTACCTGCACGACCTCGGCGTCGAGACCCTCTGGATCTCGCCCTTTTACACGAGCCCGCAGGCCGACTTCGGCTACGACATCAGCGATCACTTCAACGTCTCTCCCGAATACGGCACGCTCGCCGACGCGCGCCGCCTCATCGACGAGGTCCACGCGCGCGGGATGAAGATCGTGTTCGACATGGTGCTGAACCACACCTCCAATCAACACCCGTGGTTCGTCGAAGCGCGGCGCTCGCGCGACAACCCGAGGCGGGATTGGTATTTGTGGCGCGAGGGGCGCGCGGGCGGCAAGAAGCCGCCGAACAACTGGAAATCGATGCTCGGGGGCAGCGGGTGGCACCGCGACGAGGCGACCGGAGAGTGGTATTGGGCGAGCTTCCTGCCGTTCCAGCCCGACCTCAACTACCGTAACCCCGAGGTCAAACGCGCGATGCTCGACGTCGTCCGCCACTGGCTCGCGCAGGGCGTCGACGGGCTCCGCCTCGATATCTTCAACGCCATCTACAAAGATGCTTCGTTCGCGGACAACCCCTTTTCGCTGCGCCCGGTGCCGACCGAGGACAACCCGCACGGCTTCTTTCAACGGCACGTCAACACCATCGATCACCCGGACACGCTCGCCTTTGCGCGCGAGCTGCGCGCGGTGGTCGACGAATTCCGCGACCCGCCGCGCTTCCTCGTAGGCGAGGTGTTCGGCGACGCCGAGACGCTGCGCCGGTATTGCGGCGACGATCACGACGGGCTGCACATGGTCTTCCTCTTTCAGACGTTGCGGACGCGCTTTCACGGCAAATCGGTGCGCGCGCTGATCCACGAATTCGAAAAGGCGTTCCCCGAGCCGTTCGTGCCCACGTACGTCTTTGGCAACCACGACCGCCCGCGGTTCATGCACCGCCTCGGCGATCGCCCCGACAAGGCCAAGCTCTTTGCCACGTTGCAGCTCACCGTGCGGGGCGTGCCGTTCATCTATTATGGAGAGGAGATCGGGATGCCGCACCACGACATCCCGCTCCACCGCGGCAAAGATCCGGTGGCCGCCCGGTATGGCTTCGTCCCGCAGTGGCTCGCGAGCTACCTGCGCAGGCACGGTATCCTCATGAACCGCGACGAGTGCCGCGCGCCGATGCAATGGCACCACGGCCCCAACGCGGGATTTTCCCCCGAGGGCGCGACACCGTGGCTGCCTGTTCACCCGAACCACGGTGAGATCAACGTCGCCGCGCAACACGAGGACCCGGCGAGCTTGCTCAACCTCTATCGGAGCCTCCTCAAGCTGCGCAAACGGAGCCGCGCGCTCCAACGCGGCAAGCTCGAGATCCTCGATGACCCGCGCCTCCCGCACGACGTGGTGGCCTATCGCCGCACGCACGGTGAGGGCGCCGCGCGCGAGGACGCGGACGTGTACTTGAACTTCTCGGAGCGCCCCGTCACGCTCGATCTGCGCGAGCAACGCGGTCGCGCGCTGTTCTCCAACCTGCGGGGCGAGGTGAAGCAGGCCGAGCCCGTCAAGGAGCTCGGCCCGCACGAGGGCGTCATGCTCTTTGACGAACCGTGATCACCCGACGAACCAGCGCGCGAGCACGTCGAAGGTCTTGTCCTCCGCCGCGTGGAGCCTGCCCTCCATCGTGTGGCGCTCGCCGGGGTGCGCCGCAAAGTACGCTTGCCACCAGAGACCGGAGGCGCCGGTGAGCGTCGACCTCGCCTGCCAAGGCTTCTGCACGAGGTAATGAACGATCTTGACCTCGTCTTGCAGCTTCTCCCACGCAGACGGGTGAGCGTGCATGAACTGGTAAATGAAGTGAGCCATGTTGTAGCCGACCGGGAGCCGGTGCTCGACGGAGAGGGCGTACCAGTCGGGGAAGAAGTTGTTGAGGAAGCCCTGATCGCCGCCGTCGTAGCTCTCCACGCGCGAGAGCTCGTGCACCATGTGCGTAAAGACCTCGGCGTTCGGCTCGAGCACCATCACGCCGGAGCTGAAGCGATCGGGCAGGAAGAAGTCGGGCGCGGCCGCGAACGCGGGGCGATCGAAGAGATCATCGATGTTCTTGACCACGATGGTGTCGCCGTCCAAAAACACGAGCTTTTCGTATTCGGTGAGCTCCCACGCGCGGAGCTTGGTGTACGCCGCGCCGAAGCGCGGCAGCATGTGCATGGTCGCCGGGTTAGGGTTCGCGATGGGCTCAATCGGGCGCAGGGTCCAACCCTCGTGAGCGAGCGCGGCGCGCGCGTGGTCGCTCACGTCCGGGGTCACCATCAACACCATCGGATGGTGGGTCCCCGTGGCCTTGATCGAGCTGCCCAGCGCCTCAATCCCCGGGAGGTAGCCGTCGCCGTTGCAGAGCGTCGTCACATAGGCCGTCTTCATGATGCGCACCTCGTACGCCGGTCTTCGTTCGCATCGGGTGTGCCAGCGCGGCGAGCCGAAAAACAGAGGTGGTTCGTGCTCGCCCGCGTGCACGGTTTGCGCGCGCAATATCGTATTTGGGCGTAACTGCGGGCCTCCTCCACGGCGGGCGCCTTGCACGGAGAGAGAGGTTGGCAGAGATTTCTATTGACGAAACGTGGCGTCGGTTCGTAAACGCTCGTGGATGAGATCCCAAAGGATCGCCGTGGGCCTCGCCCTCGCGGCGCTCGTAGAGAGCGCGCCCGCGCTCGCGGAGCCGCCCCCGCAAGCGGCCTCCAACGAGGCAAACCCAGCCGAAGACTACCGGCCCATCCTCGCCTACCGCTTCCGCGGCCTCGAGATCGCCGCGCCCATCATGCTCGCAGGGCGCCTCGAAGGGGTGAAGAGCTTCCCCACCGACCGCGACGGCGCCCCGTTCCAGTCCGGGGCCGCGCTCTCGCCGCTCGTTCGCGTCGGGGTGCGCTTTCGCAGCGTCAAGCCGCTCGCCGGCATGTTCATGTTCTTGGCCGAATACGAGCACGACGTGATCACCGGCACCTGGACCCAGAACGAGCTGCTCCAGGGCGAGGGCATGCCCAACGGGCAATCGTTCGCGACCCAGGTCCGTAAGGGCTTTGGGCGCTTCTCGGTCGGGCCTTATTTCACGCTCGGCGGCGGGCTCATGGTGAACCATTGGGGCCTCGGGCTCATCGCCAACGACGGCGCCCACGGCTGGGAGCCCGGGTCAGCCCGCTTCATCGACGCTCGGAACGGCGACCTCGTGCTCCGCGGCTTCGTCGCCACGGGCCCGCTCACCGACGCGCGCCTCGTCACCACGTTTGCGATCGACAAGGTGCGGAGCGACGACGTGCTCCTCGAAGGCGACTCCGCTTATCAATTCATCGCATCGACGCTCGTCGGCTACGAGAGGCAGAATCAGATTGGCTTCTTCTTCGTGCACCGCGAGCAGACGAACGCCGACAAAAGCTTCTTGCGGGTGAACGTCGCCGACGTGGCGGGCAAAGCCACCATCCCCCTGCGCGGCCTCACGCTCACGCTCTCGGCCGAAGGCGCGGTGGTGTTCGGCAGGACGACCATCGGTCCCACCGTCGAGGTGCCGGAGAGCCGCGTGCTCCAGCTCGGCGGCGTGGCGCGCGCGTCGCTCGCGTCCGAGCGCATGGGCGGCGTGCTCGACGTGATCTACGCCTCGGGCGACAGCAACGCGTACGACGGCAAGGTCACCGGCTTCAAGACCGACCCCAACTTCGACCCGAGCCTCTTGCTCTTTCGCTACGTACACGCGGCGCAAACAGGGCGCGGCGTGGCGACGGCGTCGGACCCCAAGCTCTCGGCCGTGCCCGCGCTCGGCGTCGAGCGGCTCGCCTCGCGCGGGGGCATGACCAACACGCTCGCTGTCTTCCCGCGCTTCTGGGTGCGCCCGGCCAAAGGCCTCGAAGCGTACGGCGGCGTGCTCTTCGCCGCTGCGCCCGAGAAGATCACCGACGCGCTCAACACCCGGCTCGCGGGCGGCTCGCCGCGCAACGCGCTCGACGCGCGGCCCGGCGCTTATTGGGGCACCGAGATTGACGTGGGGCTCCGCTACCGTGTGATCCTGCGCGGCATGGAGCTGTCCGCGGGCGTCGAAGGGGGCCTGCTACTCCCCGGGTCGGCGCTGAACGGCAGCGGCACGCCCACGATCGCGATCGGCCCTGTCTACGGCGGCCGGTTCATGCTCGGTTATCGGCTTTAATGGGCTAATCAGGGAAGAGGAGACCGCGATGGACAAGAAGAACCTCACCCATCTTCTCCCGCTCGTTGTTCTGGCGATCGGCGGCGAGAGTTGCCTCTCCAGCGAGCTCGACTACCTCGCCATGACGCCCGAGGGCGACGGGCCGACGGTGCGCTTCGACGCGTTCCACGAGCCTTTCCCCGAGATCCCGCTGCCGAACGACTTCGCCACGCGCTTCGACGAGTCGTCGCCCACGAAGCGCCGCCTCAACGCGAGCGTGGTCGCCGGCCCGACCAAGTGGGAGCAGGCCACGCGCAAAGAGCTCGACAAGCTCACCGGCTGGGGGACGCTCGCGCCCATCACCGTGAGCTTCTCGGATCCGATCGATCCCGAGGTGATCCTCGCGCGCCACGGCGACGACCTCTTCGATTTTCGCGACGACGCGGTGCTCGTGATCGACGTCACGAAGGGCTCTCCGACGCTGTGTGAGGCGGTGCCGCTCGACCTCGGTCAAGGCAACTATCCGCAGGTCCTGGCCCAAACGCATCTCTTCGAGTCCGACCCGCGCGACGGCCTGAGCACGCTCGTCTTCGAAGAGGTCGAAGAGGACGTGAACGGAAATGGCGCGCTCGATCCGGGCGAGGACACCGACATGGACGGCGTGCTCGATCACCCGAACACGCGCGACGGCAAGGCCGGATCGCAGCTCTTGGAGTTTTATGAGCGCGAGACGAGCACGCTCATCCTGAAGCCCGTGATGCCCATGCGCGAGGCCACGACCTACGCCGTGGTGCTCACGAACCGGCTCACGTCACCGGGAGGCGAGCCTGTCCGATCGCCGTTCGACGGCATCAACCACGCGGCCCAGACCCAGGCCCTCGCCGCGCTGCCGGACTGCCTCTCGCGCCACGGGCTCGCGCTCTCGGACGTGAGCTTCACGTGGAGCTTCACCACGCAGAGCCTCCGCGACGACTACATCAAGGTCCGCGACGGCCTCTATGGAATCGGACCGCTCGCCTCGCTCGCCAAAGACTTCCCCGCGGGGCTCTCGCGCCTCGCCGACGTGCGCGACCCTGC
Organism: uncultured Polyangiaceae bacterium; assembly: GCA_964437785.1. GTDB lineage: Bacteria > Myxococcota_A > Polyangia > Polyangiales > Polyangiaceae > CAYTJL01. The sequence continues at coordinate 25,641 of CAYTJL010000037.1, forward strand.
GCCGGGCGTGACCAACACGAAGCTCGTCCCGGTCGACGTCTTCCTCCCGCTCGCGCTGCAGTTGCTCGATCTCACCGGCTCTTCGCAGGCCGAGCAGGACGTGTTCGCGGCGACCATGGCGTCGGTCGACTTCCTCGTCGCGGGCGCCATCACGTCGCCGCAGCTCTTTCCGCGCACGGACGAGAAAGGCGCGATGCTCCCGCTCTACGAGCAGGTGTGGGATCTCGACAAGAAGGCGCGCGGCGAGGAGGTGCCCTTCTGGCTGTTCGTGCCCAAGAACCGCAAAGGTCCGGCGCCCGTGGCGATGTTCATCCACGGCCACGGCGGCAGCAAGTTCGACGCGCTCCCGTTCGCGGGCCTGCTCGCGAGCTACGGCATCGCGACGATGGGCATCGACGCGCCCGGCCACGGCATCGGCCTCGACCCGGGCCAGGCCGTCCTCGTGCGCGCTGCGTTCGCGGGCGCGGGCTTGGAGGCGCTCGGCGACGCGCTCCTCGCGGGCCGCGCGTTCGACTGGAACGCGGACGGCAAGGTCGATCCGGGCGACGACTTCTGGAGCGCGTACGTGTTCCACACGCGCGACATGGTCCGCCAAACCATGCTCGACGGCATGCAGGTGGTGCGCACGCTTCGGAGCTTCGACGGCAAGGCCACCTGGAACGTCACGGGATCGCCTGGGATCGCAGGCGATTTCGACGGTGATGGCCTGGTCGACGTCGGCGGCGCGGCGCCGCTTCACGTGATCGGCGGCTCGCTCGGCGGCATCACCGGAGGTGTGTTTGCGGGCGTCGAGCCGCAGATCGACAGCGCGGTGGCCATCGTGCCGGGCGGCATGCTCAGCGAGATCGGCACGCGATCGACGCTCGGCGGCATCCGCGACGCGATGGTGCTGCGCGCGCTCGGCCCGATCTTCTTCGCCGAAGAGGACAAGCTGAAGCTCCGCATCAACGACGGGCAGACCTCCGACGTCGCGCTCACCCTCGCGGATCTGCCCGCGATGCAGCCCGAAGACACGGTCGTGCTCGAGAACCTGACCACGGGCGAGTGGCGCTGCGGCGCGGTGCAGGGCTCGGGCACGTTCCGCGTCGCGGTCTCGTCGGACGCGGGCGATCCGCTTCGGCTCCGCGTCTTCGCGGGCGTGGCGGCCCCGCGTGAGCGCGAGGGGTGCGAGATCCCGAAGGGGGCGCCGTACGCCGAGGTGACGAGCTTCGGATACGACGTGACCTTGGGCGAGACGACCTTCGCCGCGGGATCGAAGCTCGTCGCTCCGGCGGATGGCTTCGGGCTGCGCCGGGCGACCCCTGATCTGCGGCGCTTCCTCGGGCTCTCGCAGGTCGCGCTGGAGGTGGCCGATCCGATGAATTGGGCGCCGTATTGGAGCGGCGCACGCACGATGAAATACGGCACCGGCGAGACGTCGCGCACCAACGTGATGATGATGCCGTCGATCGGCGACCCGGGCGTGCTCATCGCCGCGGGCGTCGCGCTCGGCCGCTCCGCCGGCTTCATCGGCTTCGACAAAGCGGACGATCGTTGGGGCAAGTCGCAGAATCAGGTGCTCATCGACACGTTCACCATCGAGGGGACCGTGCGGCTCGCCCATTACACGAACAGCCAAGGCGAGCCCGTGCTCATGGACGTCGATCACCTGGCCGGCGTTGTGCCCGTCGACGACGGCCTCGACGTCCCGCGCCTCGATCCGCCGCTCCGCCTGATGCACAAGGGGGCTCATGGCTGGAGCGGTGTTATCCTGCCCATGCTCGATCCCAAGGGCAAACATGGCTTCGTCGGGCCCGATCCCACCCAGCCCTTCGATCTCGGCACCTACCTGCTCAACATGATCGGGCGGTATTTGGCGACGGGAGGGCAGGAGTTCTCATGGGACAAGTGCCAAGAGAAGTCCACGTGTCCGTGGCCGACGGCGCCTATCGAGTGACCACCCGATAGGCTGCCCAAGAGACAGCGGTGCTTTGCGCGCGCTGCGTGCACGGTGTGCGCGCTCGATAGCGTATTGGGGCGGAGCTCCGCGCCTCCCGGGCGGCGGGCGGCTTGCATGGGAGAGAAGGTATGTTGTACCGCCGACTCGCCCTGCTGATCCTCGTGACGTTGCCGTTCGTGCCCTCGCTCGCGGCCGCGGAGAAGCGCGGCGCCCCCGCGCCGGCGAGCGCGCTCATCGCGGAGGGGTTCGTCTTCCTCGGCGAAGACAAGGGGGTGAAGGTGTATAGGCGCGAGAAGCGCCCTGGGATCGAGCTCGCCGCCGAAGGCACCCTCGCGGCCTCGCCCGAGCGTGTCCGCCGGGTGCTCACCGATTATCCGAACCACAAGAAGTGGCAGAAGCACCTGAAAGAGAACCGCGTCATCTCCCGCAGTGAAGGGGGCTTGATCGTCTACCAGCGCCTCGATTTGCCGGTGCTCGACGATCGCGACTTCACCCTCGACGTCGCGTGGGGCAGCGAGAGCGACGTGCACTGGATGCGCTTTACGACCGCCAACGATCGCGGCCCCGCGCCGGTGAAAGGGGTGGTGCGCGTGACCCAACACGAGGGCGGTTGGCGGCTCGAGCCCATCAAAGGCGGCAAAAGCACGCACGCCGTCTATCGCTTTTACCTCGATCTCGCAGGGTCGTTCCCTGCGTGGATGGGCAAGAGCCAAGCGACGAGCGATCTCCCGGATCTGTTTGCCAACATCACGAAACAGCTCCCCAATTACCCCTGAGTACAGGTTGGGTAAGGGCTCCGGCGGAAATAAAGGAAATCGCGAGACCGTCGAGACCGAAGCGAGCCGGGCGCCCGAGGAGCGAGCACCGGAAGGCTACTGAAGTAGCCTGAGGAGCGCAGCGACGAGGCCGCCCGGCGCAGCGACGGTATCGGCGGTCGCAGCTTCCTTTATTTCCGCCGGAGCCCTAAGTCTTCCAATCACGCGGCAGCGGCAGCGCGGCGGCCCAGCTCGGTGACCCATGCGTCGAAGTGCTGGCAGCGCGCGCGCATCGCTTCGAGGCCGACCTCAAGGGCGATCAGGTTGCCCTGGAGAGGCTTCGCATAGGCGCCCCCGTAAGACCTCGTGCGAAGCTCCAGGCGCTTACCCGGCGGTTCGTTGCCGTCGATGTGCTCGGGGGTCGGGAAAGCCCGGGCCACAGCCGCCATCTCTGCGCGAACCGCAGGTACGAGATAAGCCGTCCTCTCGAGCACCTCCGGGCTTGCGAACAGCAGCGCCTCGAGCTCGTGCACGAGTAGGTTCGGCACGAGTTGCTTCGGAGCGCCCATGTGCGCGTGCAGCGCGGCCTCGAGATGGCGAGCCCGCTCAATCGGGTCGGGGATCCTCGCAGCCTCGCCAAGGCCAGGAAAATCTTCGGGTAGATGGTAGAGGTCGATCATCGTAGTGACGACGTCGAAGCCGCCGCGGAGCACTCGCTGCAGATCGCGTTCGATGATCCGAAACCTGTGCGCGTGACCTCCACGCGCGCTTCTACTAGCTTGCGAGCCGCTCGGATCGAGCTTCGTCACGCGCTTGTCGCCATAACCCTTGAGCGTGGGCCAGAGCAACTCTTCACAGAACGTCTGCTCGGTCTGCCCCTCTGCGAGCACCATGAGCCGTGTCACGATCGGGGGCCTCCGCCGAGCAGGTTCTTTACCCAGACCTGTCCCAGGGTGTAGTCCTCGAGCCACTCGCGCAGCGCCTCGCCGTCGACGCGACGGAAGCGGCTCGCGCCTGTTTGCCGATCGACGATAATCAGCTCCTCCGGGGACACGAGCGCATCGACGAGCGGTACCGACTGGGTGGAGATCACGACTTGCGCCTTCTCGGATGCCTGCCGCAGCAGCGTGGCGAGGAGCTCGATCGCGTACGGGTGCAGCCCCAGCTCGGGCTCATCGATCACGATCAAACGGGGCAGCGACGGCTGGAGGAGCAGCGCCGCAAGGCACATCAAGCGCAGCGTGCCGTCGGAGATCTGGTGCGCGCCATATACGATGTCATCTCCCTTCTGGCGCCATCGCAGGCGCACCAGGCCTCCCCCTGGGCCCTCCGGCTCGAGCACGAAGTCCTCGAAGAACGGCGCTGCGAGGCCGACCGTCGCGCGGATGAGCTCGTAGCTCACCGAGCTCTCGTCGCGCAGCTTGAGGAGGAACGCCGCGAGGTTCGACGCGTCCGCGCGGAGGTGGAGGTTGTCGCTGACCTCGCCCGCCAGCTTCACCGCCGCTCGCGCCGAGGTGTCGTGGAAGTGAAAGAACCGCCACCCGAGCAGGGTCGCTCGGATGAAGCGGGCGGTGGCGCCCTCGGGCCCCTCCTGCTGAGACGCGGCGCGCATGGCGGATTCGAAGTGCCCTGCCCCGAGCGACACGCGGATCGGGTGCTCATGACCCGGCGCTCCATATTCGCAGTGCTCGTCGGTGAACAGGAAGCGGTCGTCCGCCGCATGGGCGAGCGTGAAGCCGTACTCGTTGGTCCCCCTGTCGCTCTCGAAGAAGATCCTCGCGACGACGACCGGCGTCCGCCTGGGCCCCCCGGCGAGCTGAGCCGACGCGCCGCCGAGGTCTCGCCCAACGAACGTGTTGAGCCTCCCCTCCATGCTCGCGTTGAGGAGCGCAAAGAACGACAGCAGGTTCGATTTCCCTGCCCCGTTGGCGCCGAGTAGCACGTTGAGATCGCCGATCTCGATCCCAGGCTCTCCGGTGTCCACGATCGACCGCCATCCCCTGAGCTCCAGCTTCTTCAGTTTCGTCGACATGTCACTTCGCTTCGGCTCAGTCTCTCGCGAGACGCCGGAACCGGTCATGAGCTTTCCTACCCTATCACGCGCCCCGAACGCAGCGAAAACCACCCGACGCAAAGCGCGAGTGCGGCTCGAAGCTCGTGCGCTCATAGGTGCGCAGCGACTTGGCCCCAAACATCCACGCTCCGCCGCGCATCACCCGCCGCTCGCCGGCGGCCGTGTTGCACGGGTTCATGGGCGGGCCGTTCGTGTAAAACGAAGGGTCGTCCACGTCTTCGCACCACTCCCACACGTTGCCCGCCATATCCAAGGCTCCCCACGGCGAGGCGCCGTTCGGAAAAGCACCCACGGGCGTGGTCCCGCCGTCGCGACGACCATAGTTGGCGCGCGAGGGCGTGGGCTCCTCACGGCCCCAAGGATACTTGCGCCCATCGGCGCCGCGCGCGGCCTTCTCCCACTCCGCCTCGCTCGGAAGGCGCTTTCCGGCCCACGCCGCGTACGCGCGCGCGTCCTCCCAGGACACGTAGACCACCGGATGATCGGCCACCTTGTCGGGCACGACGAGCGGCCTTTGCGCGAGCGTCGCGCCGAGATGACCGTGCAGATGGCTCAAAAAACGGCTCGTGTCAGGCCCGCTCGGCGTATACCCCGTCACCTCCAAGAAGCGTAAGAACTGGCGGTTGCTCACGGGCGTGCGATCGACGTAATACGCGTTCATCACGATGGACCGCTTGTGCTGGCCCATCAAAAACCGGCCCTCGGGCACGAGCACCATCTCTTCGCCCCCAACCTCCTTGAGCACCGGGGCAGGGGGAGCGTCGGAGCCGTGCCCGCCGTCCACGTGAAGCATCGCATAAGGCGCGAGCACGCCTTCGAGGCGCTGCCGAAACACCTCGCACGAAGGCGGCCTCGCCGAAGGGGCTTTGGCGAGCGCGTCCAAGATCAGACGCTCGAGCTCGGGGGGTATGTCGCGCCGGAGCGTGGAGGGCGCGGCGGGCTCCTCGTCCACGTGCGCCATCATCACGGAGAAGTGGTTGTTGCCCTCGAACGGCACGCGCCCCGTCGCGAGCTGATACAGCGTGACGCCGAGCGAATAGATGTCGGAGCCCGGGCCCGCCGCGACAGGGTTCTTGACCTGCTCGGGCGACATGTACGCGGACGTGCCCAGGAACGCGCCGCTCATCGTGTACGTAGTGCCTTCGAGGATCTTGGCGATGCCAAAGTCGACGATCTTGGGCACGAGCCCGCGCGGCGTCATCGTGACGAGGATGTTCTCGGGCTTGAGATCGCGGTGGATGATGCCGCGCTTGTGACCGTCGCCCATCGCGTCGAGCACCGCGCTGAAGATCACGCCGACCTCGCCCCATGGCATGCGCCCGCGCCAGCGCTTGAGATGACCGATGAGGGTCGGACCTTCGATGAGCTCCATCACGATCGCGGCCGTGTCCTCGAGCTCGATGAGGTCGTGCACGCGGACCACGTTGGGGTGCGTCCACGATCGAAGGAGCTTGGCCTCGCGCAAGAACCGCCGCTTGATGTCGATGTTGCCGGCGAGGTTCGTGTGCAAGAACTTGAGCGCCACCGTGCGATCGAGCGCCTCGTCGCGCGCGCGGTAGACGACGCCCATCCCGCCTTCGCCGATCACACCCTCGATGCGATAGACCGACACGCGCGTGCCCTCGGGGATGCGCGCGGGAGGGAGGATCGAGGAGCCGGGCGGCTCGTCCGCCGTGGAGATCCCTTGCACCGCGCGTCTCGGTGTGAGGCGAAGCTCCGTCTCGCGATAGCCGAGCGGCACCGGCTCGCCGCATGACGCGCAGAACCGCGCGCTCGGAGGGAGGGTCGCAGCGCAGGACTCGCAGCGCGCGGGCATGCGCGCCTATTTATCGCAAGCTCGGCCGGGCAGGATGACCAAAGCGCGGTCCCTCGACGATACGGCTTACAAAAGGCTCGCCGAGCGCGAGCAAATCCTCGGCAATAACCGCCACGCGCGCGTGATCGTCGGGCGAGAGCGGCGCGATGCCGAGCCGCGCGCGGATGCCCGAGAGCCGCGCCGCGATGCCGTCCCCGTTCGCATAGCCCATCACCCAAGCGCCCTTGTGGAGCTCGGCCTCGATGTGTTGCATCCGCGCGTCGAAGCCCGCGCGATCGTCGTCGCCCCGCGCCGGCCGCGTGCCGCGATCCCAGTGGTGAAGCCCCGCGCTTCGATCGAGCTCACCGGAGGCACGCGCGCGCGTGAGCCCCTCGCGCATCGACGCGAGCAGCGTGTCGCCGCCGAGCGCGCGCACGAGCGCGCCGTCGAGGCACATCTCCCACGTGACGTGCGCGAACAAAACCAAGCGGGGCGCCGACGCGCCCGAGCGCTTGAACGCGTCGGCCGTCGCGCGCTCGCCGTCGGCGAAGACCGCATCGCCGTGAAACCAGAGATCCGCGTCGAGATGATGATCGATCCCGCGGAGCACCTCGGATCGCTGCGCGCCCTCCAACGCGGAGGGATCGAGGCGCTGCGCGCGCACCTTGCGATCGGCCATGCGCCAGAGGTCGGGGAGCATCGCGCCCACACCGGCCTCGGGCGATCCGAGATCGCGCACCGCGAGGTGATGGTGAAAGAGGAAGTTCATGCGAGATGCACGCGGAGCACGCTCTCTTCGGCGGGGACGCCGATGCGGAGCGGGAAGCCGTAGTGGCCCGTGCCCTTGTGAACGTAGAGCCGATCGCGGCCGCGCGCCCAGAGCCCGTGATCGGGCATGTCGACGAAGAGGCGCAGGATGGTGGGTGCGAAGCCCAAGCTCACGAGCCCGAGCTGGCCCCCGTGCGTGTGCCCCGAGAGCACCAAATCGCCTTCTCCTTCCGGCAAATCGCGGAACGCTCCGGGGTTGTGCAGGAGCACGATGCGGAGCGCGCCGGGGATGCGCGGGTGCGCGCGCGTGACCGCCGCGAGCCGCTCTTTGCGGTTTCGGAAGTGGAAGTCCATCCCCACGATCTGCACCGGACCCGCCTCCGTCTCGACGATCGTCGCGTCATCGATGAGGTACCTCGCGCCCGTGCGCGCGAGCGCGGTCGCCACCACCTCGGGCGCCTCGTGATCGTGGTTGCCCGGGCACGCGAAGACCTTGCCCGGGAGCGCGCGGAGCGGCGAGAGCGCCTCGGCGAGGTAGTCCGCGCTGCCCTGCGACTCCATCGTGAGAAAGTCGCCCGTGAGCAGCACGAGATCGGGGTTCTTCTCGACCGCGCGCGCGCAGATCGCGCGGAGCCGCGCGACCGGCATGAACGGGCCGAGATGAGGATCGGTGATCTGCACGATGCGAAGCGGCCGCGCGCTCGCTCCACCGCGCGTGAACCTGCGGATGCCGTCGACCGGCGCGCGATCGATGGTGACGTCGACCTCCTCGCGCCGGAGGGTGAGCGACTGGATCATGCCGAGGAGCGAGACCACGTACGGGATGAAGAGCCCGTGCGGCGTGAGCCCGAAGCCCACGGCGATGGCCCATGGAAACGCGAGGAACGTGGCCGACGAGAAGTACGACGCGGGCAGCCCGACGAGCATGCGCACGGGCAGCGAACGCAGCGTGGGCCGCGTCAGCAGGAAGAAGTGCGCGTACACCGTGAGGTGCAGATACAGATACACGGGCCAGAGCCGCCCCGTGTGCGGCGCGAGCGCCGAGCCCACGAGCGTGTGAATGCCGACCAGGATCGCGGCGAAGGTGGCGTAGAACCGCCCGCGCCGGAGCCGCGCGCCGAGCACGACGACCGCCCACGCGGCGATGGAGACGAGCCAGAAGGTGAGCTTGAGGGAGGGCACGAGAGGACAGCCAATGACACGCGCGCGCCCTCGATGGCAAGCGATCCCGGCGCCCATTTGCACTTGTTCACGACCGCGAAACGGATCCTCGGGACCGCCGTAGAGGCGAGGACAAGGGAGGCGCGAGGGACGAATGAGCGCGAACAAGAGACCCAATGCAGCCACGATCAGCCCTTCGCTCGCGCTCTTGCTCGCGGCGGACAAAGGGCCTCGCGAGGCGACGAGCGGGCCTGTGCGCGTGGTGGTGTTGGGAGGCGGCTTCGCCGGGGTCTACACGGCCAAACACCTCACCGAGATGCTCGGCAAACGGACCGACGTCGAGGTCGAGCTCTTGAGCGAAGAGAACTACTTCGTGTTTCAACCGCTGTTGCCCGAGGTGGCGGCGGGCGGCGTCGCGGCGACCCACGTGGTCAATCCGATCCGCGAGATGGTGCCCAAAGCCCGCTTTCGCTGCTGCACGATCCTCAACGTCGACGTGGAGCGCAAATGCGTGATCGTCTCGCAGGGCGACGGGCTCGAGCTCGTGAGCGTGCCTTACGATCATCTCGTGTTTGCGATGGGCAAGGTGTCGAATTTCTCGATCATGCCCGGCGCGTCCGAGCACGCCTTCGCCATGAAGGATTTGAGCGACGCCTACGCGCTCCGCAACCACGTGATCCGTTGTTTGGAGGTCGCGGACATCGAGCCTGATCCCGCGCGGCGCGCGGCGCTGCTCACGTTCGTGGTGGCCGGCGGCGGCTTCAGCGGGGTCGAGACCGCGGGCGAGCTGTGCGAGCTCGTGACGCGATCGCTGCGGTATTTCCCGCGCATCCGGCGCGACGAGGTGCGCTTCGCGCTCATCCACTCGCAGGACGTGCTGCTCCCCGAGATGCCGAAGAAGCTCGGGCTCGCGGCCCAAACAATCTTGGAGAAGCGCGGCATTCAGGTGGTGCTCTCGGCGCGCGTCAAGGCCGCTTCGCCGAGCAAGGTCTACCTCGCCGACGGCCGCGCGTTCGACACACGCACGTTCGTTTGCACCGTGGGCAACGCGCCGAACCCCATCGCCGCGCACCTGCTCGCGACGGCGGGCTTCGCCGAGGGCGAGCTGAACGGCCGCAAAATCGGCGTGTTTTTGACGGATCGCACGCTCGCTTGTGTTGGCAAGGAGGGGTATTGGGCCGTCGGCGACTGCGCCGCCATCCCGAGCCCCACGGGCAAGGGCTTCTGCCCGCCCACCGCGCAGTTCGCCATCCGCGAGGCCAAGACGTGCGCCGCGAACATCCTCGCGTCGATCGCGAAGAGGCCCGCCAAGCCGTTCGAATTCAAGGTGCTCGGCATGCTCGCGTCGCTCGGCCAGAGGAGCGCCGTCGCGACGATCTTCGGCGTCACGATCACCGGCTTCATCGCCTGGTTTTTGTGGAGGACCGTGTACCTCGCAAAGCTCCCCGGCGCGGTGCGCAGGCTGCGCGTGACCATCGACTGGACGCTCGATCTGCTCTTCCCGCGCGACATCACGCAGATGCAGATCCTCCGCAAAGACAAGCTCAAGGTGCAGCACTACGAGCCGCGCGAGCTCATCGTCGAGGAGGGCCAGGTGGGCCGCGAGCTCTACATGATCATGGCGGGCGAGGTCGAGGTCGTGAAGCGCGCGGAGGGCAGCGAGCCCGAGCGCGTGCTGAAGAAGCTCGGCCCGCGGCAGGTGTTCGGCGAGCGCGCGCTCCTCGAAGACACGCGGAGGACAGCGTCGGTGCGATCGGTCGGGCAGGTGGACGTGCTCGTGATGTCGCGCGCTGATTTTCGCGCGCTGGTGTCGCAGTTCCCCGTGCTGGGCGATCACTTCGACGCGATCATGCAGGAGCGCGCGCAGCCCTCACCGCGCGCGGCGTAACCGGGCTACGATGGAACGAGGGCACAAAAGCGCCGGAATATCTCGGTGATCGTGCCCCGTTCGGCCGTCACCATGCCGCCATCTACGCTCTCCCCGAAGAAGCCTCTCCGCAAGAAGATCATCCTCTTCGCGCTGCTCGCGATCGTCGTGCTCTCCGCGCGCCCGGCGATCACGCACGCGCGCGCCGCGTCGCTCCTCGTGCGCTTCGCCGACCAGAACGCGACGGGCTGGCTCGCCGATCTCGGCAAGACCGCGGTCGACGAGGAGCTGTTCACGATCCCGCTGGCGCACGGCGAGACGCGCGCGAGGCTCTTTCGGCCGCGCGGCGTGAGCGACGCGCCCGGCGTCGTGGTGGTGCACGGCGTTCATCGGCTCGGCATCGACGAGCCGAGGCTCCTCCGCTTCGCGCGCGCGATCGCGTCGAGCGGCGTCGCGGTGCTCACGCCCGAGGTGGGCGAGATCCAGAGCTACCGCATCGAGCCGAGCGCGATCGACACGCTGGGGCTCGCGGCGCGCGCGCTCCGCGAGCGCACGGGCGCCGCGCGCGTGGGCCTCATGGGGATGAGCTTCGCGGGCGGGCTCGCGCTCTTGGCCGCCGCGGATCCTCGGTTCTCCAAGGACATCGGCGTGGTCGTCGCGATCGGCGCGCACCACGATCTCGGCCGCGTCGCGCGCTACCTCGCGACGAGCGACATCGAGCTGCCCGGCGGCGGCAAGGAGCATTTGGCCGCGCACGAGTATGGGCTGTTGGTGCTGGTGCACGCGCGCGCCGAGCGCTTCTTCGCGGACGAGGACGCGAAGACGGCGCGCGAATCGCTCCGCGCGTGGCTCGCCGACGATCGCGACAAGGCGCGCGCGCTCGCCGAGGGCCTGAGCCCCAAGGGCAAGGAGACGATCACCGCGCTCTTCGATCACCAGATGGAGCGCGTGCTCCCGGAGATCCTCGCGTCGATCGATCGCGATCGCGAGGGCCTCGAAAAGCTCTCGCCGCGCGGTCATCTCGATCGCGTGTCGGCCGAGGTCTTCCTGCTCCACGGCGCGAAGGACAGCGTGATCCCCGCGGCGGAGACCCGGTGGCTCGCGCACGAGATGCCCAAAGACAAGCTCGGCGCCGCGCTCGTGAGCCCGGCCATCGTCCACGTCGAGATCACCGGAGAGCCCAGCGCGGGCGAGCAATGGTCGCTCGTCCACTTCATGGCCTCGGTGCTCGCCGCGGCGCACGACGCGAGGGGTTGACGCGACGAGCGCTTGGCCGTTAGAGGCTCGCTCCATCGCGATGAGCCTCCTCACCGACCTCGCCACCAAATACCGCTCTCTCCTGCTCGTCGGCGTGGGGCTCCCCGCCGGCTTCGTGTTCGACGCGGTCATGCGCGCGCGGAGCTTCGCGTACGAGAAGCTCGGCGCCGCGCCGGAGCGCCACGACGACAAGGTCCGCCGCGTCCAAGAACAGGTGCGCCGTTGGGCGGCGACGCCCGCGCACGAGCGCAAGCCCATGTGCACCGACCGCAAGACGTGGATGAACCTGTCGACGCGCTTTACGCCCAAGCACACGTGGCACAAGGTCGCGATGGGCGATCTGCGCGACGTGCTCGCGATCGACGAGGAGAGGCGCACGGTGCGCGTCGAGCCGTTCGTCACCGTCGGGCAGGTCACGCGCTTTTTGGCCGAGCGCGGCTACATGCTCGAGGTCACGCTCGAGATCGCGGAGGCGACCATCGGCGGGCTCGCGCTCGCCGCGGGCATGACCACGCACTCGCACAAGGTCGGGATGCTCTTCGAGACCGTGCTCGCGTACGACGTGGTGCTCGCGAACGGAGAGCTCGTGCGCGCGACCAAGGACGAGCACCAAGACCTCTTCCGCGCGCTGCCCTGGTCCCACGGCACGCTCGGCCTGCTCGTGGCGCTCGAACTGCGCATCATGCCGGTCAAATCGCACATCCGCATGCGCTACGTGCCGGCCCGCACGCAGGCTGACTATTGCGAGAAGATGCTCGCGATCTCGACCTCGGACGACGCGCCCGACTTCGTCGAGGCCACGGTCTATTCGAAAGAAGAGGCCGTGATCATGCTCGGCGACTTCACCGACGTCGTCACCGACGAGGATCGCCGCAAGGTGAACCCCGTTGGGCGGTTCTACAAACCGTGGTTTTACAAGCACGTCGAGACGTTCAAGGAGCGCGGCGGCGAGGAGCTCATCCCGCTCGAGCACTATTTGCTGCGCCACAACCGATCGATCTTTTGGGTGGTGGCCGACATGATCCCGGAGGGCAATCACCCGCTCTTCCGCGCGCTCCTCGGGTGGATGATGCCGCCGCGCATCGCCTTCTTGAAGTTCTCGACCACGCCCGCCGTGCGCAAGATGACGTTCACCATGCAGGTGTTCCAAGACATCGTGCTCCCGATGAGCGCCATGAAGCGCGCGGTCGACAAAGCCGATGAGCTGTTTGGGATGTATCCCATCCTCCTTTATCCCTCGCGCGTCTACGACCGCGGCCCCGGCTCGGGCCAGCTCCCCGCGCCGTTCCCCAAGGACGTCGTGCCCGGCAAGGATCATGCGATGTATTTCGATTTGGGTGTCTATGGCGTGCCCGCGCCCATCAAGCGGGGTGAGCGCTTCAAGACGGTCCACGCCATGCGCGCGATGGAGGAGCTGACGCGCGAGGTGCGCGGGTATCCGTTCCTCTACGCCGACACCTTCATGACACGTGAGGAGTTCGAGCGGATGTTCGATTTGACGCTCTATCGCGAGGTGCGTAAGAAGTACGGCGCGGAGGGGGCGTTCCCCGACCTCTACGACAAGATCAAGCCCGAGGTCGACGTCTTCGCGGTGCTCCGCGAAGAGGCCACGTGGGACGGAGAGGGCCAAAGCCCCAAGGTGGATGTGCCTTCAGAAGCGCTGTCGCCGGCCTGATCTGATTTGTTTTGATGCGCAGGGGAGGGGGCGTTACAACTCGGCCCGCCATGATGACGCAGAGGAGAACAGGGCGCCGTATCGCGGCGCTGGTGGCCGCAGCGACCGTGGTCGCACCTGCGATTGCGCGCGCGAGCGAGGGCGGCCACGCCGATCCCATCACACCGGCGCTGTTCGCCATCGCGGTGGTGCTCTTCGCGGCCAAGCTGGGCTCGGAGCTCGCGGTGCGCGTCGGGCAAGCCGCGGTGCTCGGGGAGCTCTGCGCGGGTGTGCTCATCGGCAACCTCGTTCATGTGGGCGTCGGGCGCTTCGCGTGGATTACGCATGACGCGACGGTCGATATCTTCGCTCGTCTGGGCGTGATCCTGCTGCTCTTCGAGGTCGGGCTCGAATCGACGGTCGCGCAGATGCTCAAGGTGGGTTGGTCCGCGCTCCTCGTCGCGACGTTGGGCGTCGTCGCGCCGTTCTTGTTGGGGTGGGTGGTGAGCGCGCGCCTCTTGCCGGGAGCGAGCGTTTATACGCACGTGTTTATCGGCGCCACGCTCACGGCGACGAGCGTGGGGATCACCGCGCGTGTGCTCAAAGATTTAGGCTGGGGCAAGAGCCCGGAGGCGCGCGTCATCTTGGGCGCGGCGGTGGTGGACGACGTCCTCGGGCTCGTGATCTTGGCGGTGGTCACGGGCGTGATCGGCGCGGCGAACGCGGGGCGTGCGATCTCGGCGTTTGAGATGGGCAAGACGCTCGGGCTCTCGCTCGGGTTCTTGGTGGGCTCATTGGCGCTGGGGGTCTGGCTCGCGCCGCGCGTGTTCAAGGCGGCGCTCCGGTTCCAGGCGCGGGGCATGCTGCTCGCGTTGAGCCTCGCGTTTTGCTTCTTGCTCTCGTGGGCGGCGAACGCGATTGGGCTCGCGCCCATCGTAGGTGCGTTTGCTGCCGGGCTCATCCTCGAGCACGCGCACTATCAAGACTTCGTCGATCGCGGCGAACATGGTTTGGAGGATCTCATCCATCCGATGACGTCCTTCTTGGTGCCTGTGTTCTTCGTAGTGATGGGGATGCGCACCGATCTGCGCGCGTTCGCGGCGCCCGGCGTGCTCTTGCTCGCGCTCGTGCTCACCGTGGTGGCGATCGTGGGGAAACAGATCTGCTCGCTCGGTGTGCTCGGCGGCGCGGCCGACAGGTTGACCGTGGGGCTCGGCATGATCCCGCGCGGCGAGGTGGGGCTCATCTTCGCCAACATCGGTCTTGGGCTCTCGGTGGGGGGGACGCCTGTCGTCAATCAACATCAATTCTCGGCCATCGTGGTGATGGTCATCGTCACCACGATGGTGACCCCGCCCCTCCTCAAATGGAGCCTCGCGCGGGTCGCGAAGCGCAGCGGCGCGGCATCCGGCGCAAAGTGAGGTTAACGTGCCTTATCCGCAGCTCGACGCGATCGCGGAGGCGTACGGCGTCCCCGCGCGGGGCGAGGCGGCGATCGCGATCGTCGAGGACGGCGCGCGCATTGTCTTGTCCCTCGACATTTCGAGCGGCCACGTGACAGGGCTCGTCCTCCACGCGCCCAAAAAGGGTTTGCCCGAGGTGACGCTCCGGCGCGAAGAGGAGGCGGACCGCATCGCCAAGGAAGATGGCCTGAGCGTCGAGGCGCAGGTGGGAGAGGCGCTCTTCGATTATCGGGTGTACATCGAGACGACCATCCCGGCGGCCGCGGTCAAAACGCTCCTCGCGAGCGCGGAGGCGCGCGCCGGGATCCTCCGTTTGCTCGAATCGTGCCCTCGCGTCGAGATCGGCCCAGAGGGCGTCACGCTCTCGATCTCCGGCGACGGCGCGTTCGCGCCGGACGCGCTCCGCGAGCTCGCCGTCGCGCTCGCGGCGGTCGCGAAGATCCCTGTCGTGCGGTATTCGGCGCTCGACGAGGCCAACCCGCCGAGCTCGCTCTACATCGCGCTCTCGGTCATGACCGCCGTGTTCTCGGCGGGCTCGCTCGTCTTCGCGCTCGCGGTCTTCACGCCCGATCGCGCCGCGCTCCCGCTCTGGGGTGTTGTCTTTGGGCTCCTCGCGTGGATGCTCACGTGGCCTGTCGCGCGCAGGCTCGCGCGCGGCCACGCCCGCGGCCTCCTGCACTATCGTGCCTTGCTCGGGACGGGCTTCTTGACCATCGTGCCCTTTTTTTCAGGGTTCTTCGTGATCTTGAACGGCGCGCTCGATCGCTCGCCGAGCCGCGAGGAGCGCGGGAGCATCGTTTGGGTGAGGCATTATGAGAGCGACGGCGCGCCCATGAGCGAGGTGAAGGTGGCGTGGCCGGGCGGCGTCGAGGACGCGCACACCTTTCAAGGCCATCTCCGCGAGGGAGATGCGGTGACCGTCGTCCGCCGCAAGGGCCGTTTTGAGTACGGATGGATCGAGAGGGGCTACGAGGCGAACCCCGCGGGCGAAGCCAAGTGACTCACGGCATGGAGTGAGGGTAATAGCACATGCCCTCTCCCGACCGCCAAACCACCGTCATCCCGCTCGGGCAATATCCCCGCTGCGCCGCGCGGAACTCGAAGCGCGTGGTGAGCGCGGCGTCGCCGCGGTAGCGCGTCGCGAGGGCCAAACAGCTATGGCCGTCGCCGTCGTCACAACCCCGTTCGAGGAGCATAACCGCCTTCTCGCGATCCTCGGCCGCGGCCTTGGCGCCGACACGGCAACACCAAGGATGACCGTCGGCGCAGCGCCACTGCTCATACCGGAGGAACAGGGCGCGGCCGTCGGCGCCGAGGTGGAGCGCGAGCACCGCCGCCGCGACAAAGGTCCCGGCGATGCCGCGTTTGATCGCGCCCCCGAGCGCCGCGAGGGCCTCTTGGGGATCTCCCTCGATGAGCGCCAAAATGCGGTCACGGCCGCGGTACACGAGCGGGCTCACCTCTTTGTGCGCCAGGAGCCCGGCCCCGAGGCCCACGTCGAGATGGGTCTTCTCGCTCGCGTCGTCTCGTTGAACCTCCTCCTCGTGGCGCACGAGGCACGCCGCCGTCGCGCGCTTCAGCGCGCCGAGCGCTTGGACGTCGAGCAGGAGCACCGCGACGGAGGTCGCCGCGATCGCGATCACGAGCGCGACCGAAGGTGCTTTGCCATAGAGCACGAACCTCTCTTCGAGGATGGGTGATTGCGGGAGCGCCTCCAGCGTGACGACCGACAACGTCACCGCGAAGATACCCCACACGGCGCGCCGATCGCTCGCCGCGACCACGGATCCGAGCCTCGCGCGCTGGGCCCTCCGCGCGAACCAGAGCACCGCAAAGCAGGTAGGGAGGAAGGGAGTCGCGAGGAGGATCGCCGTCCAAACGCCGTGCTTCGCCTCGAAGTTGTAGTCGAAGAGGGTATAGCTCGCGCCGATGGCCGCGGCGGCGCACCAGATCGCGAAGAGGTGAACATACCACCTGTCCGTGGGAGGCCTCGTATCGGGATCGGCCGCGATGAGGTCCCAGGAATACCGCTTTCCGGCCGAGAGGCGGTGGAGCGCGAACCCGAGCAGCCCGCCGAAGACGCCGCCCATGAGCGCGATCCACGCGCGCGCTTCGGGCTTCTCGCCGTGGAGGATCCAATGAGGGGTGAGGCCCGTGGTGAGAAAGCCGGCCGAGGCGCCGGTGATCGCGAAGGGGAGGGTGAGGCTCGGGAAGCGCGACGGATCGGCCATGGGACAAGCTCGACGCCTCGACGAACCCGATTGTTCCCCATGGCCTTCGCGGACGTAACGAGGAGCGCTACCCTCGCGGTCTCGATGTCGGACGACTTTCCCATCGGCTCACGCTTCGTCATCGGTCGTCGCGTGGGTCATGGCGCGTCGGGGGAGGTGCTCCGCGCGACCGATCGCGTCACGGGACAGGAGGCGGCGATCAAGCGCCTGCACGCGGTCCTCGACGACGCGGTCTCGATCGATCGCTTTCGCCGCGAAGCGCGGCTGCTCGCGCAGATCAACCACCCGCACGTGGTCCGCTACCTCGCGCACGGCGTCGACGACGAGGGCCGCGCGTGCCTCGCGGTCGAGTGGCTCGAAGGGGAGGACCTCGCGAAGCGCCAGCGGCGCGATCCGCTCCCGCTCGGGGCGGCGCTCGAGATCGTAGGCCAAGTGGCGCGCGGGCTCTCGGCGCTGCACCGCGCGGGCGTCGTGCACCGCGACGTCAAGCCTGCGAACATCGTCCTGCGCGAGGGCGAGGGCGGCGCGCTGCACGCGACGATCATCGATCTCGGCGTCGCGCGCGGCGTGAGCGAGGCGACCATGACCGCGCACGGGATCGCGATCGGCACGCCGAGCTACATGGCGCCCGAGCAGGCGCGCGGCGACGATCGCGTCACGCACCACGCCGATCAGTTCTCGCTCGGCGTGGTGCTCTTCGAGCTCATCACCGGCAAGAAGCCCTTCGTCGCGAACAACACCTTCGCGATGCTCGCCAAGATCGTCCTCGCGGTGGCGCCCAAGGTGAGCGAGCTCGTGCCCGGCGCGCCGCCCGAGATCGACGCCTTCATGCGCCGCGCGCTCGGGAAGGCGCCGCACGACAGGTTCGCGGACATCTTGGAATTCGCGGCCGCGCTCGGGCGCATCCCCGCGTGGGACGGCGCGGCGGCGGCGGCGGCGGGCGAGGACGAGCCCACCGCGCGCATGTCGCTCGTGATGTCGGCCGCGTTCGAGCAGCGCGTCGTGACGGTGCTCTTCGCGGGAGGCGCGCACGGCGACGACGCGGTCCAGTTCACGTCGATCGTCGAGGAGCACGGCGGCACGAGCTTCCCCACGATCGGCGGCCGTTGGATCGCGGTCTTCGGCGGCGATCGCACGCTCGGCGACGAGCCCATCCGCGCGGCGCGCGCGGCGCTCGCGGCGGCGGCGCGCGCGCCCAGGCTTCGTTTGTCGATCGCGACGGGCCGAGCGCTCTCGGGGACGAGCGGGCTCACGGGCGATCTGTTCGATCGCGGCGCTGTGGATGATCGCGAAAATAGCCTTGAAAATAAGCCTATTGTCATCGATCAGGCGACCGCGCAGCTCGCCCAGGATCACTTCGTGATCGACGATGAAGGGGGCAAGCGCACGCTCGTCGGGCCGCGCAGGGCCGCGGCGCCGCCGCGCGCGATCGGCGGGCGATCGATGCCGTGCGTGGGTCGCGATCGCGAGCTCTCGAACCTCGAAGCCGCGTTCCGCGAGTGCGCGGCCGAGCCGGTGGCGCGGGCCGTGATCGTGATCGGCGCGCCGGGCGCGGGGAAATCGAGGCTCCGGCACGAGCTCACCACGCGGCTCGCGCGCGCCGAGCGTCCGCCCGAGGTCCTGCTCTGTCGCGGCGGGCCGCTCGCCGAGGCCTCGCCGTTCGGGATGATCGCGCCCGCGCTGCGCCGCTTCGCCGGGATCCTCGAGGGTGAGCCGACGGACGATCGCGCGCACAAGCTCACCGCGCGCCTGCGCGGCCTCGTGCCCGAGGGCGCGATCGAGAAGCTCGTCGAGCTCGCCGGGCTCGCGCCCTCGTCGCCGCGCCCGCGCCGCGACGCCATGGTCGAGGGCGACATGCTGCGCGCCGCGTTCGTCGCGTGGCTCGAAGCGGAGTGCGCCGCGAGGCCGCTCGCGCTCGTGATCGAGGACGCGCAGTGGGGCGACGTCGCGTCGATCGGGCTCGTCGACGCGGCGCTGCGCGCGCTCGCGGAGCGGCCGCTCTTCGTGCTCACGCTCGCGCGCCCCGAGATCTACGAGCGCTTCCCGTCTCTGTTCGCGGCGCGCGGCGCCGAAGAGATGCGCCTCGGCCCGCTCCTGCCGCGCGCGGCGACGTGGCTCGCGCGCGCCGCGCTCGGCGAGGGGAACGACGCGATCGTCGAGCGGATCGTCGCGCGCGCCGAGGGAAACCCGTTCTTCTTGGAGGAGCTCGTCCGCGCGGCCGCGGCGGGCGACGCCGAGGTGCCCGACACGGTGCTCGGGATGGTGCAGGCGAGGCTCGACGCGCTCGGCCCTGATCGCAAGCGGATCCTGCGCGCGGCGAGCGTGTTCGGGCTCGTGTTCCGGCAGAGCGGGGTCGCGTCGCTCTTGGGCGAGGAGCCCTCGGCGATCGCCGATCTGCTCCGCGCGCTCGCGGCCGAGGAGGTCATCGCGCGGCGCGCGGAGGCGTGCGTCGCGGGCGATGAGGAGTACGTGTTCCATCACGCGCTCGTCCGCGAGGCGGCGTACGCGATGGTGCCCGAGATCGATCGCGTGGTCGGTCACCGCGCCGCGGGCGCCTTTTTGGAGCGCGAGCGCGCGGCCGGCCCCGCGGTGATCGCGGCGCATTTCGCGCGCGGAGGCGCGCTCGATCGCGCGGCGGCGCTGCACCTCGCGGCGGCGGGGGAGGCGCTCTCGGGCAACGACTTCGCGGGCGCGATCGCGCACGCCGAGCACAGCATCACGGGGAGCGCGAACGATCTGGATCGCGGCGCCGCGCGCTTGATCCAGGCCGAGGCGCACCGGTGGCGAGGGGAGATGGAGCCCGCGGGCGTCGCGGGGGCCGAGGCCGCGGCCCTGCTCGCGCGCGGATCGCCCGAGTGGTTCCACGCGGTGCGCGAGGTGATCGCGGCGAACGGGAGGCAGGGATACTTCGACGTCGTGCGCGTGTGGGCGATGGAGGCGATCACGTGCGACGCGCCCCCGTCGGTCGCGGGCGCGCAGATCGCGTGCCTCGTGCCCGCGGCGGTCCACTTCACGTACGCGGGTGAGAGCGCCGAGGCGAACCGCGTGGTGAACGCGATCGACGCCATCGCGAGGACCGCGCGCGATCTCGATCCGACCGTGAGCGCGAGGCTCCACCAGCTCCGCGCGATCCGCGCGGATCGCGCCGCGAATTTGGACGCGGCGCTCGCGCACCACGAGTCCGCGCTCGCGGCGTTCGAGCGCGCGGGCGACGTGCGCGCGGCGTGCCTCACGCTCTCCAACCTGGGCTACGTGCGCATGGCGCTCGGCGCGATCGCGGAGGCCGAGGAGGCCCTCGTGCGCGCGCGGGCGAGCGCGGAGCGCATGGGCCTCACGACGGTCTCGGCGCTCGCCGCGCACAACCTCGGCGGCGTCCTCGCGGCGCTCGGCAGGCTCGACGAGGCGCGCGCGATCGAGGCGCGCGCGGTGGAGGCGTTCGTCGCGGCCGGGGATCCTCGGCTCGAAGGCGCGTCGCGGGTCTACCTCGCGCGCATCCTGCAGGCGATGGGCGATCGCGAGGCGGCGCTCGCCGAGGTGCAGCGCGTGGCGACCTCGCCGCTCTCGCCGCCGCCGCTCCGCGCGGGCGCGCTCGCGGTGCTCGGCGACGTGCTCCTGGACCTGGGCCGCGCCGGCGAGGCGCTCGCGGCCGCGTCGGAGGCCGCTGCGCTGTTGGAGTCGCTCGGCACGGTGGAGGACTTCGAGGCGCTGATCGGCATCGTGCACGTGGAGGCGCTCGCCCGCGCAGGGCGCGCCGCGGACGCGAAGGCCGCCCTCGTCAAAGCGTGGAGCCGTATCGTCAGCCGGGCGTCCAAGCTCGGTGATCGCGCGCGCGATCCCTTTTTGAAGGACGTCCCGGACAACGCGCGCTGCGCGGCGCTCGCGCGGGCGTACGGCGTCGTCGTGCTCGGGTGATCGCCGCGCGCCAAGCCCGTTCCCGTGCGCGCTCTTCTTCCCGTATACTCGGCCCGTCTTTCGAGGTGCTTCATGAGCGATCGCTCCGCGATGGAAGAGGCCATTCGTTCCATGCAGACGGAGGCGGTGAACTTCGCCTACCGCTTCATCAACGACGCGCGGGTGCGCCAAAACTACCTGACCTCGGTGCAGCGTTTCTCCCAAGAGATGCTCGACGGGGTGCGCGGAGGGCGGCTCTCGCCGCGCGAGGCGGCGGAGCAGGCCAACGCCATGCGCAATCACATCTTGGAGATGTCGCGGCTCCGGTCGAGCGACATCGGCCGCGCCACGGCCGAGGGGCTCAAGGCGCAGGGCCTCACGATGGAGAAGCTGCTCGAGACCTACGCGCAGAAGCTTTATAAGAGGAGCTTCTCCGCGCTCGCCGAGGCAGAGAAAGACGCGGTGTACCTCGCCATCGTCGAGGCGTCGGGCCGGGCGCGACCGTCCGTGAGCCTCCGCGCCGCGCGCCTCGGCAGGCTCGGCAAAGGCCTCTTCGTCTTGAGCGCCGCCATCGCGGTCTACAACATCGCGACGGCCGAGGACAAAGTCGACGCGACCGTGCGTGAAGGCGTGGGGATCGGCGGCGGCGTGCTCGGCGGCATGGGCGGCGGCGCGCTCGCCGGGCTCGCGTGCGGGCCGGGAGCGCCCGTGTGCGTCACGATCGGCGTGTTCGTGGGCGGGATCGCGGGCGCGCTCGGGGCCGACCTGTTCTACGATTGGGCCAAGAAATAAAGCGCGAAGCGGACATCAACGGACCTCGCGTGACGCTCGATGACGCCCTCGGCCAAGATCGCGCTCTCGCCCAAGCCGGGTGAGCCCCCGCGAGCCGAGGTGCTTTGGGACGGGCGCGCGACAGGGTGCTTGATCCATGGGCGCGCGCTCGAAGGTGCGTTTGAGGTAGGGGGCTTTGCGCTCGTGCTCGCCACGGAGGACACGCCCTACGAAGAGGCGCTCTCCGTGAGCTTGTTGGGCGAAGGGGGCGAGTCGCTCGTCGAGGAGCGCACCCTCGCGATCCCGTATCGACCGGGCGTGGTGAGCGACGTTCGTGTCGTGTCCGAGCGCGCGTTGGAGCTGTCGTTCTTCGGGAGCGAGCGCTTTCGGATTACCGTGCACGAACGGGCGAGGCCGCTTCGCGAGCTCATCCCCCCGCGCGGGTGGTCGCACCCCGGGCTCGCGCCTCGCTATCTGGAGATCACCCGATCGGCCTGAGCGACGCGCCCCCGCGCGAGCCCGCTTTACGCCGTCATTCTGCTATGGCAGAAGAGAAGGCCGCATGGCTTCTTCGGCGCCTTCCTCCACCGTCTTAATCGCCGGGGCGACCGGCCTCGTCGGCGGTCTCTGCCTCGCTCACCTCGACGACAACCCCGACGTCGAGCGCATCGTCCCGGTCGGACGGCGCGCTCCCGAGCGCACGAGCCCCAAGATCGAGCCTCTCATCCTCGAATTGGAGAAGCTCGCGTCGGCCGACCCCATCCCCGCGCGCGTGGCCCTTTGTGCGCTCGGCACGACCATTAAAAAGGCCGGCTCCGAGGCTGCGTTTCGCGCGGTCGATCTCGACGCTGTCGTGGCGTTCGCCAGGTGGGCGCGCGAGGGCGGCGCCGAGGTGTTTGGGCTCGTCTCGTCGGTCGGCGCGAGCGCCAAAGCCAGCAGCTTTTACATGAAGGTCAAGGGCGAGGCCGAGGCCGCGGTCGAGGCCGTCGGATACCCCACCTTCGTCGCGCTCCGCCCAGGCATGCTCCTCGGCGACAGGTCCGAGTCGCGGCCGGGAGAGGCCGTTGGGCGCGCCGTCATGCCCGCGTTGAACCCCCTCCTCTTCGGCCCTGTCCGCCGCTTTCGGGGCATCGATGCAAACCACGTTGCGGCGGCGCTCGCGAGCCTCGTCGAGCCCCCTCCGTCGTCGAGCCGCGCCGTCTGGCACTATGACGAGATGACGAGCGCAGCGTCCC
>CAYTJL010000037.1:48601-50498 GCA_964437785.1 uncultured Polyangiaceae bacterium
CCGTCGTCGAGCCGCGCCGTCTGGCACTATGACGAGATGACGAGCGCAGCGTCCCCTCACGTCGACGATGCGAGGACCTCAAAGGTCCCCGGCTGAAGGGCTCAAAGGGGCTCGAAGCCCTGATCCGTCCGCGGAGCGCCCGCGAAAGATCGCCGCGGCGCGCGGGACTCGTGTACCATCGGCCGCGCTCATGGTCCGGCTGGCCCTCAATCCCTGGAAAAGCCGTGCAAATCGCGGGTTCGCGTCGCGCGGACCGCGCCGGGGGAGGGGCTCGCCGTCATGAACATCAAGGTGGGTCAGGTCCTCGACGACAAGTACATGCTCCTTCGCACGCTCGGCGAAGGCGGGATGGGCGTCGTGTATGCGGCCCAACACGTCGATTTGCGCGAGAAGCGCGCTATCAAGGTGATGCGCTCGTCCCTCCTCGCCGACGCCGAGCGGGTCGAGCGGTTTCGCCGCGAGGCGCGCAGCGCGGCCAGGCTCAAGAGCCCGCATGTCTGCAAGGTGCTCGACGTCGGCAAGCTCGATGACGGGACTCCGTATCTCGTCTTGGAGCACCTCGAAGGCAAAGACATCAAGGCCGTCCTCAAAGAGCGCCGCACGTTGCCCGTCGCCGAGGCCGTCGGCTACGCCATCCAAGCGTGCGACGCGCTCGCGGAGGCCCATCGCATTGGCATCGTCCACCGCGACATCAAGCCTGGGAACCTCTTTTTGGCCGAGACCCCAAAAGGCGGTCACGAGATTAAGATCCTCGACTTCGGCGTGGCCAAGGTCCCTCCCAAGGACGTCGACGACGACGACGAGGAGGGCGCCGGTCAAATCACTCAACACGCGCAGATGATCGGCACGCCGGCCTACATGGCCCCCGAGCAGATGCGCGCCGCGCGCCAGGTCGACGGCCGCGCCGACCTCTGGTCCTTGGGCATCATCTTGTATCGGATGCTCACGTCGGAGATGCCGTTTCAGGGCAAGGACCAGCTCGACGTCATCACCGCCATCATGAGCGATCCGCCCATCCCTCCTTCGCGCTTCCGGCGCGACATCCCCGCCGCGCTCGAGGCCGTGCTCCTGCGTTGTTTGGAGAAGGAGCCCGAGAGGCGCTTTCAGAGCGCCGAGGAGCTCGCGGGCGCGCTCGCGCCCTTCACCGCCATTCGGCCCGCCCCTCCCAACCTGTCTCCCGACGACGACTCCGAGGAGACCGCGACCATCGCGGTGGCGCGCCCGTTCAACTTGAAGGCGATGATGGCGGCCATCGAGACCGCGCAGGCGCAGCCGCCCGATCAAGGCTCCTCCTCCTCCGACATGCCCCCTCGGATGGAGGGTGGTGGGACCGTGCCTATCCCGCGCGACGTCCTCGCCTCGCTCTCCGCGTCGCCGTACGCGCCGAAGCCGCTCGCGGTCCCGCCTCCGCCTTACGAGCCGCAACACGGCACCATGCCGCTCGGGGCGCACCGGTCGCAGCTCCCTTCATCGCCGTACCCGTCGTCTCAACCCCCGTCGCAACAACCCCCTTCCTCCGCGCCGCCCGCCGCGTCGCCGTCCTCGTTCCCCGCGCCGCACCAACCCACCTTGAAGCTCGCGACGCCCGCGGATCACGGGCTCGGGCTCGACACTACACCTCTGCCCACGCTCAAGCAGCCGCCGTCCCAGGACTCCTCGCGCGCGCTGAAGATCGTCATCGGCACGCTCGTGGGGCTCAGCGTGGTGGCGGCGGTCGTCCTCGCGGCGCTCATCCTCCGCAGGTGAGGCCATGACGGTCCAAATAGGCCAAGTCATCGCGTCGAAATATCGAATCGACGGCCTCCCGCCCCGCCCCAACAAGCCTTATCGCAAACCGATCAACGACGACTTCGGCGGCCGGAAATAGAGCCCCTCTCGCGGTCGCTCACAAGAGGTC
>CAYTJL010000038.1:0-14476 GCA_964437785.1 uncultured Polyangiaceae bacterium
GGGCACTGGCACGAATAGCTGTTCACGCCGTCGACGCAGGTGCCGCCGTTCAAGCAGGGGCTCCCGGCGCAGTCATCCACGTTGATCTCGCAGAGCGAGCCGGTGAAGCCGAGGGGGCACGCGCAGGTGAAGCTGTTCACGCCGTCGACGCAGGCGCCGCCGTTCAAACAGGGGTTCGGCGAGCAGTCATCGACGTTGATCTCGCAGTCTTGGCCGGTGTAGCCGGGCGGGCATTGGCAGGTGTAGCTCGTCCCGTTGGGCTGACACGTGCCGCCGTTCTGACAGGGGCTCGGCGTACAGGGGAGCACATAACAGACCTGGAGAGCGGGCCTGTTCGCGATCGTCGCGACCTCGCTGCTGTCGAAGAAGGTCTGCCTCCACTGAGGAGGTTGGGTGACCATCGTCTCGAGGACGAGGCCGTAGTTGGGGATGGTCCCGTCGAGCCAGCCTTGAACGGTCGCCGGTTTGATAGGCAGGGAGTGAACGGCGTTGGGCGCGTTCGGCACCATGCTGCCCGCGACCTTGGCGTTCACTTGCTGGTTGAAGCTCGCGAACGTGACCGTGTTCTCGTTCCACGGCGCCGTGATGTAGCGGGCCCAAATCGGAGCGCCCGAATACGTCGCGGTGGTGGTGACGTTCAACGTCGCGCTCGTCACCGCGGCGCCGGTCGGGATGGAGCTGAGATCGAACTTGAGGAGCGACTCGGCCTGACCGCTCACGATGAGCGTATTTTGCGACCACCCGGGCACCGTAATCCCGGGCGAGATCGTCGCGTCCTCGACGTTGCCGAGCGTGCCGCGCTGGATGGTCACGCAGGTCGAGAGCGCTTGTTCGCTCTCGCCGACGACCTCGTCCTCCCCACCTCCTTCGGAGTCAGGGGCGGACACGCACCCGGGCGCGACGCCGCCCGCGGCGATCACCGCTGTACATGCGACGATGAAGAGGGAGAGAGAGGTCACCGCGTGACGCTTGCGATTCATGGCGACTACGTCCTCATGAGCGTGTGGCGGCCCGCTCGCTCGGCCCTGCTCCATGGGCCTCTTCGCGCGGAACCACCGGAAAAAACACTCGACCACGATCAATTACGGTACCGCACCTTCTCGCCCCAACACCAGATAAAAAAGCGTCCGGCACGGATGGATCCATGGGTTTTGGAGCACGCTCTCCTACACGCCGAGCGGGGCGTTCATCCTTTTAACAAAACATCATCATAAAGGGCGTTGACGGGGCGTCCCTTATCGCGGTAAGGTGATGGGTTTGGCCTCTCGCCGGGGGGCCGCCCGGCACCTTCACTTTTTGTGATCGTAGGGGCGGCCCATGTCCATTGGGGAGGTGGAGACACCTGGAGCCAAACGTGGATCGCGCGGAGATAGGCCCGCGCCGACATGAGATGGCCCATCTCTCCACACGAAAGGACGTGACGAGCGTGCGCACGAACCTCGGACGCAAAGACGTGAGCAGGAGAGCAGCGTTGGAGCTGCTCGGAGCGGTCGGAGCGGTTATCGCCGTCGGGTGCGGCGGGGCCGACACCAACGGATCGGGTGGCGGGGGAGCAGGAGGCGCGGGCGGCGGATCATCGAGCTCCAGCGGATCATCGAGCTCCAATGGATCATCGAGCTCGAGCGGCGGCGTGACGGAGTGCAAGACCATCCCGGAGGAGACCGCGGGGCCCTACCCGGACAAGACAGGCATGCTCGACGACCCCGCCTTCTATCGACAGGACGTCACCGAGGGCAAAGAGGGTTTGCCCCTCACCGTCGAGCTCGTGGTGGTGGACGTCAACGACTCCTGCGCTCCGGTCTCGGGCGCAGTGGTCGAGATCTGGCACTGCGACGCCGATGGCAATTACTCGGAGTACACCCAACCGGGGTACGACGGGACCGGCGAGACGTTCCTCCGCGGGCTCCAGACCGCGGACGCGAATGGCAAGGTGACGTTCACGACCATTTACCCCGGCTGGTACGCGGGCCGCGTCACGCACATCCACTTCGACATCTACGTCAACAAGAACGTCGTCAAGACCTCTCAAATGGCGTTCCCCGAGACGATTACGGCAGAGGTGTACAGCCAGGTCTCCCCGTACACCGCGAAGGGGCAAAATCCGACCACGAACGCGACGGACAACATCTTCTCCGACGGAACGAGCTTGCAAATGGCTTCGCTCTCGGGCGATACGACGAACGGTTACAAAGCGACGCTCACGGTGGGTGTCGCGCTTTGATGAGAGGAGAGCTTATGAAGCGCGTTTGGTGGATGATGGGGGCGGTGACGGTGGCGATGATGGTGGGGGTGCCCGCGTGCGACGGCGGGTCGGCCAGTGACTGCGTCGACAAGACCCCTGCGAGCTGCCCGGCGACCGAGCCCAGCTACGCCACCGACGTGGCGCCGCTCCTCGAAAAATACTGCACGACGTGCCACTCGGCGAACGGCTCACAGCCGATGGACCCGCTCGATACGTATACTGACGTCAAGCAGCGGAGCGGAGAGGTCAAGTCTCAGCTCGCGGGTTGCCTCATGCCGCCCGAGGGGAGCACGGGGCCGACCGACGCCGAGGTCGAGACCATCCTCGCGTGGGTCGTCTGCGGCGCGAACGACAACTGAGCATCTCGCGCGCCGGCGCTCCGATCGTCGAACGCCGGCGTCATCACCTCTGCTCTCTCGCGCTCGCATCGCCGAACGCCGGCATCGTCACCTCCGCTGCCGGTGAATGGACGGCCCGCCCCAGCACCTAAGTGCTCTTACGCAGGGGCTCGCACGGGTGTTTTTGCAGCCCCCGGCCTCTGCAAGGAGGCACTATGCCGCTCGATGATCTCACCCTTGGAACGCGGCCGCGGGGCGCCTTGCTCTCCGCAGCTCTCACGATGGTCATTGGCTGTCTCGTCTCTTCGAATGTCGGCTGTTCGGCGCCCGATTTGCCGCCCGGCGACGCGCTCCGCGCGCAGTTCCCCGAGGCCGCGGCGCGCGTGCTCCAGGGCGAAGCGGCCTTGGTCGAGAAGAGAGATGGGTTTGGCGTCCACCTCGGCGGAGACATCGAATCTGCGCTCCAAGGCCGCGGCGGGCTCACCATCACGCTGCCCAAGGGCGGCAGCGAGCCCGTTCGGCTCCACGCGCCCGGCTTCGAGGTCAGCGTCCGCGAGCGCGGCCTCACCGGCGCAGGATCCATCGTCGATCGCGCGGTGGCGTACGGGCGCGAGGGCGGGACCTCGTATTGGAGCGCGACCGGAAAAGGATATGAGGAGTGGTTGCTCCTCGACGCCGATCACGTGAAGGCGGGCGCCCCGCTCGCGACGTGGGAGATCGAGGGCGCGACGCCGATCCAGCACGGCGGCGCCGTGTTGATCCAAGACGCGTTGGGCGCCACGAAGATCACCGTCACCGCGCCCGAGGCGTTCCGCGCGGGCGGAGAGCGCATCGCCGCGCGCCTGTCGGTCCGTGGCCAATCCATCGAGCTCACGGCCGACGCCGACGGCGAGGCGGTGCTCATCGATCCGCTCTGGACCGTCGGAGCGAGCATGAACGTCGGGCGCAACAAGCACACGATGACGCTGCTCGACGACGGCCAAGTCCTCGTCGCGGGAGGCACGAATTCCTCATCGAGCGCGCTCGCGAGCGCCGAGATCTACGACCCCGAGGGCGACCGTTGGTCGACCGCGGCGTCGATGGGCACGGCGCGCCACAGCCACGTCGCCATCAAGCTCAGCTCGGGCCTCGTGCTCGTCGCAGGTGGTTATGACGCGACATCGAGCCTGCTCGCCACCGCCGAGATCTACGATCCTCTCCATGACACGTGGTCTTCCGCGGCGTCGATGACCGACGCGCGCGCCCTCGCCACCGTCGCGTCGTTCTCCTCCGGTCGCCTCATCGTCGCGGGCGGCATCGGACGGCTCGGGGCGCTCGCGAGCACGGAGGTCTACGACCCGTCGAACGATACGTGGTCCTCCGCAGGCTCGTTGAGCAACGCGCGGTACAGCCACACCGCGAGCCGGTTCTCGACCAAGATGATCATCGTCGGTGGCACCAACGGCAGCACCTCGCTCACGAGCGTGGAGCAGTACGACGAAGGCACGGGCTCATGGTCTTCGGTCGCCTCATTGAGCACCGGCAGGCACCTCCACGCCGCGACCGAGCTCATCGACGGCCGCGTGCTCGTGGCGGGCGGCACCAACCACTCTTCAGGCGATCTCGCGAGCGTCGAGATCTATAATCCTTCCACCAACGCTTGGTCGTCGGCCTCGTCGCTGAGCACCGCGCGTCATCACCCCGCCGCGGCCACGATGGATGACGGGAGGGTGGTCGTCGTGGCGGGCGAGGCGTCGAGCTCGAGCCCGAGCACCGCCGAGATTTATGTGCCTTCGAGCAACGTGTGGAGCTCTCTCCCCACCATGACGTACGCGTACGTCGATCCTCTCATCATCTCGCTCAAGAACTTTCAAATGTTGGTCTCGGCCGCGGCCAACAGCGCCTCCGACAAAATCGATCTGCTCCACGGGTATTGGCAGACGTCACCTGCGATGTCCGTCGCGCGCGTCAGCCACACGGCGACCAGGCTCGCCGACGGCAAGGTGCTCGTCGCGGGCGGGTTCAACTACGCGACAGGCAACCTGTCGAGCGCGCAGATCTACAACCCGGTGAGCAACTCGTGGTCGTCCGCGGCGTCGATGTCGAGCGCGCGCTCGATCCACGTCGCGCTCCTGCTCGGCACCGGCAAGGTCCTCGTCGCAGGCGGCAAAGGGAGCTCCGCGCTCGCGACCGCGGCGCTCTATGACCCCTCCGGCGACTCATGGTCTTCGGCGGGCTCGTTGGCCAAAGCGCGCTACTCCTTCGGAGCGGTCCTGTTGAACGACGGGAAAGCCTTCGTGACCGGCGGAGAGAACGACACCGAGGCCGCCATCGACACCGCCGAACGTTATGACCCCTCGACCGATGCGTGGTCGTCGGCCGGGACGATGTCCGTCAAGCGCGTCAACGCCGCGGTGACCCTCCTCAGCGACGGCAAGGTGCTCGTGACGGGCGGGGAGAACGCGTCGGGCCAATATCTCTCCAGCGCCGAGATCTACGACCCTTCGAACAACTCGTGGTCTTCGGCCGCCTCGATGAGCGCCGCGCGCTCCCATCACACCGCGGTCAGGCTCAACGACGGGCGCGTGCTCGTGGTGGGCGGGAGCGACGCGAGCGGCGCGCTGTCGTCCGCCGCGCTCTATGACCCTTCGAACAACACGTGGTCCTCCGCGGGCTCGCTCGGCGCCGCGCGATACAACCACACGGCGACGCTGACCTCCAATGGCCGCGTGGTCGTCATCGGCGGACAAGGCTCGTCGATCCTCGCGAGCGCCGAGATCTATAAACCCTCGACGAACGCCTTTACGACCGCCGACGCGATGGTCGACGCGCGGGCGTCCTTCGCCGCGCTGCGGCTCAGCACCGGCAAGATCTTCGTCGCGGGCGGGATCAACGCGTTTGGCGCGCCGCCGACGGCCCTGTCGAGCTCCGAGCTCTTCGTGCCCTGAGCAACGAGCGCGGGGCGACGACCTCGCCCGCGCTCTCTCCTTTCGTAATCTCCGGCCCAAACGCGCGCCCGGTTGCGGCGGCGGCGAAGGAGCGATAGCGTGATCGCTCCTTTTCGTTTCGAGGCCTTCTATGCACGCAGCACGCTCTCTCATCCCAGCCGCGCTCGTGGTTTGCGTATGGATCGGCTGCGGCGGAGGCGGCACCACGAGCAGCTCATCGTCTACGTCGTCCTCTTCAGCCGGCGGCGGCACGGCCAGCTCTTCGTCGACATCGGCCTCTTCCTCGTCGTCCTCATCGAGCGGCGGAGGTGGCTTTGGAGGGATGGGCGGCCACGGCGGCAGCGGCGGATCGCCCCTCGACGCAGGCGCGGACGCGATGAACGACGGCGGCGACGACGGCGGCATGGACTCCGGTGCTTCGGACGGGGGCGACGCGGGCGCGGCGGACGCGGGGCCCGGCGGCCTCGGCGCGCCGTGCGCCAACAACGCAGGTTGCGAGGCGCTCCTCTATTGCGATCAAGCCGGCTGCGGCGCGAGCGGCGTTTGCGCGCAAAAGCCCGTTGTCCCGCTCAACGTCAAGGCCCCTGTCTGCGGCTGCGACGGCGTCACGTATTGGAACGCCGACATCGCCGCGTACATGGGCGCTTCGGTCAAGATGATGGGCGATTGTCCGCCCGGCCTGCTGCTCGCGTGCTCGGCCGCGAATCCGTGCCCGATGGGCCGCAAGTGCTCAATCCCCGTCCCGGATCTGGCCACCTGCGCGAACCCGCCCGCCGGATCGTGCTGGGGGCTGCCCAACCCCTGTCCGCTCGGAGGGGTCCAGTCGCGCTCGTGCACCGTCTCCACGTGTGAAGGTGAGTGCGCCCTCATCGCGAGCGGCAACCCTTATTGGGCCGACCCCACCTGTCCTTGACCTTATAGCACCCATGGCCTTTTGGACCTCGCTCATCACGCTCGCCGCCGCGGCGTCCGCCTCGCACATCGCGGCCGCGCGCGCGCCCGAGCCGCCCAAGCTCGACGGGCACCTCGATGATGCGGTGTGGCGCTTGGCGCCCGCGAGCGACGCGTTCACGCAAAAGGTCCCTCACGACGGCAAGCCCCCCGCGGAGCGCACCGTCGTGCGCGTGCTCTACGACGATCATGCCGTGTATGTGGGCGTCGATTGCATCCAAACGGGGGCTGACGTCGTTGCGAGGCTAACCCGCAGGGACAGGCAGGTCGAGGCCGATTGGGTGAGCATCGCCTTCGACTCGCGCGGTGACAAACGCACGTCGTTCGAGTTCGTGGTCAACGCGGCGGGGGTGCTCGCCGATCGGCTGCACTTCAACGACACCGAGACATCGGACGAGTGGGACGAGATCTGGGAGTCGCGCGTCGCCCGCACCAAGGTGGGTTGGTCCGCGGAGTTTCGCATCCCGCTCCGTATCTTGCGCTTCAAGTCCAAGCCCAAACAGTCTTGGGGCTTTCAGGTCAGGCGTTACACGTCGCTCCGGCAAGAGCTCGACGAGTGGGCCTATTCCCCGCGTGACGCCGCGGGGGAGGTGTCCCGTTATGGGTCGCTCGACGGCCTCATGGGGCTGCGCGAGCACGGCGGCGTCGAGCTGCGGCCCTTCATCGCCGGCGGCGTGCGCCACGACGATCCTCAAAGGCCCCTGCCGCGCGGCTTCTTCCCCACCATCTCGGGCGGGCTCGATCTCAAATGGCATTTGTCGCAGGAGCTGACGCTCGACGCGAGCCTCTTGCCCGACTTCGGGCAGGTCGAGGCCGATCAAGTGGTGTTGAACCTGAGCAACTTCGAGCAATATTATCCCGAGAAGCGGCCCTTCTTCCTCGAAGGCGTCGACACGTTCACGACGCCGCTCCAGCTCCTCTACACGCGCCGTATCGGCCGCGTTCCACCGCCTCCTTACGTGGTCGAGAACAACCCCATCCGCGAGCGTCTCATCGCTCCTCCAGACCCGGCGCCCATCGTGGGAGCTGCCAAGTTGGTGGGCGAGCTCGGCGGGGGCGTCTCGGTAGGAGAGCTGTTCGCGGTGGTCGGCCGGCGGTCGGCGGACGCGGTCGCGCAGAACGGCACCAAGGTGAGCCGCTTGGCCGAGCCGCTCACCGTGTTCAAGGTGGCGCGCGTCAAGAAGCAGATCGGCGAGAAGGCCGAGGTCGGGCTCATCGCGCTCCTCACCAACCGGCTGGAGGACAACACCGCGTATCCTGTCGTGGCGCCCGGGTTTGGCCAAAAGCCTTATCAGCTCTGCCCGGACGGCTCCGAGGTGGCCCTCGGCGGGCGCTGCTTCCACGACTCATACGTGCTCGGCGTCGACGGCCGTTGGCGCTCGCCGGGCGGCGACTACACCATCCGCGCGCAGGCGATTGGCACGCTCATCAAGGAGGGCCCCGAGCGCACGTTCGCCGATGGAACGGTGATCAAATCGGACGACGTCGGCCCGGCGGCGCTGGTGCGTGTGGCCAAAGAGGGCGGCGAGCACGTCATCGGCCAATTTACGTATGACGTCCACGGCAAGAAGACCGATTACAACGACCTCGGCTACATGCAGCGGCAGAACCAACATCAGTTCTATCTGTCCGCCGAATACCGCAGGCTCAAGCCCTGGGCGGCCACGCTGGAGACGCACACGGGCATCGACGTCCGCGACAAAGAGACGCTCTCGTTCTTGACCCAATGGCGCCACATCGCGGTCACGCACTATTCGCGCTTCAAGAACTTTTGGGGCATCTACAGCGAGGTTCATTATGTGTTCCCGCGCTTCGACGATCGCGAGATGGGCGACGGCGCGGCGCTCGAACGGGCGGGCCTCCTGGGCTTGGAGCTCTATGCGCACACCGATCCGAGCAAGCGCGTAAATGGGGAGCTCTGGACGCAGGTGCGGTTTCATCAAAACGGCGCCTTCACCTGCCAGGGCGACGGGCGCCTCACCGTTCGCGTGCTCCCCGCGCTCGACGTCGATCTGCTCCCTTCTTGGATCTACACCACGGGTGAGCCCCGCAACGTAGGCTCGCAGAACGACCGTTACCTCTTTGGCCGCCAGCGGGCTGAGGCGTTCGGGCTCACCCTCCGATCGACGCTCACCTTCTCTCCTCGCCTCACGCTCCAGGCGTACGCGCAGCTCTTCGTCGAGTCGCTGCACTATTCGGACTTCACCTCATCTCCGTTGGGCGGGCAAGGCACGGTGGTCCGGTTGAAGGACCTTCAACCCCTTACGTTCGGGATGCTTCAAAACCCGGATTACCTCGCGGGTGTGCTCAACACGAGCCTCGTGCTTCGGTGGGAGTACCTGCTCGGCTCTACGCTCTTCGTCGTGTACACGCACGCGCAGAGCGACACGATCCTGCCTCGTTTCGGGGATCCGTCGTCGCTCGACTTCCGCCTGGTGAAGCCCCGCCCCGCGTCCGACGCGCTCCTCTTCAAGCTCTCGTATTGGTGGGGTTGAGCGCGCCGAGCTCCTTTTTCAAGGGCTCCTCGCGCAGCGCATCCCGGTGTGGCCTTTGCCGAGCGACTGGATGCCTTGGCTCCGCTCCGACACCCTCTGAAACGTAGCATCGTTGTCAAACCCACCACCTCGGATGGCGCGGCTCGATCCGAGCGCCGTCCCTACCCACGGATCGATGCAGTCGTTGCACGGCACGACATAAGGAGAGGCGAAGCTCTCCCTGCCATCGAGCACCCACTCCCACACGTTGCCCGCGAGGTCCGCGTGCAACCAAGGCCCAAGGCCCGGGGATTTGCTCCCGACATCCACGATCTGCGGCGAGGCGCACCCCACGTCTACGTAGTTGGCGCGCGAGCAGTCGATCGCCGCTGACGCAGGAGGGCTCGACCAGGGATACACACGCTGCTGGCTCCCGCCCGCCGCCGCGTAATTCCACTCGGCCTCGCTCGGCAAGAACCCACCATCCCAGATGCAAAACGCGTACGCCTGCCACCAGTTGATGCAGTTCACCGGCTTGCGCTCGTTCGCCCCGGGCGCGTCGGTCCACGTTCGCTCCGCCGCGTCCTGCGCGTTGCCGTTGCACCCTTCGAGCTTGGCCTTCCAAGAGAGGCTGTCCGCCGGGAGCTCCGAATTCCACGCGGTGTCCCACCCGGGCTCGGCGCCGTTGTTCAACCCCCCGCCCGGCAAATGAAGGTGTTTGCCCGATCCCGCGGGCGGCAGATAACCATTCACCACCGCGCTCACGAACTTGCGAAAGCGGCCGACCGTGACCTCATAAAGATCGAGCCTGAAGCTGCTCACGGTCGCAGGCGCGCTCATGTCCGTAAACGTCACGCCGTCATAGCTCCGCAGGAACGTGCCGCCCGGCACCAGATTGCTCTCACAACAATCATAAAACCCAAACATGCCACAGCTCTCGTCCGCGCCATCCCCCCCGCCCACGCAGCTCGCCGGCGGCACCGCGCAGAACCCGCTCTTGCAGAGCCCGCTCGCGCAATCAAAGCTCATTTGACAAGGTTGGCCGAGCCCGATCCTGCACGCCCCCGCGCTGTCACACGACATCGCCCCATCACACGTGTTCGGACCTGTCTTGTCGACGCCCATCGGCATCGGCGAGCAGGTGCCTTGCCCGTTGAGGTCACACGCGGTGCACGCCGGGCAAGCGAAGGTCGTGCAGCACACCCCATCCACGCAGCTCGAAGACGAGCACTGCTCGTCTTCGCTGCACGCCTCTCCGTTGTCGAGGCGCGGCGCGCACACGCCGCTCGTCACGTCACAATAAAAGCCCTGCGCGCAGCTCGCGCTCGCGAGGCAGGGGGCGCAGGTGAGCGCGTCACAGAAGCCGCTCTGGCAATCCCCGCCGCCTTCACACGGCGCCCCGTTGGGACAAGGCTTGTCTGCGCAGCCCGCGGGCACACATGCGTTTGCGCTGCATGCGCCGCTCGTGCAATCCGCGTCGAGGACGCACTCCACACAAGCGCCCGCGCCGTCACAGACCTTGCCCCCTTGATCCGAACAAGGCTCCCCGCCCGCGCTCGGCGCCTCGCCGCACACCCCTCCTACGCACGTCGCGACGAGACACGATGCCTCCGGCGCGGGGCAGTCTTTGGCCGCGTCCAAACATCCTTGAAAATCAAACTCGCCGGCGATGAGCGCGCAGCCGGGCAGCGCCGCGATCGCGATCGCCCAAACTCCGCCTCTCTTCACGGGGTCCTCGCGCATCGAAAGCCAAAGTCTCCAGAGCTCTCCCCGGTGGAGAGCAAGCGGGACGACGTGACCAATCCCTGCGCGCCGTCGAGCCAGCCCGATCCGCGGCACACCCGGCCGAGCCCGCCCGAGAGCGCCGCGCAGTTGTTGCAAGGTGAGGGGTACGGGCTCACGTATTGGTCCAAGGTCCACTCCCACAGGTTGCCCGCGAGATCGGCTTGGCCAAAGAGGCCATCACCCTTGGGCGACAGGGCCCCTACGTCGTTCACTTGGGTCGCGGAGCAACCGTTGTAGTTGGCGTACGTGCAGTCGATCGCCGTCGACGTGGCCGGGACCGACCAAGGATACACGCGCTGCTGAGCCCCGCCCGAAGCGGCATAGTTCCACTCGGCCTCACTCGGCAGAAACCCGCCGTCCCAGATGCAGAAGGCGTAAGCCTGCGGCCAATCCACGGTGCTCATCGCCCTGTGCTCATTCGGCCCAGGGCTCGCCGTCCAACCGAGCAGCGCGTCCCACGCCGCTTTGGTGCCGAGCAAAGCCACGTTCCACGTCGGGTCCCAGCCCGCTTCGGCGCCGTTGTTCAACCCGCCGTTCGGCAGGTGGGTGTGTTTGCCCGAGCCCGCGGGCGGAAGATATCCTGCCAACACCGCGGACACGAACTTTCGATAACGCCCCACCGTCACCTCGTACGTGTCGAGCCGGAAGCTGCTCACCGTCGCGGGGGAGCCCTGATCCGTGTTAAAGACGGCGTCATAACCTCGGAAGAACGTGCCCCCCGTGACGAGCGGGCTCGCGCAACAATCCGTGGTCCCCGAGGGGCCGCAATCCATCCCTGTCCCCGCGCCGCCGCCGACGCAGCTCGGCGGCCTGAACGCGCAGAGCCCCGCCGAGCAGAGCCCCGTCGCACACTCCCCACCTGCCGCGCACGCTTGTCCGATCGCCTTCTTGCACGCGCCCGCGCCGTCACACGATTGCGGCGCGACACACGTGTTGGGCGCGGACCCGTCCGGCCCCGCCGAGAGCGGCGCGCAGGCGCCCGTCCCATCGAGGTTGCACGCCTGGCACGCTGGGCAAGAGGGCGTAGTGCAACACACCCCATCCACGCAGTTTCCGCTCACACAAGCGCTGTTCGCGCCGCAAGATTGGCCCAACACCAAGCGGCAGATCCCGAGCCCGTCACACGCGTGCGCGGCGTCGCTGCACACGTTCGGTCCCGTCGTGTCGGGGCCCGCGGGGGTGGGCGAGCACGTGCCAAGCCCATTGACGTCACAAGCGTTGCACGCAGGGCACGACGGCGTAGCGCAACACACGCCATCCACACAGCTCCCGCTCGAGCACTGCTCCGCCGCGGCGCACGAGAGGCCGTTGTCCTTCGTGACAACGCAGGTGCCGTTGAACGTATCACAATATCGGCCCGCGCCGCAGTCGGCCGCGGTCCCGCACGCATTGCACACCATGAAGGCGGGGTCACAGAAGCCGCTCTGGCAATCAGAGCTCACGAGGCAAGGTGCGAAGTTCACGCAGGGTGAGCACGTCCCGCCGCCGCAGTCATAGCCTGTCTCGTCTCCGTCGATGACGCCGTTCATGCAGCTCACCGCGATACACGTGTTGAAGGGGCACGTCTCATTCGGGAAATTGGGGCAGTCCGTGTCCACGAGGCAAGGGAGGCAAACCCCTGTTCCATCACAGACCTTGCCGCCGTTGAGCGCGCAGGCTGTCCCGGCCGGCGCGCTCAACGTGCTGCACGCGTTCGCGGTGCAAATCGGGAGCAGACATGCTGTGGCGGGCGTGGGGCAGTCCATCGCCGTGTTGCACGCGACACAGGCCCCCTCGCCGTCGCACACGGAGCCGCCATCGACGAAGCACGGCGCGCCCGCCGCAGCGGGCTTGGTGGTGCATTGGCTGCCTTCACACGCCGGCACCAGGCACGGGGCGCTCGGGGGTGGGCAGTCGACAGAGGGGTTGGTGCACATCCCCCCTCCGCTGCCCGAGCTCGATGCGCTCGATGCGCTCGATGCGCTCGATGCGCTCGATGAGCTCGACGCGCTCGATGAGCTCGTCGCGCCCCCGGATCCTTCAAACTCGAAGTCACCCACGAGCGTCGCGCACGCGGGTGACGCGGCGAGCAACGCCGCGGTGAGGAGCGCGCGGCGGCGCATCAAAAGCTCCCTGACAGGCCGGCATATCCAGGCCCGATGTGGGGCGTCACCCAGCCCGCCGAAGGACGCGCCTTGGGCGCGGTGACGAAGAGGATGAGGCCCGTTCCGGCGAGGACGCCCCCTGTGATGAACGCCGCGGTCGAGATCGCGGCGAACGATCGGTATTGGTCGAGCTGGGGTTGAAGCGTCGGTTGCAGGGCGAACGGGCAACTCCCCTCTGGACAGCT
Source organism: uncultured Polyangiaceae bacterium (assembly GCA_964437785.1). Taxonomy (GTDB): domain Bacteria; phylum Myxococcota_A; class Polyangia; order Polyangiales; family Polyangiaceae; genus CAYTJL01. Next base: position 13,047 of record CAYTJL010000038.1, read on the forward strand.
CTTCGCGATGTCACCGTGCTTGGCGATGGCGAGGCCGCCCATCACCCCTCCGAGCGCCACGCCCGCGCCGCCCAGCGCGAGGTTGACGATCCCGAGCGTCCTTTGCACGGGGCTCACGGGCTGTGTTGTCATGGGGGGAGGGGCTTTGCGCCGCTGCAAATCGAGCACCACCACGTCGAGCTTGCCCTCCACGCTGGTGAGCACCACGTTCATGGGCTCGAACCCAGGCGCGTAGGCCGAGATCGTGTGTCGCCCGGGATCGATGGGGTGGTGTCGCCCGAGCTCCGCGTTGGGGAAGCGGGCGCCGTCCACCATCACCTCCATCTTCGTTGGGCCGAGCACGGGGGCTTGAAGGATCACGTGGGGGACACGTGGCTTGAGCGCCACGAGCTCTTTGTTCGCGGTCTCGACGGCGGCGACGAAGGCCGGAGGCGGGTTGGGAGGGAGCTTGTCGCGCACGATCCGGGTGTAGAGCGCGAGCGCGCCCGCGAGCTTGCCGAGCGCCGTGAGCGCCTGCGCGTGCCCGAGCGCGAACGTGGGCGCGGGGAAGATCGCGTCCGCGCGCGCAAAGCGATCAGCGGCCGTGGCCCAGTCCTTTCTGTCCGCGGCCTCGTGCGCCTCTTTGCCGAGCGCGCGGGCCGCGGAGCGCTCTTCGTCGGTCGGCTCCGCGAACGCGACCAGGGGAGTGAGGCTCGCCGACGAGAAGAGCGCGAGAGCCAAGAGAGCGCGAGTGTTCACGTGACGTGACTCCAAAGATCAAATCCCATCATCGTGGTGGGCAGGGGGGTTGGGCTTGGGCGGCGCCGCGGGGGCCGGAGGGGGCGGAGGAGGAGATGCCGTTGCGGCGCTCGGGGGCTTCGCCGCCGAGGCGACCGAGCGACCGGCGTCGACCGGCGTCGAGGTGCCTTTGGGCTTGGGGGCGATCGGGGGTGGTGGAGCTGCGGGCAAAAGCGCGCTCGCGCTCATTAGGGGAGCGGTCGTTGCAGGAGCGGCGCTCACCGCGTTTGCCTCAGCGCGCGCGGAGGTCGCGACGTTCAAGGATGCGGCGCCGCTTGGAGGAGGCGTGAGCGACGGAGCGCCCGCGGAGGACGCCGCGCCCACGCCGCCCAGGGGCCCGCGAAGGGCGAGGATCGAGACGCCCGCGATCGCCGCGGCGAGGGCCGCGAGCGCCACGAAGCGGCCTTTGCCCTTCGCCGCTGGAGGCGGCCGAACGATGCTGTTGCCCGCGGGCGACAACGTGCCTGTATCTGCCTTTGAGGGGACAGGAGCGGCCTTGTCACCGCGCTCCTCCTCCGCATCTGCCTCCCTGCGCGCGGGCTCTCCCTGCTTGGGAGATGCCATAAACGCCGGCAACGCAGCGTCGTTTGGCGCCTCTGCCATGAGGAGCGTGGACGCGAGCGGAGGGGCGACGAGCGCGGGACGGACGAGCG
>CAYTJL010000038.1:14576-22582 GCA_964437785.1 uncultured Polyangiaceae bacterium
GACGAGCGCGGGACGGACGAGCGGCGGCGGAGCAGGTGTCGAGGAGGGGACATCCTCTTTGGGAGGGACAATCGATGCGATGGGAGCGACGTCGCCCGCGAGCGCCGCGAACGCCTCGGCCATCTCACGCGCGCTTTGAAATCGCTTGTCCGCGTCGCGCTGGAGCGCGCGCTCGAAGAAGGCATCCACCGCGGGGCCGAGATCGGGCGCGACCGAAGAGGCGATGGGGATCGGGTCCGCGCAGATGGCCACGAGCACGTCGCCCAAGTCCTCCCCCGGGAACGGGAGCCTGCCCGCGACCGCGCGAAAGAGGATGACGCCGAGCGACCACAAGTCCGAACGGTGGTCGAGCTGCTTTGCGCTGCGCGCCTGCTCCGGGCTCATGTAATGGGGTGAGCCGATGAGCGAGCCTGTCTTGGTGGAGCTGCCCACGGTCGGGCGCTGCGCTTTGGCGATGCCAAAGTCCAAGATTTTGGCGACCTCTTCGTCGTCTTGGCGGCTGATGAAGATGTTGAGGGGCTTGAGGTCGCGGTGGACGATGCCGCCCTCGTGGGCCCTGCGGAGCGCCTTGGCCACCTGCGCGACGAGGGGCGAGAGGGCTTTGGGCGACATTCGCCCCGTGCGCACGATGCGCGCCTCCAGGTCCTCCCCGGTGAGCAGCTCCATCACGATGTAGGGAGTGTCGTCTTCGAGGCCGAAATCGTGGACCTGGACGACATGAGGGCTCTTGAGCTTGGCCGCCGCCTGCGCCTCGCGCTCGAACCGGCTCCGCCCGTCGGACGAGGCCGCGAGCGCAGGATCCATGAACTTAATCGCCACCGTGACGTCGAGCAGGAGGTGATGCGCTACCCAGACCGAGCCCATACCCCCTTTGGCGAGCGCGCGCTCCAGCCTGTATTTTCCTGCGATGACGGTGCCTTCCGCGAGGGTGATCATGGCCGTTTGGGTCGAAGGGCGCGACGATACCATGAGCGCGCCCCCCTTGTCGCCGGAAAGAGGGCTCAAACAGCGGGCGCTTCGAGCGCTACACCCCATTGAGCCGTACGGCGCTTTGCGCGACCGCCTCGATCTTGGCGGTGGGGGTGTTGTTCTGGTTGGTCTCGCCGATGGGCTGTTCGGCCTCTGCGCGCGCGCGTTGCGCCTCCTCGGCCGCCTCTTCGGCGGGAGAAGGTGCTTGACGTCCAACGTGATGACTCCAGATCTCCTCTGCGGGGAGCTTGGGCTCATCGAGCCTCTCCTCGGCGATCAAGACCGTTTGGATCTCCTCGGGGTCGAGCGCTCGAACAGGCGTCAACCCACGCCAAACGAGGATGAGACGGGCCGAATCCATGTCGGCCCAGAGCGTGTCGAGCGCGAGGTCGACGTCACGGAGGCCGGTGTCGCTCTGAACGAGGCATCGCGGCGCGGCGCCATGTCGCCAACGCCGCGACCGACGCTCGCCCCACAGAGACAACGTGGACGGGAGCGAGGACATCTACCATCGCGTAACGCGGGTATCACCGCATGATGTAGGCGTCAACCTGGCTGCCCCGCATCGAGCGCGCCTATTGGTGGGGTTGAGCGCGCCGGCCCTTGCAATCGTGAAAGACGCAGGGAGAAGCCTAAAAGAAGGCGCGTTTGCCCTGTTGTAGCGGGGATGGACCTTGCGCATACTCGCTCCCCTTTGCGGAGAGCGAACGCGTGAGTGACGGCACCGAGGGAATGACGAGTGAGCGAGCGCCCAAGGCGAGCGCGGCCTCGTCGATCATGAAGAAGGCGGTGAGCGGCGCCTTCTGGATCACCGTCACGGGGTGGCTCGCGCGCGCGGCGGGCCTCGTCGGGACGCTCGCCATCACGCACTACATCGATCCGTCGAGCTACGGCGAGGCGTCGGTCGCGGCCATCGTGGCGATGACCTCGGGGACGCTGTCGAGCCTGGGCATCGGCCAATACATCGTCGCCAAGCCCGACATCGACAAACGCAGCGTCTTTCACGCGACCTTTTATTTTACGGTGCTCGGCATCGTCGCCGTGGTGCTGACGCAGATCTTCGCGAAGCCCATCGCGCGGCTGGTCAACTCGCAGACGATCGCGGCGTACCTGCCCGGCCTGCTCGTGGTGCAGGTGATCGAGCGCGTGAACCTGATCCAAGACCGCGTGCTGCTTCGGAAGCTGCAATTTCGCGCGGCGGGCCTCTCGCGATCCGTCGGCGAGCTGGTCTACACGATCTCGTCGGTCGGGCTCGCCGCGTTCTTCGCGCCGCCTTCGATTTTGGGCGGCGCGTACGCGCTCGTGTGGGGGTCGCTCGCGCGCGCGGTCGTGCGCTTCTTCGTGCTCGTCTACGTGACGCCGTGGCGCGAGTGGGCCGAGCCGTGCCGCATCACGCGCGAGGGCACGCACGATTTGTTCTCGTTCAGCGTGCCCATGTGGATCGCGCAGACCGCGGATTTCGGCTCGCGCAAGTGGGATAACCTGGTGCTCGCGCGGCACTTCGGCGTCACGGCGCAGGGCTTCTACAACCTCGCGTACAACCTCGCCGACATCCCCGCGTCGCAGGTCGGCGACACCATCGGCGACGTGCTCGTGCCCTCGTTCGCCAAGCTCCAGAACGACGACGAGCGGCGGCGCGCGCTGCTCTTCGCGACGAAGATGTTGATGCTCGTCGTCGCGCCGCTCGCGGTGGGCCTCGGCGTGGTGTCGAACACGGTGGTGCGCACGTTCTTCCCGCCCAAGTGGGGGTACATCGCGTATTACCTCGCCATCTTGTCGGTGCTGTCCATCGTGCGGCCCGTGGGCTGGATGGGTATCGCGTACCTTCAAGTGCGCAAGCAGACGCGCGTCGTGATGGTGCTCGAGGTCATCAAGACCTTCGCGTTGCTCGTGCTCATGTACGGCTTCGCGAAGGCCACGGAGAACCCGCGGTGGACCGCGGCCGCGGTGGGGATCACGTTCGGCGCGAGCTCGTTCTCGTACATGGTCGTGATCAAGCGGCTCGACGACATCTCGCTCGGCCGGCAATTTGCGCACATCCTGCCGCCTGTCCTCGCGTGCGTGCCCATGGCGATCGCGGTGCTCGCGGTGCAAAAGCTCGAGCACTACCTCTTCCCGTTCGTGCCTGGGCTCCGCGCCGGCAACATCCTTCGGTTGTGCATCGAGGTGACGGCGGGAGGGCTCGCGTACGTGATCGCGGCGTTCGTGATTTTGCCGAGCACCGCGCGTGAATTCATCCGCACCGTGCGCAGCGCGATGGCGCGGCGGAGGGGCGGCGCTCCTGCGGAGGAGGCGGCCTCGTCGTGACGCCGCTCCCGCAGGGCGAGGCGCACGTTTATTTCATCGACGCGAGCGCCGCGATCCCCGCGCACGCGCTCGCGCTCTACGAGGCGTGGCTCGCGCCCGACGAGCGCGCGCGGCGCGATCGTTACCGCTTCGATCGCAACAAGCGCGAGTACCTGCTCACGCGCGCGCTCGTGCGATCCACGCTCTCGCGCTACGCGTCCGTCGCGCCCGCGCGCTGGACGTTCGTCGCCAACGAGCACGGCAGGCCCGCCGTCGCGATCGCGGAGCACGCCTTCCTCCGCTTCAACCTCTCGAACACCGAGGGGCTCATCGCGCTCATCGTGGCGCGCGACACCGACGTAGGGATCGACGTCGAAGATCGCAGCCGGCGCGGCGAGACCGTGGGCATCGCCGATCGCTTCTTCTCGCCCGACGAGGTCACGGCGCTCCGCGCGCTGCCCGAGGAGCGGCAGCGCGATCGGTTCTTCGATTATTGGACGCTCAAAGAGGCGTACATCAAGGCGTGCGGCAAGGGCCTCGCCATCCCGCTCGATCACTTCTCGTTCTCGATCGGAGGGGCCGAGTCGATCACGATCGCCTTTGATCCAAGGCTCCCGGACGATCCGGGAGCATGGCAGTTCGGGCAGCTCGCGCTCACCGAGCGGCACACCACGTCGTTCGCGGTGCGCAAAGGCGCCGGTGTTGCAGGTTATGCGATCAAGGTGACGCGCACCGTGCCGCTCATCGGGGATGGGTGAGATCAGGACGCGGCGCGCGCGGAAGGAGCCTTAACGGCCGAGCAGCTCGCGGTAATAAAACGACGTCGACTGCGCGCACCACAGGATGGCGGTGAGCTCACGCGGGTCCGAGATCTTTCGCAGCGTGGCGCGCGCCTCTTCCATGTGGCCGACGTCGGCCGAGCCGTGCGAGTCGAGGAAGCTCAAAGCCTTCTCGATGTTGGGGATACCCGACCTCTCGCGGAGGTTCTTGGCCGACGAAGAGCCGAGCTTCTCGGACACGCCTTCGAGCAGGTACGCGACCCCAAAGAGCCCAACGGGCGTGCGCGACGCGCCCACCGCGCGCACCATCGCCACGTACGCCTTGACCGACGGCGACGGATCCGCCTTCTTCGCGGCCTCGACGTCGGCGCCGAGCCCGGCGATGTCGTCCAAAATCCACTGCTCGTGCCCCGTCTCTTCGCGCTCGTGCTCGGCGAAGCGCTCATGAAGCGCCACGTGCAGAGGGTCCTTTGCGCCTGCGAGCGCGCGCGCGCCGGCGCGGAGCAGCGGAGTCGTCTCGAGCACGTAATGATAGGTCTGCACCAGATATTCGAGGTACAGATCGCGCGACGCGGCGCCCGAGAAGACCTTGCCGAGCACCGGATCTTCGGTGACGGCGGCTACGGTGCCGGCGATGAGGGCGTCGAGAGAGGAGAGGAGATCAGCGCTGTTCGAAACAAGGGTGGTAGTCATACGACAGAGGATGGAAAACGACGGAGGGTTGAGAGAGAGGTGGCACTGCCTATCAGGCGACGAGCCGGCGACGGCCGGTGAGCTGACAGACGTGCTCCAAGAACTCGGGCAGGATTGCGGACGAGATGATCCAGAGCGCCGCCGGCGACACGTGATGGAGCTTGCCGCTCTCTTCGTAGCTCGCGTCGTCGTCGTCGCGCAGGAACAGGAACGATTTGCGGCCCATGTCGCGGTACCACGCGCGCGCCGCTTGGAGCAGCATGGGATACGCGGCCTCGCCGCCGGGCGCGAGCGGGAAGACGCGCGCCGAGTCGAGCAGGCAAAAGAGGTTGGTGCCGAGCTCGCCCACCTCAGCCACCATCGCCGCGATGGGTTGGCCGCGGCGGCGCGCGATGAGGATGGTCCGGCTGCGCTGGAGCTCCGAGGTCTTCCACGCCCATGACGCCTCATCGAGGTCCAAACGATCAGCCACGAGATCGTGCGACTCGCGGTACGCGAGGGGCTGCGTCGCGCTGATGGCCACGCCGAGGAGCGATTTGTCCGCGGCCGTGGCGCGGCCGACCGTGATGTCGCTCGACGTGACGGCGGAGTCCTCATCACACGAGACCGAGAACATGGTCATGGGCTTGACGAGCGCCTCGCCGAGCTTCTCATAACGCTTGGCGAATTCGAGGTGCGCGCGGATCATCCACGAGACCGAGGGCTCGATGTAACCGACCATCCAGCGGAACTCCGGGTCCGCCTGCGGGTGCTCGAAGGCGCGGAGATAGATGTCCTCCAAGATCTGACCGGGCTCGGGCGCGTCGTCGGGGAGGCGGCCGGGGCGCTTCGCGAGCTGGTGACCCATCCACGCATGTTGATAAGGCTTGCAGAACGAGACCGACGCCTCGATTCCACGGCTCGACGGCCACACCGCTTGGCAGATGAGGTGAGGCGCGCGCGCCGCCTTGCGACCGACCTCCAAGAAACCACGCTTGAGCTCGGCGAAGTCCTCGGGCGTCTTGCCGGCGAGGCTCATGTACCCCGCGGCCTCGAAGAGCGACCAGAGCGGCTCGGTCATCTCTTCGCTCGTGCGGGTGCGCGGATAAAGGATGCTCGTGACGAGCTTCATCCACTTGATCTCGTCGTCGGGCGAGCAGGGCGTCACCGTCATGCCAGAGAGGTCTTTGTCGCCCTCTTGGCGGCCAGGCGCGATGGACCTGACTTGGCCACACAGCTTGATGATCTCGCCCTCTTGCGTGGTGACGGTGAGCTCGGGCAAAACCAGGCCGGGGAACGCCAAATCGTCCTCAGGGGACGTGGCGAAGCAGAGGCCGCCGAACGAGATGTCGCGGACCTCGCGCTTGACCGGGGGCATGTCCCAGAGCGGGTGCTGATAGTGAATCGTGAGGTTGGACTCGACCGAGCCGCGGCGGAACCAGCGGTGACGCACGCGGCGCACGCACGTGGGCATGCCCGTAATGAGGGCGCCGTCACGGACCTCGGCGCCCGGGAGCGTGAGGCGATAAACGGAGTTGTAACCGATGACGTCGATCTCGAACGTGCTCGAAGCGAAGCTCGCTTCGCCCGCGCCGCCCCACCACAGCTCGGACTTGGTCGCGTCCACCTTGATGAGCTGAATGCGCTGCTTGGTGGATCGGACCACGCCGCGGTTCCCCACGGTCGCGAGCGCGCCCATCATGGCGCGAATACGGGTCTCGTCCGTGACCTCCTCTTGAATCGGATCCGACTCGCGCACGGGCTCGGCCACGCCCGTCCGCACGAGCTCGGTCAACATCGCGATCACGCGGCGCGCGACCTCGATGGGCATCTCGACGACGCGGAGGCCGAGCGGGCCGTTGCGGCGGCTCACCGGCACGACCTTGGCGCGGAAGCGGCCTACGCTGGTGCCGTTCCTAACCAGCTCGACGCGGACCGGCCGGTCCATGGGGACCTGAAAGCGGCCCACCGGGTTGAACCACGAGTCCTCCGGGCTGAGCCGCGTAATCGTCCCGCGGCCAAACCGCATGTCGGGAAAGACGACCTCGACCGAGCCGTCTTGGATGAGGTGGCCCGCGCCGCCCGCGCCGCGAAACAGAGATGCGGTGACGACTCCAGAGACAGGGATCTGCGAAGAAGGACCTGATTCAGATTCGTTGGCAGGGAAGGACGAAAAGCGATGAGTCACGACGGAGCACCTCTGCACGCCGCGCTCGGGCCTTTTAGGCTCTACACGTTGAGACCCGAAACAGCGGCGTGACACCAGAACACGTTTGAGACGCCTCCGCCGCACACGGGGCAACGAACCATCGAGCAAGGTGGAACATAGGACACGAACCCTGGCTTGTCCAGGGACAAGATTCATTTTTCTTCGAGAAAACAAGGGTTTCGATGTTGCAATGGCGACGCGCAAACGTGAGAAGCCGCCGCGACGGCGAGCGCACGTAGGCCCGCCGTGGGTTAACCCCAAAGGACCCCCGCTCAGCTTGCAAGAGTGAAAGTTTTGGTGAAAGCGGGTGCAGCTCTGCACGCACCGTTCTCGGCCTCGCTCCATGCTCAGAGCGTGGCGGAGAAGGCTTCAGGGCTTTTTGGGCGCGGGCTTCGGGGCAGGTTTGGGCGCCGGCGGAGCGGCGGGCGGCGCCGCGACCTTGAGCCCCGGCTTGTCTTGGGGCTTGTCGCCGGCGGTCTTCGAGACCTCGCTCGTGGTGAGAAGGATGCCGATCCCGAATTCAGCCGCGCGGGGCGCGCCCTTGACCGCGGACCAATCCGCGGTGACCGCCGCGCCGTCGCGGCGAGCGAACCGCCGGATCGCGGACACGATGGCCGCGGCGCGCGCCTCGGCCTCGACCGTGCCGCCTTTGGGGGACGGACGGACGCCCACCATCACGTGGAGCTTGGGCTGCTTGAGCAGCTCCGCGGCGACGGCGCGAAGGATGGGCAGCGAGTCCGTCTCGACCTCGTTCTGCGCGGTGAATTTAATCGCCTTGCCGACGCTGAGCTCAGGGGTCTGGGGCCCCTTCTCGCGCAGGACGACGAGCGGCGTGCCTTTGGGCTTCTCCTCGGGGCAGCCGTCGCCGTCCTCGACGCCGTTGAAGTTCTCGGCCTTGTCCGGGCACTTGTCGTCGTCGCCGACGAAGGTGTCTTTATCGGGGTCGAGATCGGGGCAGCCGTTCTCTTTGGGGTTGGAGGACGCGATGCCCTTCACCATCGGACACGCGTCGTCTTTATCGAGGATGCCGTCGCGATCGTTGTCCGGGTCGGGGCAGCCGTCGTCGTCCTCGAAGCCGTCTTTGTCCTCGG
>CAYTJL010000038.1:22682-50406 GCA_964437785.1 uncultured Polyangiaceae bacterium
CCGTCTTTGTCCTCGGGGTCGTTGGGGCACTTGTCTTTGTCGTCGAGGATGCCGTCGCCGTCCTCGTCGTGGACGCGCGGCGCCCAGCCCACCGAGAACATCACGCGGACCGGCGCGTCGCCCACGCCGCGGAGGAGCCCTGTCTCGACGCCCGCGAGCAATGACACGTCGCCGATCGCATAACGCGCCGACAGGTCGAGTCGGAGCGACGTCGTCGGAGAGCTCTTGTTGAACGGTGCGAGCGGGCCCATGGGCAGGTGGCCATAGCTCTCCAGGAAGAAGGTCCAATGGCCTTTGGGGTCGAGGCCAACCCCTTTGGGCCTAAAGGCCACACCGAGCGCAAACGGCATCTCGTGACCAAAGCGGCTCGTGCACTGCGACTCGGGCAGATCCGCGCACGCGAAGCTCTCGACCGACGCGCGGAATTTGGCGCCGAGCACGCCGTGCAGCGAGACAGGGGCCCACTGGTACTCGGCGAGCACGCGCGTCTCGCTGGAGATCGAGCCCTCGCCCACGAACGACGACTCATCGCCCGTCGGCACGGTGAAGCGCTCGTGCAAGGCGAGCGCGAAGCCGCCGTCTTTGCCGCGCGTGGGCTTGACGACGGTGGCTTTGAGGACAAAGCCCAAATCGCCGAGCGCGTGGCCCGGAGTCACGTAATCGCCGAGGGCGCGCGTCGCCGCGGCGCTCGGCTCCGCGCCCGTTTGATAGAGCACGAACGGCAGATCGACGCCGATCAAGAGGCGATTGAAGAGCCCCACCCCGGCGATGAAATCCCCCATGAGCTGATGACGCAGCACCTCGAACGCGACGTTGCCTTTGGAGGAGTCGCGAAGGGTGATGGGCCGATACGCATACGACATCTGGAGGCCCGCGTTCCACTCGCCGGTCCCGGGCGAGCCCGCAGGCTCGATGTACACGCCCGAGCCGGGCGTGATGGGCGCGCGATAGCCGCGCAGATCGAGCGAGGGGACAGGGTCGGCGTGGGCAGACGTCGTTGCGGTCGCGATCGCGAGGGAGATCGCGGCGAGGGAGGCAAGGGCGCGGCTTCGCATGATCGCCGCGAGGGTAGATCGAGGGCGCTCCCCGAGGGTATTTTATTTACGAAGCGTTGCGCGGATGCGGGGTGGGCACGCCCGCGTCGTCGAGCTCGAAGACGCCCTTGTAGACCTCGTCGACGCCGATCGAGCACGTGAGCGAGACGAGCTCGATGGTGTCGCCCGCGCGCTTGTCCGCGAGCACCCAGCGGCTGTCTTTCTGGCGGACCCAGTGCTCGACGAAGACCTCGTCCTCGGCCACGACGAGGTACTCGCGGAGCGACGCGAGCTGCCGGTAGGCCTTGAATTTACGGCCGATCCCTTCGTCCTCGCGCGCCTCGGGCAACACCTCGACCACGACGAGCGGGTTCAACAGCACGTCGCCGCCTCCGTCCTCCTCGAACTCGGATCGGCCGTAGACGACCGAGACATCGGGCGTGAGCGGCGCCTTCGCGCGAGGCACCTTCACGCGCATGATCGACGGGAACACCTCGCAGCGGCGGTCCTTGAGCGAGAGGTGCAGCTCGCTCACGAGGTTCGTCACGAGCAGGCAGCGCGCGCGCGTCACGGCCTTGGGCTCGGGCGCGAACAGCGTCTCGCCGGCGCGCGTGCGCGACCCGCCCGCCTCCTGCTCGGCGCGCGTCTTTGCGGGCTTGACGGGCGCCTCCGAGACGAGGGTCTTTTGCTTGGCAGGGGAGCTCATGGCCCCGCACTTTAGCGTAGACAGCTAGGACATCGCGAGGACGAACGCGGCGAGCTCGCGCACGAGCGGATCATCGTGCGACGCGAGCGCGGAAGCCGCCGCCGCGCGCGGGGCTCCGCTGCGGAAGATCGCGCGGAACGCCTCGCCGAGCGCGCGCGCCGAGGCCTCGCCCACGCCGGCCCGCGCGAGGCCGACCCGGTTCAACGCGCGCACGCGGGCGCGGTCGCCGGAGGCGATCACGAACGGCGGCACGTCGCGCTCGACCATCGCGCCGCCCGCGAGGAACGCGCGTTGACCCACGCGCACGAACGGCGCGATGGCCACGCCGCCGCCGGTCACGACGCCGTCGCCGAGCGTGACGTGGCCCGCGAGCAAGGTGCCGTTCGCAAGCTCCAAACGGCTCCCGAGCGCGCAGTCGTGCGCCACGTGCGTGCCCACCATGAACAGCGAGTCGTCGCCGATCGTGGTGACGCCCCCGCCTTTGATCGATCCGCGGTGCACGGTGACGTGCTCGCGGAACGTGTTCCGATGGCCGATCACGACGCGCGTATCTTCGCCCGCGTACGTGCGATCTTGCGGGTCTCCGCCGATCACGGCGAACGGGTGGACGCGGCAAGCCTCACCGATCGCGCTGCCCGATCGCACCATCGCGTGCGCGTCGATCACCGTGTCTTTGCCCACGCGCGCGCCGGGCTCGACGATCGCGAACGCGCCCACGGTCACGCCTTCGTCGAGCTCCGCGTCGGGGGCGACGATCGCGGCCGCATGGACGACGATCACGGCTTGCGATCGACGATGGAGGCGAGGAGCTCGCCCTCGGCCGAGAGCGTGCCGTCGACGCTCGCTTCGCCGCGGAGCTTCCACACGTTGGATCGGTGATGGATCACCTCGACGTGGAGATCGAGGCGATCGCCCGGCGAGACGGTGCGCCGGAACTTGGCTTTGTCGATGCCGAGGAAGAACATCAGGTTGCTCCCCGGATCGAAGGGCTCGGACGCGTACGCCAAGATGCCGCCGATCTGCGCGAGGCACTCCAAGATGAGCACGCCGGGCATGATGGGCCGCTGCGGGAAATGGCCTTGAAACCAAGGCTCATTGAACGTCACGCACTTGTGGCCGCGGATGCTCTTGCCCGCGATGATCTCGGTCACGCGATCGACCATCACCAACGGGAAGCGGTGCGGGAGGATCGACAAAATTTGCTGGATGTCGAGCGTGACAGGGGGTCGATCGTTCGAGGGCACGCGGCATCATTCCTTGTCGCCTCTGCGGCGCTTCGCAGAGGCTCGATCGTAGAGCCGGGCGTACGCGCGGAGCCACCGCGCGCGCCCCACGGCAGGATAACCCGCGACCACGGCGCCGGCCTCAACATCTCCAATGACGCCCGATTGCGCGGCGATCTGCGCGCCGTCGCCGATGCTCACGTGATCGGCGAAGCCGGCTTGTCCGCCGACCCTGCACCCTTCACCGAGCTTGACCGATCCGGCGAAGCCGCTCTGCGCGGCGACGATCGACCACGCGCCCACGCTCGCGTTGTGGCCCACGTGGACGTGCGCGTCGAGCTTGGCGCCGCGGCCGATCACGGTGGGCCCGAGCGTGCCCGCGTCCACGGTCGCGAGCGGGCCGACCTCGGCGTCGTCCTGGATGATCACGCCGCCGAGCTGCGGCACGCGCATAGGCGCGCCCGACGCGGACGCGACCCATCCGAACCCGGGCCGCCCGATCACCGCGCCCGCGCCGACGAGCACGCGCGCGCCGACGCGGCTCCCGCCGTAGATCACCGCGTTGGGCTCGATGCGTGAGAGAGGCCCGATCACCGCACCCGCGAGGATCACAGCGCCTTGTCCGACGATCGCGGTCGGGTCGACGTCCGCGAGCGGATCGACGTGCGCGGACGCGCGCGCGTCGGGCGGAGGCTGCGGCGCGACGCTCGCGAGCAGCTCGGCGAGGGCGAGCCCGGCGCGCGGGTGGACCCACCGCCGGCCTCGCTCGACGAAGGGCGCGATGGCCGCGTCGACCAGCAGAATAGCCTTGGATTCGGCTGCGATCGCGAGGTAACGGCGCGAGAGGAGCGGCGCGAGATCGCCTTCGCTCGCGCGTTCGATGGGCGCGACGGCGGACACGATCGAAGCGCCGTCGTCGGGCTCACCGCCGAAGCGCGCCGCGAGATCGGCGAGCGGGGGCGATGAAGGGAGCGGCACGCTCACGCGCTACTTGTCCTTCTTCTCTTCCTTCTTTTCTTCGGGCGCGTCGCCCGCGTCGCCGGTGTTGTAGAGCTGCACGACCTGGTCGGTGAGCTCGAGATCGGGGCGGACGTAGGGCACGGCTTGCTTGTCGACGACCAGCTCGTAGCCGTTCTTCTTGGCGAGCCGCGCGATGACCGCGAACACCTTCTTGATGATGGGCCCGGTGAGCTCGCCCTGCCGTTTTTGAAGCTCTTTGTTGTACTCGACGAAGTTCGTCTGCAAGTCGATCATCCGCTTCTGCCAGTCCTCCATGCGGCGCTGGAGGGACTCGCGAGAGAGCACGCGCGCTTGGCGCTCGATGTCCTCGCGGGCCTTGGCGAGCTCGACCTGCTTCGCGTCGAGCTCTTGTTGGCGGCGATCGAAGAGCTTCTTGAGCGTGCCCTGCGCGCGGATGCCGTCCTCGGTCTGCATCACGGCGCGCTGCACGTCGACGACCGCGACCTTGCCGGCCTCGGCGGACGCTGGGCGCGCCCCTGCCCCCGCGATGCCTGCGATCGCGGCGGCGAGGAGGAGCGGGCGGAGGAAGGACGGGGTTCGCGCGGCCATGCGGAGGGGATTAACCGCCCGCGCGCGTGCGGTCAACGTGCTGTCACAGGCACTTGTTGGAGACGCAGCTCTTGCCCGGCGGGCAAGGGTTGTCGATGGTGCACTCGGGGTCGACCTCTTCGGCCGTCTTGCAGACGCCCTGATCGCAGGCGACGAAGCGGTTGTCGATGAGCTTGCACTGGTTCACGTCGGCGCAGGTGTAGTGGCAGAAGCCGTCGTCCAGGCAGACTTGGCCGACGCCGGGGCACATCAAATTGCCGCCGCACACCGGGTTGGGCGACGGATCGGGGATGCACACGTGATTGGCGCCGTCGCAGATCTCGTCCGGCGCGCAGTCGGCCGTGGTGGTGCAGCCCGTCGTGCAGAAGCCTCCCGAGCAGATTTGGCCGCTGGGACACGGGTTTTGAGGCGAGCACTCGGGGTTCAGCGGGTCGGGCAGGCACGCGCCGTTGACGCACTTGTAGCCGATGGAACAGGGCGAAGTCGCGTCGCACCCCTCGGCGCACGCGCCGTCGACGCAGACCTTGCCCGGGCCGCACTCGTAGGAGAAATCGCAGCCGTCGATGCAGAGGCCTTGGATGCACTGGGTGCCCGACGGGCACTCGGCGGTCGTCGCGCAGGGGCACGCGGTGGTCTGCGGATCGCACTGCGTGGTGCCGCTCGAGCTGCTGCTCGTGCTGCTGCCGCCGCCTGGTCCGCCGCCGCCCGTCGCCGGGTTGGCGGGCTGACAGCCATAACCGTCGCAGAGCTGACAGTTGCCTTCGTCGTCGCAGATGAGCTGGGGATCGTCGCTGCAGCCCGCCACGTAGGCCCCGAGCAGAGCGGCGGCCACGGCAGCGCCGAACCATTTCCAAGGGATATGCAAAGCCATCGCGCCTCCAAAAAGATCAGAGCCCGATCAACGCTATCACGTCGTATGCCAACCGGCCGTTCTCCGATCCTCTTGGGGTTTGGTCGTGGGTGAACCAGGCGGTACGGCACACGGTAACCCCACGTTCACAGTCAACCCGGCCCGAGGCCAGGCGCACCACGATCCGACCAGGCGCCCGGGGTCATCGCTGAAGGGCGGAGTGAGAGAGCACGAACGGGGTCGTTGCGCCGCATCGAGGTGGCGCAGCTCGAGCGCTCCCTCTTCGCGTATCGTCGCGGGGATGCGGCGGGGCGAGAGGAGCAGGAGGCTTTATCCCAGGCAGATGCGCGAGCCCTCGACCTTGATCTGAGAGCCGTCGATGATGAGCTCACCCGCCCTGCCGTTCGTGAGCAGCGTGACCTTGTTGTTGCGCAGCGCGAAGCCCGATTGGCCCTTGTAACAAGTGATGTCGTCGGGCGTCATCGACATGCCGGAGTTCGAGTCCGGCTTCGCCTCTTTGGCCTTGGACGCGCCCGTGAGCATGCCCAAAAAGAGCTTCGTGGGCTCACACAAGATGCCCGTGCCGCCGTCCACGACCAAATGCATCTTGGTCTTGGCCGCGCTGTAGACCGCGCCGTTGGTCGCGGTGACGCCGACGTCCGCGTCCGCGTTGATCTCCACGTCGCTCTCCTCGGAGATCACTTGCGCGACCTTGGAGGCCTTGAGGATGGCCTTGCCGTAGTCCGAGGCCATCTCCACCTTGCGATATCCCTTGAGCGACGTGTACATGCCGCCGACGCCCGCGAACAAGGTGGCCTTGAAGCTCGCGCCCACACCGGCGCTCACGCCGGCCCACACCGCGCCGCCGGCGCTGAAATCACGCACGCCGAAGAGCGAGATATCGCGGCCGGCGAGGCCGCTGATGTCCATGTCCGCGCCGAGCTTCACGGTGCCAGGCTCGGTGGGCGCGTCAGGCCCCTTCCAGATCTTTTGCGCGGTGATCGCGAACTTGGCGGCGTCCGCGACCCACTTGGCCACGTCCTCGAAGACCTCGACCTTCTTCGCGGTCGTGTCGGCCTTCTTGGATTTCTTATAGGTCTTCTTGGCGGCGCGGCCGAGGTCGTGCGCGGAGAAGATGGCGCCCACGATCGTCATGACATATTTGGTGATCTTCCCGCTCGACGCTTTGGCCACGTCGCCCGTCCACGGATTGGTGTAGTTCACCTTGAGGTTGGGCTCGACCGTGGCAGGGGCCATGAGCGCGATGATCGGCGCGGATTCCTGGATCTTCTTGTGGGCGACGACGTCGACCTCGCCCTTGTCGGCCTGGATCATGACGCGCTTGTGATCGCCGGCGGCCCGGATCGTCGTGTCGTGATCCCGCGAGATGAGATAGAGCTGGGATTGGGCGTCGATCCAGGTGTTGGCCTCGGTCACGACCATGAAGCCTTTGTTGACCGCGAGGTTGTTCGCGTCGTGCCCCTTCCACCCTTCGTGCGTGCCGACGCCGAGCGCGAGCATCGTCTTCGTGTCTTTGTCCGTGGTGTGGAGGTGGACATGCGTCTTGGTCCGGCCGGTGATGCCAGGATCGTTGATGCGCGTCGAGCACGCTTGACCGACGCTGAGGACCGACTCGTCCGGGTTCGGCACCACGAACGTGATGCGATGAGGGCCGCTCGTGGGGTTGGCCGGAGGCACGTTGGGCGCGTCGGTCTCGACGTTGGCCGTGAGGTTGGGGTCGACGGCCCGGAGGCTCTCCAGCTGCGAGACACGTTGGGCAAGGGTCTTGTTGGACATGGCGTTACCTCACCTAACTCTGGAGGTCTTCCCACTCGAGCCGCATGCCCGAGGCGGTCTGCGTGACGGACTGCGTAGCGTTGGCCTTGGTCACCGGGCTCACCGTGTGAGCGTTGGGGACCGAGGCGACGATCACCGGGCGATCGGGGTTGCCGTCGATGTGCGCGACGAGCACCTCGGTGCCTTTGTGGAGCGGGTGATGGCTGCCGTAGCGCGCCCCCGCGTAGGGCTCGGCGAGCCGAATCCAATGCGAAGACTTGGTGCCTTTGCGGCCGCTCACGTCAAACGGCATCTTGACCTTGTAGCGGCCGAGCTCGTCGATCTGCGCGTAATCCCCCGCGGTGTCCGCGTCGATGTGGGCGTGCAGCACGCCGTGGATACGAGGCCAAGGCGTCTCGCGATCGGGCCTGAAGGGAATGCCCTTGGGCACGCACTCGAACTTAGCCATGTAACCGAGGTTGTTGCCGCCGTCGAAGCCCGCCCGGTGCTCGACCGCGGTGAGCAGATATTCGCCGTCTTGCGAGGGGATGTGGTGATTCTCCAGCTCGAAGCGGTGACCCACGCGGAAGCGCGAGCAGTCCGTCTCGCCGAAATGGAGCTTCCGCTCGCACGCCACGCGCTCGGCGCGGAGCTGCGCGATCGCGGCAGCGCCCCCGAGGTCCTTGAAGTTCTCACCGTACGAGAACACGCTGCCAAAGCCGTGCTCCACGTCGGCGTCGTGCTTGGCCACGAGCGGGATGTGCGGGGTCCGATAGTTGTAGTCGAGCACGGCGACGCGCGCGGCGATGCGCTTTTGGCGCATGTTCCACGACCACACCGTGGCCGTGTCGCCCGCCGAGAGGTTGTTGCGCTCCCGGTAGCTGATGGTCGTGTCGCCCTTGATAGGGCTCGTGTCGTCGTTGTTGTCGGCGATGATGAGCTTGTCGCCCTGCTCGTGGTGCTCGAACCAATAGAAGTAACCCTCGTAGTCGAGCCAGCGTTGGATGAAGTCCCAATCGGTCTCTTCGTATTGCACCACGTATTCGCGCTTGGTCCCGCCCGAGACCATGATGTCGAAGTCTTGGCCGCGCGCGAAGCCATAGTCGGTCAAGATCTGCTCGACCATCTGGGGCACGGTCATGTCCGGGAAGATGCGGTTGGAGCGCGCCAACGTGAGCAGCCATTGCGCGGGCACGAGGCGCGCGCCGTAGCGGGCGGCGGCCGTGCGCGTGCCGTCGAGCAGCTCGACGTGCGCCAAGATGCCATGAACCACGTCGCCCTCGCCGGGGCCGAACGCGATGGCGCAGCGCGCTTTGAGGAGCTGATCGAGCTCCCCGTCGGTGAAGGGCCCGTCGCCCTTGGCGAGGACCAAATCGAACTCGAAGAGGCGTGAGATGCGCTCGCGCCCAACCACGCTCCGAAGCTCGATGTCGGCGTCGGGCAGCGCGCCCGACACGAATTCGAGGTTGACCTTTCGAATGTCCGTCATGGCGGCTATGCTCCTAACTGCTGATGATCACTTTGGACTGCGACGGGGCGAGGTGCGCGCCGGCGGGCATGTTGGCGTTTCCATCACCGTTGTGGGCCGTCATCACGGTGTGATGGACCATGCCTTTGCCCTCGGCCTTGACCTTGCTGCTATGTTGTTTGAAGACCACCTTGCCCATGTTCTTTTGGGACGTGAGGCCCTTGGGCGTAGGCAGGTTGGAGACGCCCGGCTCGTCGCCGTGGCTGCTCGGCATCTCGCTGTCCTCGACGCAAACCCCCTTGTTGCGGATGAGCACCTTGCTCGTGACCTTGTCGGTCGAATTGAGCATCCCGGTGTTGGGGAAGGGGGTGGGGATGCCGCCGGGCCCCGCCGGGGGCGGCGGCGCCGGGATGTGGCACACGTCCGGTGTGGCGAGCGCGGTGCCACCCTCTTTGGTCGCTGCGGGGAAGATCGCGGTCATCGTCGCTCCATGGGCCTTTGCAAAGAGGGGTTAACCGAGCAAAATCTTGCTGCCATCGACGCTCGTCTCCTCCTCGGAGACGAGCGTGGAACGGCGCGAATGAAGGGTGAAGGTGTCGCTCACCGTGGTTCGGGAGCGACCGAGTCGGGCCTCGGCCATCTCGGCCACTTCGCGCAACGTGGTCTTGGCCTTCTCGACGATCTCGCCCGCGGTGACGTCATAACGAGCCACGTTTTGCGCCACGCGCTCCGCGGTGCTCGCGATGCTCCGCGCGAAGACCTGCAGTTTGCCCGCGGCGAGCCTGCCCTCGCGGATCTCGGCCGCGAGGCGAGGGGTCTTTACGTTCACGCCCTTCGGCTCGATCCGCACGGCGGGGGGCGTGTCACTTGCGCCCGCGGTCAAGTCGAGCTTGCGGCCCGCGCGGTGGGTGACGTCGCGCTGGGCCTCGATCGCCACGTCCATCCCAGCGTCGATCACCACGCGGCCGTTCGGCGCGACGAGGCGCAGATCGCGCGAAGGAGCGGCGATCTCGGCGGCGCCGTCGCGATACCGCACGAGGAGGCGCCCCTCGGGATCGCGGACCTCCAGCGCGCCGTCGCGGACCATGGCCGTGGCGCCGTCGCCGAGCGCGAGCGCCGGGGGCTCGGCCGCGTGGATCACCGCGACGACGTAGAGGTCGCCCTCGTCGCCCGCGACCACCACGCGATCGCCCTCGGTCGCGCGGTAGCCCGCGATCTGCGCGAGCCTCGCGGGCAAGGGCCGCGTGCGCGCGTCGTTGAGGCTCGCGCCGACGCGCACGATCACGCGCGATCCATCGCCCTCGACGGCCACGATCGTGGCCGCACCCGTGATTGAGCGACCCGCGGATGCGGAGTCGCGACCCACGTCGACCGGCGCGTGGGACGTTCGCCGCTCGGTCGCTCTTGCTCTGGTGCTCACACGCCCTCCTCGATCATGGTGGTCATCCCTTCGGCGTAAAGCCTTCTGCGTGCGCGAGATCGGGGTCTGTCTCGGAGATGTCGCGGAGGCTCGCGCCCCGGAACGACGCGCCGTCTTTGGTCACGCGGTGCATGTTCGCTTGTTCGAGATCCGCGTCCTCGAAGTCGCAGAGATCGATCCGCGCGTGCGACAGGTTGGTGAACGAGAGCGCCGCGCCGCGGAACGTCGCGCCGCGCAGATCCGCCTTGGGAAAGCGGCACCGCGAGAGCTTCGCGCGATCGGCGTCGGCCTTGCGCGCCGTGGCGCCCGCGAACGACGAGTCGGTGAAGACGGCCTCGCGCAGATCGGCGCCGTCGAGGTCGGCGCCCGCGAGATCGCACGACGGCGCGATCATCCGCTGCATCTTCGCGCCCTTGAGGATCGCGCCCGCGAAGCTCGCCTGCTTGGCGCGCACGCCCGCGAGGATCGCGCCCGCGAGGTCGGCCTTGGCGAGCGTCGAGTCGCGCAGATCGCAGCCGGTGAAGTCGACGCGCGAGGCGCGCGCGCCGTCGAGCAGCGTGAGGACGATCGACGCGCCGGTGATCTTGGCGTGCGTCAGATCGAGGTCCGGCAGGTTCTGCTTCTCGATCTTCACGCCGCGGAGATCCGCGCCCGAGAGCTTGCTCCTGTGGATCTTGGCCGCGCGCAGATCGAGCCCCGCGAGCTTGGCCTCCGACATGTCGGCCTCCTCGATCTCGGCGCCGGCGAGCGACGCGCCCGAGAAATCGGCTTTGACGAGCGACGCGCGCGAGAGCCGCGCGCCGTCGAGCTTGGCGCCCACGAAGGACGCGCCCGAGAGATCCGCGCCTTCGAGCACCGCGCCCCGGAGATCGAAGCCGTCGAAGCGCGCGCCTTGGAACGAGAGGCCCGAGAGATCCGCGCTGCGCATCCCGCGCGCGTCGAACACCGTGCCGTCGACGCGCGCGTCGCGGAAGGTCGCGCCGTCGAGCTTGGCCTCGGTAAAGTCCGCGCCTTTGAGCTCAGCGCCCGAGAGATCCGCGCCGCGCAGATCGGCCGACGCGAACGTCGCGAGCGACAGATCGGCGAGCGAGAGATCCGCGCCCGAGAGATCCGCGCGATCGATCTTGGCCCCTGCGAAGCGCGCGCCGCGGAGGGCCGCGCCCGACAGATCCACGCCGGTCATCGTCGCGCCCTCGAAGCCGGCGCCCTCGATCCGGGCTTCTTTTGCCGACAGATCGCGCAGATCGAGCCCGCCCGCTTGAAGGCCCACGAGCTCGGCCTCGGTGATGTCGCGCGGCACGCCGTGCTTGCGCAGATCGAGCATGGGCGCGGTCGCGCGCGTGAGATCGGAGGACGTGAGATCGGCGCCGTCGAGATCGCACTCCGAGAGATCCACCTCGTGCAGCGAGGCTTCGCGCAGGCACGATCCCGCGAAGCTCGCGCCGTTCACGGTCGCGTCGTCGAACGTGGCCGAGGTGAGGTCGGCGCCGCGGAAGCTCGCGCCCATGAGCATCGTCCCCCCGAAGGTCGCTCCGCGCGCCTTGGCCCCTTCGAAGGACGCCTTGCCCGCGGCGGCGCCCGTGAAGTGCGCGCCGTTCACGATCGAGCCGTCGAAGCGCGCCCCCGTGAGGACCGCATCGTCGAAGCGCGCGCCCGTGAAATCCGAGGCCGCGCGACCGCCCGCGCTCGACGCGTCGAGGTCGAACGCGGCGGAGCCCGAGAGGTTCGCGTCGCGCAAATCGACGCCGTCGAAGCGCGCGCGGGACCAGATCGATCCTTTGATCGCGAGGCCGCGCGCGCGGACGTTGGTCCAGACGGTGTCGCTCAGATCGAGCCCATTGCCCTCGAAGCCTTCGAGATCGCAGCCTTCGAAGACCTCGCCCGCGAGGCTCCTCTCGGCGGCGACCAGCGCTTCGAGCTCGCTCCTCGATCGGATCACGAGCGCCTCGCGAGCGTGGATTGGGTGAGGATCGCGCGGTCCATCTTGGTGTGATCGAGCGTGGCCTTCCAGAGCCCCGCCGCGTGCAGGTTCGCGCCGCGGAGGTCGGCGAGGTGGAGGTCCGCGCGCTCCAACGTGGCCTTCATCAGGTTCGCCTCGACGAAGCTCGCGCCCGCGAGGTTGGCCCTCCGGAGCCGCCCCTCGGTGAGATCTGCGCCCGCGAAGATCACGCGCATGCAGCTCGCGCGGAAGAAGCTCGCGCCGGCGAGCTTGGCGCGATGGAAGGTCGACGTGTCGAGGATCGCCTTCTCGAAGACCGCGCCCTCGGCCGAGACGCCTTCGAACGAGCTCTTGAGGAGCGACGCTTGCTCGACGCGCGCGCCGGTCATCGTCGCGCCTTTGAAGATCGTCTCGCCGCCCTTCGCGTCGTAGAGGCGCACCTCGGGGATCGAAGCGCCTTCGAAGGACGTGCGGCGGATCGAGGCGCGGCTGAGATCCGCGCCGATGAGCTGTGCTCCGTCGAAGACGGCGTCGTCCCACATGCCGCCCGCGAGCACGGCGCGCTCGCCCTTGGCGCCGTCGAAGCGCGCGCCCGTGCCCTTCGCGTCGGTCATGTCGGCGAGCGTGAGCGTCGCGCCTTCGAAGTGCGCGCGCTCCAGCGTGGCGCCCGTGAGATCGGCCGCGGTGAGATCGCACTCGGCGAGCGTCGCGTCCGTCATGTCCGCGCCCGCGAGCGATGCGCCCGCGAGCGACGCGCCCGTGAGCCGCGCGCCGCCGAGGTTCGCGCCGCGCAGGCTCGCGCGTACGAACGATCGGCCCGACAGATCGAGGTCGCGCAGATCCGCGCCCGTGAGATCGAGCTCGTCGAACGCGACGTCGTTCTTGAGCATCGCGATCACCTGCGCGCGGAGATCGATCGGATCGGCCTTGGGCTCGGGCTCGTCCTTCGCGGTCACCGCGGCGATCACCTCGGCGATGTCCTCTTCGCTCGCGCCGCCCGCGCGCAGGCTCTCCGCGATGGCGCCGACATCGGGCGGCGGAGGCGGCGTGTGGAGGACGTCGTCGGGCACGCCCGCGGCGCGCAGCTCCTCGCGGATCTTCGCGTCGGCCGCCTCGCTCTCGGCGTCGCGCTCGTCCTCGGGCTCCGTGTCGTTCGCGACGACCTCGGGCTCGGGCGAGAGCGGCGGCGCGGGCTCGGGCGTGATCGCGGCGAGGTAGCGCGCGCGCGCGTCCTCGATGGATGGCGCGGGCTCGCTCATCGGCGAGGCCATCGCGAAGATCGCACGGATCTCGGGCGCGTCTTCGTCGCTCACCTCCAAGAGCCCGCGCCACACCAGGTGCAGCGTGAGCGACTCCATGTCGAAGCTCGCGGTGTCGAGCGTGAGCGCGATCGCCTTGAAGGCGCCGCCCGCCTCGGGGGTCATCTGCGCGTACGCGTGCGCGCGGAGCGCGGGCAGCTCGCCTTGGATCGAAGGGTGATCCGGGTGCATGCCGACGATTTCGAAGGGCTCGTCGCCGTCGAGGTGGTCGAGCCGCTGCCCCGCGGGCGCGCTCTGGAAGAACGCGTAGTCGAAATCCTCGGGGAAATAAGGCCAACGCAGCTTGAACCAGCGCGCGTCGTACGTGCCGAGCTTGCCCCACCGCTCTTTGTTGGTGACGGGGATCGGCCCAAAACCAGCGGGATCGGGCGTGTCCGAGGGCGATCGGATGAGCTGCCCTTTTTGCTCGATGTTGGGGAGCCGCGCCGCGCCGTCTTCGCCCGCGGCCGCTTTGTAGCCTACGCCGAGCGGATTTTTGTCGAAGCCCGGGCCGCCGAACGCGCGATCGTACGTGATGGGCATCGACGTGAAGGGCTCGGGGTCCGTGGGGCCGAGCGCGATCACGGTCTTTTGCCAGCGGCGATCGCCGAGCACCTCGAGCGATCGATCGAAGCGGTTCTTGCCCTTGCCGAAGCGGAGGCTCACGCGCATCGCGGGCGACGATCCGCCGGGCGCCCACGCCTTGCCCGCGGCGAGCACGTCGGCCTTGGGCTTGAGGATGGCGAAGTCCGACGCGTGCACGAGCGCTTTGTTCGGATCGTCGTCCACGTACAGATCGCCCATCGGCGGCTCGGGCTCGTCGCGCGGGATCGCGCGGCTGTCGGGCACGATCGTGAAGGTGCCTTTGACGACGACGGTGATGGAGTCCGAGGGCGGCCGCACCTGCCACGCGATGGTCGCGACCGCGAGCGGACCGCTCGCGACGATGGGGATTCCATCGCTCTTGCGGGGCGGGGGCTCGTACGGCTTGGGCGCGGACGGGTCTTGTCCGCCGGCGTGATCGGGTCGCTCGATCGCGTGGAAGAAGCGCGACGCGCCCGGGCCTGCGTCGCGTTGCGCGTCGATCGGCGCTCCTGCGGAGACCGCGGAGGGCGTGAACGTCTCGTGGATCGCAGGGCGCGGAGGCGCGACGAAGGGCAGCGCCGGCGCGTCGTGGTGCGCGGGGGTGTCGGGGATCGGCGCGGTGGGCGGAGGCGTGGTGAGCGGGGGCGCGACGAAGGGCAGCGCCGACAGATCGTGATGGTGCGGATGCGATGGAATGTTCGGCGTGACGGGCAGCGGCACGATGAACGGGAGCACGCCGCTCTCGCCCGCGGGGGCGCGCGCGTCGATGAGCATGGTGAGGGTCGTCGACGTCTCGTCCGCGATCTCGCCCGGCGATTCGGCCGTTTGCAGGAACGGCATCACCGCGCGCAGATCGAGCTTGTCGAGCGCGACGACCGCGGTGCCTTCTTCTTCGTTCGAAACAGGGTTGAGCGGCGGAGCTTTGGGCGGCGCGGCTGCGGTGATCTCTTCGGGCCACGCGAAGGGCGGCATCCCCGTGCCCTCGATCGCGACGTACGCGCGGAGCGCGCGCGCGGCCTCTTGGGAGGGGCCGATCGGCAGGATCCCGCGCCACACGATGAAGCAGGTTTGTTGATCGGCGTTGATGACGAGCGTGTCGGCTTCGAGGTCGACGGGCGTGAGCGCGCGCGGGCCTTCACCGCCTTCGAAGCGCACGCGCGCGACGGCGCGCGCGCCGGGCAGCCGCGTCTCCAACCTGGGCAGCGAGGGGTGCAGGCCGTCGAGCACGAGCCACTCGTCGCCGACGATCGTGTCGAGCTGTTGATCGGCGGGGGCGGCTTGAAAATAGCCGAACGGGAAGCCCTGCGAGAGATCGGGCGGGCCCTCTGCGCCGAGGAAGGCGAGGTGGGGAGCCGCGACGCGGCCCGCGAGGAGATCTCTGCGAGGCGCCCAGAGGCTCGAAATGGGCCCGAATCCAGCGGGTTTTCGAGGGTCTTTGGGGTCGATGACGTTGGGCAGCATCGAGCCCGGCTCGGCGCCCGTGCCCACGGGGTTCTCGGCGACGCGCGGGCCGCCGTAGGCCCTCTCGTAGCGGAGCGGCAAGCGCTGGAACGGCGCGGGTTTGCCGGGATCTTCGGGCCTGCGATCGCCGAAGACGTGGAGCGTTTTGTCGACGAGCGCGCGGTCGCGGAACACCGCGAGCCTCACCGCGGCGGCCGGGCGCGGCTCCGCGACGTACGCGTGCCCCGTGAGCATCACGCCCGCGCGCGGCAGGAGCGGCGCGATCTCCGCGGCGTGCGACACGCTCGCGCCCGCGGTCTTGCCCTCGTGTTGATCGCGCGTGACGAGCTCGGCAGGCGCCAAGAGGCGCGCGGTTCCCCGCGGCGTGAGCCCGAAGGTGGCCTTGACCAAGAGGGTCGCGTAGACCGTTCCGTCCCTGCTCCATAATACGGTGCCGCAGGAGACGGGGTTGAGCGCGACGACGGGGACCGGCCAAGGAGGGGACATCGTAAAAAGAAGGCGGGCGCTGGGGGCGCGCGGGGCGAGGAGACTACACCGGGCCGAGGCTCCGCGTCCATGCGGATCGCCCGCGCGTTGATGCTGAAAAAGAGGCTTATTGGCGCGACACACGCGAGCCATGCATTTGTGACATGCACGTTTGAACGGTGGTGTCCGCAAGCGCCTTATCGTCTTTGCTCTTGTGATATCGCGCGGGCGCCGCCACCGAAGATGCTTTGGGCAGCGCGTCAAAGCGTCAAGATATCGGGCGGGCGAGCGCGCGCCATCATGACGCCTGTCGAAAAACTGACGCAATTTCAGCCTATTTCTCGATTATTTTTGTTATTTTAGATCTCCCCAACACCCTCGGTATGGGCTAAAGAGCCAATCGCACGAGGTCTTATGCACATCCTGGTTCGTGGTCTGTCGTCGTTGGGCGCCGCGTTGTCCTTGATCGTTTGCGTAGCCAACCTTGGCTGCTCGGCGGATCCTCTCCCCACGGCGGGGAGCGGGGCGCCGGCGCTCTCTCCTCAAGCGCGCTCAGGGGAGGCCTCCGCAAAGGGGGCTTGGTCCAAGGTGATGGGGTGGGGCGCGGGCCCGAACGAGGTGGGGCTTCAAAGGGCCCAGCCCGAGCGGAAGGCGCAGGGGCCGAGCGCGATGGCCGTCGCCGAGAGCGGCGCTGTCTTGGTGCTCGATCGCTTCAACGATCGTGTCGTGGAGATCACGCCCGACGGCGCCCGGGTCGTCGCGAGCGTCCCGCGGGACACCGAGATCGTCGCCGCGGGCCCGAACGGCGCGCTCGCCGCCATGAGCCTTTTGCGCGCCAAGGCCTTTGTTTATGACGCCGCGGGCGAGCCCAGGGGCGACGTGGCCGTCCCCCGCGTGCTCCGCGACATTATGGCTCTCGGCCTCGACGGCTCTCATCACGTCACGGTCACGAGCGCCTTCCAAGAGACCCTCTCGCTCGGCAGCCCGCGCGCCCCCAAAGACCTCTCTGAAGTGCTCCGCTCCAAGCGGGAAGGCGCGGCGTTCTTGGCGGACGGGCGCGGCGTCGCCGCGGTCCACCCCTTGTCGAGCGGCAGCGGCAACGGCGGCGGCATCGATCTGGTGGTGTTCGCAAACCACCTCGACGAGCGCGGCAAGACCGCCGTCCAAAAGCGCCATCACCTCTCGGACACGGGCTCCGCGGCGCGCGTCGCGGGCGCGTGGGGGACCGTGGTTTGCCTCCGCGTCGAGCACGTCTCCACCGACAACGGCCGTGTGGTGGTCGGGCGCGAGGCGCTCTGCGCAGATGCCGATTCAGGGGCCGTCAAGCTCCGTGTCGATTTGCCACCACCCGGGATGTACGCGCCGCACGTCGACGTGGCCATGCGCGGCCCTTTGCTCGCCGCCATCACCCCCTCTGAAGACGGTCTCTCGGTGTCTCGTTGGGAGGTGGCGCGATGAAACCGCGGAAGCTCCTTCAAGCCCTCTCGGCCGCGCTCGCGGTGGTGACCCTCGCGCCGAGCGCGTCCGCCATCTCTCGATCCGAGGTGATGGCGCGCGCCAAAGCGTTCGCTTATCACCCCTGGACGTGCACGGCGCCCAACACCTCGGCGTCCTGCAACGCAGCGTACGTGAGCGCGTACGTGCCCGGCGACTACGTCGGTCTGCCCTACGACTGGGGCGGTTACATGGGGCTCTTCGAGTTCGATCAAGGCATCGCGCAGGGCAAAGGCGCGGGCTCATACCCCGACGACGGCATCCTCTCGTGCACCGTCGGCCTCGATTGCTCCGGCTTCGTGAGCCAAGCGTGGGGCACGAGCCATTACACGACCTCGTCCATCCCGCAGGTGTCGAGCCTCATCGACGTCGCCGACCTCCTGCCGGGCGACGTCTTCAACGAGGCTGGGTATCACGTGGCGATGTACAGCCACATGTTGGCGAACGGCGAGCCCGCGCTCTACGAGGCGCTCGGCTACAACGTTCACGTCAACGTGACGGGCGGCTGGTCGCACGTGAGCGGTTATCTGCCGAGGCGCTTTCAGAGCATCACGGGCACGACGGCGTCGGATCCGCTCGGCACGCCGGCGAACCCCATCGTCATTCCGAGCTTCCCGTACACCGACTCGCGCGACACCACACAATCGCCGAGCGACGTGCTCGACGGCTGCGGCGCCGCCCCCAACAAGGCCGAGACGGGCAAAGAGTACGTGTACAAGGTGACGCTCACCAAGCCCGGCAAGCTCACCGCCGCCATCATGGACGACGCCACGGCCGACATCGACATCCACCTTTACACGTCGATGAACACCAACGATTGCATCGCCCGGAACGACACCACCATCACGGTCGACGTCGATTGCGGCACGTATTACGTGGTGGCCGACACCTTCAAAGGCGCCACCGAATACCCCGGCGCCTACACGCTCAACGTGAGCTTCGCGCCCTCGGCGGCGCCGTGCGGCAACGGCCCTCCGCAATATTCACCCTCGGGCAACCTGGGTGACGCGTGCGGTTATCCGGGCGATCCCAACCTGCCCTTCTGCAACCCCAATTTGGGATCGGACGTCTGTCTTTACACCGACTCTTCGTCGTTCTGCTCCAAGCCCTGCGCCGTCAACGCCGATTGCGCCGGGCTTCAGGGCGGTTGTTGCGGCGACATCGGCGGCGGCGAGACGTACTGCTTCACCGCCGATCTCTGCGGCACGAGCACTCCTCCCGACCCGCAGGGTCAGCCCGACGCGGGCGGCGATCCTCCGCTCGACGGCGGCGCGGGCACCGGCGCCTCCGGCGGCGGTGGCCCCATCGGCTCGGGCGGCTCCGGTCAAGGCGGCTCCGGCGGCGGGGCGGGCGGCGGCGATAAACCCCCTTCGAACGACGTTGACGTGAAGGTCGGTTGCAGCGTCTCCGAAGGGGGATCTGCGCCTGATCTCGCCGGCCTCATGGGGCTCGCCATCGCCGCGTTGGCCTTCCAGAACCGGCGCTCGTCGCGATCCAAGCGCTCTTGACCGGACCCCCCTTCGCCATCTCCGGCGGAGCCCGCTTGACGCGACCATGCAGAGGCGAGGTATTCTGTCCCCATGAAGCTGAACGCCATCGCCTCCCGCCTCTCGATCATCGCCCTGCTCCTGGCCGCGACGCTCGCGTGCCGGATGGGCGGCTCCGATCAAAAATCCGACCAAAAATCCAGCTCCTCCACCAACACCGCATGGAGCGTCGGTGACAGGGTCGATGTGGAGTGGAACGGCACGTGGTGGAAGGGCGAGATCCTGGAGGTGCGCGGCGGCAACATGTACAAAGTGCACTACACCGGCTGGGCCTCGTCGTGGGATGAGGTCGTCGCCGGGAGGCGCATCCGGCCGCTCACCGCGGGCTCCAAGCGCGGCACCGGCCGGTAAGGCACCCTCGCTACTCGACCGCTGCGACGCCGCCTTTCCGCGGATCCGCGCCGGCCTCCAAATACCGGACGCCGTCTTTCATCCCAATCGACAGCGCTTGAACCGCGCTGAAGTTGGGCTTGCTGGTGTCCACCACCTCACTCCTGCTCTGGAGATCGGCGACCTCCCCTTCGGGCGCGTGCGCGTCGAGCCAAAGCCCGCCGGTCGGCGGCGTCTCGATGCGCGGATCCGCGACCGCGAGCGCCACGCCGCGGCCAAACGCGAGGTGCGCCAAGAGCACTTGGGTGGTCCCCGTGGCGATGCGCATCCCGCCCGAGCCGCCCAACGCCAAGATGGGTGAGCCGTCTTTGAGCACGATGGTGGGTGTCATGCTCGATACGGGCCTCGCCCCGCCGCGAGGCGCGTTTGGCCCGGGCCCGCGCAGCCCAAACCGCTTCTCGATGGCAGGGGTCGTAAAGTCATCGAGCTCGTCGTTGAGCAAAAACCCGCCTTCGGTCACGAGCTTGGACCCAAACATGTTGTTGATGGTGCTCGTGATCGACACGATGTTACCGTCGCCGTCCACCACCACGAGATGGCTCGTGCCGGCCTCGTCGAGCTGGAATTTCTCGGCCTCCATCGTGGCTGTGAGCGAGATTTTGGACCGCCGCGCCTTCATCCGCGCGGGCGACGCGAGCGCGTCGACGTCCACCTTGACGAACGCGGGGTCGCCCATCGCCCTCACCCGATCGGCGACCGCGCCCCGGAACGTCTCGGCCAAGAGATGATGATACGCGCCGCTCCCATAGCCGAGCGCCGCCAAATCGGCCTTCTTGTGCATGTGCAGCGCTTCGAGCATCATGAGCCCTCCGGCCGAAGGAGGAGGCATGGTGTAGACGTCGTGCCCCTCCCAGGCCGTGCGGAGCGGCGCGCGCTCGATCAGGCGATAGTCCTTGAGCTCTTTGGCGGTGATGCGGCTGCCCGCGTCGTGCGCTGTCTTGAGGATGTCCTCGGCGATGGCGCCCTCGTAAAACGATGCTTTGCCCTCGGCGCCGATGCGGCGGAGCGTGGCCGCGAGCTTCGCGTTCTTGACCGTCTCTTTGGCGGGGACCACCGCGCCCGAAGGCGCGAAGAAGTTGTAACGAGATGTCTTGACGAGCCACGCCTCGTTCCATTTGAGCGCGCGCGCCATGTGCGCCGAGACCGGAAACCCGCTGTCGGCGAGGTCGGCAGCGGGCTTTACGTCGTCCGCCCACGCGAGCTTGCCATAACGATGGTGGATCTCGGAGAGGCCCGCGATCTCGCCGGGGACGCCGAACAGAATCCCACGCTTCTTCTCAGGGATCTTGTCGCGCCTGACATAATCGTTCGCGCGCACGCCGATGGGCGCCGTCTCGCGGAAGTCGAGCACCGTAATCTGCTTGGTCTTCGCGTCCCAAATGACCGCGAACCCGCCGCCGCCGATACCGCTCGACACCGGGTGGGTCACGCCGACCGCGAGCACGCCCGCGATCGCCGCGTCCGCCGCGCTCCCGCCCTTGGCCAAGATGTCGAGCGCCGCGCGCGTGGCGCTCGCGTTCTCGGACGCGACAGCCCACTTGTGCGGCTTGGGCGCGGGGGGCGGCGCGGGCGGCGGATCCGCCGAGGCTGTCTCGGTGGGCATCGCGCTCGCGAGGGGCGGCGGCTGCGGAGGCACCTCGGGATCAGGCCCGGAGCAGCCCGCAGGGAACGCCGCGGCGAGCAGCGCGATCGACGACGCCACGAGGACGAGAGGCCCATTCTGAGCGAGGGTGTTGGTTCTCACGAGCGCGCGGCCTAGGATGCCCGGCCTGCGGAGGCGAACGCAACCGCGGCGAGAACAAAAACGATCCTGGAGGAGCCCATGCGCTTCGTCTTCGTGATGGACCCGTTGTCGCGCGTCTCGCACGACAAAGACACGACGTTCGCCTTCATCCAAGCGGCGCAGGCGCGCGGCCACGAGTCGCTGCACTGCCTCCTCCGCGATCTGTACATCGAGGGCGGCGACGTGTGGGCGCGGGTGCACCGCGTGGAGATCCTCGATCAAGAGCCTTGGATCGCGCTCCGCGGCGAGATGACGCGCGTCAACCTGAGCGACGTTCACGCGGTCTTCATGCGCAAAGATCCGCCCTTCGATCGCGCCTACCTCTACGCGACGCTGCTGCTCGAACGCGCGCGCAACAAGACGCTCCTCATCAACGATCCGCGCGGCCTGCGCGACGCGAACGAGAAGCTCTACGCGCTCAACTTCCTCGACTGGACGCCGCGCACCATCGTCACGTCCGATCGCGCGGCGGCCCTTGATTTCGCGCGCGAGGTGGGCGGCGTCGCGATGATCAAGCCGCTCGACGGCGCGGGCGGCGTGGGCGTGCTCCAGCTCCGCGCCGACGACAAGAACGCGCGCGGCATCGCCGACGTGTTGACCCACGAGGGCCACCGCCTCGCCATCGTGCAGGAGTTCTTGCCCGCGGTGACCGTGGGCGACAAACGCGTGCTCCTCCTCGACGGCGAGCCGCTCGGCGCGATCCTCCGCGTCCCGCGCGGCGACGACATCCGGTCCAACATCCACGTGGGAGGCAGCGTGGTGCCCGTCGAGATCACGCCGCGCGAGCGCGCGATGATCGAGGCGATGGCGCCGCGGCTCAAGGCCGACGGCCTCGTGTTCGTCGGGCTCGACGTCATCGGCGAGCGGCTCACTGAGGTGAACGTGACGAGCCCGACCGGCATTCAAGAGCTCGGCCGCTTCACCGGCACCAAGCCCTCCGACAAGGTGATCGCTTGGGCCGAGGCGCACGCGCTGAAGCGCTGATATCTTTTTTCGATCCACAAATTGGGCCCTTCCAAGCGAGCTGCGATAGGGGGGGCACATGAGCTCGACACACCTCCTCTCCCTCGTCGCTGCATCGATCTTCGCCCTTGGCTGCGGCTCCGCCGCGCTCGCCCCGGAGGCTCCCCGCGTCAACTCGCCTGCTGCCATCGAGGCGAAAGGCGCCGACGACGCCAAGGCCAAAGAGGATAAGCCCGCGGACGCGGAGGAGGCCAAAGCCCCCATCGCGAGCGATGATAAAGACGCCGCCGCGATCGCCCCCGCCGCCCCCGCGCGCAAGGTGGGTGACTACGTCGTTTATCGCTTCTCGGGGAGCTTCCGCAAGACTCCGCTCCTCCTCACCCAAAAGGTGGTCGCGCGCAAAGGCAAGCTCATCACCATCGAGCTCGTGGCCGAAGAGGGCAAGAAGCGCGAGGCGCTCCGCGTGACGATCGATGAGTCGAAGAACAACGAGGTCACCAAGGTCGCTCGCCTGGAGAACGGCGCCGAGAAGCCCGCGGGCATCGAGGCGTACGAGCAGCTCCTCGCGCGGACCACGCTCGCGGCCGACGAGAATCAAGCGCTGGTGAGCTCCGAGGACGTCAAGCTCGACGTGGGCGGCACGTCGATCGCGTGCAAGCGCACGAGCTATCGCGTCCGCGTCGGCAAGCACAAGGCCACGCTCAAGACCATCGAGAGCAACGCGTTCGCGTGGGGCGACGTCGGCGGCGAGATCACGGCGGACAGCGGCAAGACCCTGTATCGCGCCGAGGTGCTCGAGGCCGGCCACCACGACAACAAGGCGCAGGTCGCTGATCAAGACATCGAGGAGTGATCGTCGTCGCCGTCCGCCTCGGGGAGAGGCTTGTGATCGCGGCGCGCCGCGCGCACCGAGGCGACCTCTGCGCGTGACGGGTTGATGACCAGGAAGCCGTGATCGGCGTCGAGCAACGCGACGTCGCCCGGCGCAGCCCAGCGGAACGCGCCCTCGACGTCCAAGATCGAGGGCACGCCCATCAGCTCCAAGAGCACCCTCGTGCGCGGGCCCCCGCCGCGCTTCGTGAGCGCGATGCCCACCGGCTGCGCGCGCGCGGTGACGAGCAGATCGAAGACCGAGATGTCCTCGCCGAGCAGGACCGCCTTCGACGGCAGCTCCGCGCGGGGATCGGGCTGCGCGAGCATCACGAGCGCGTCGCACAGATCCTCGATGTCGCGCGCGCGCTCTTGCATGAAGGGGTCGCCGACGATCCCGTTCGCGGCCTTGGCGGCCTCGCGCGCGACGATGCCGAGCGCCTCCGCGATGCTCTTTCCGCCGCCGATGAGCTCGAGCGCGCGACCTTTGAGGCGCGTGTCCGAGACCATCAAGAGGTACGTCGAGAGGAACGGCGCGCGGTCCGAAGCCTCGATCAACCCCGCTTGGATCGAGAGCGAAGCGAGCGCCTTGCCCGCGACGTCGAACGCGCCCGCGAGCCGCTTTTGATCGTCCGGCCCCGGCTTTCGCTGCGGCAGCGACGCGGGCCTGCGCAGCGCGCTGATCGCGCCGAGCGCGCGGCCCGGCACCGCGGGCACGCCCGGCAGCGTGACCTTGCGCGTGCCCCCGCCCGCGCGGCGCTTCTCGATGCGCTCGCGATCGTCGAGGTGCGCGAGGCGGATGCGCGTCGCGATGGGCGCGGTGAGCGCGACGAGGAGCGCGATGTCGCTCGCGGTGAACGCCTCGCTCCCCTCGCGCTGCACGACGATCGCGCCGACGGGCTTGTGCGGCCCCAAGATGGGCACCGCCAAGAACACGGGATAACGCTCCTCGGGCAGCCCGGGGAAGCCGCGATAGTTCTGGTGCGTAGGCGCCGCGACCACCGACACGGGCCGCATCAGCTCGACCGCGAGGCCCGTGATGCCTTCGCCGATCGAGAGGCGCACGGTGCCGCGCGCGCCGAGCGGGAAGCCCACGTTGCCGCGGAGCACGAGCTCGTCGCCCTCCCCTTCGATCAAGTAGAGCGACGCGATCTGCGCGCCGACGATCGACGCGATGCGCGCGGGCGCCTCGTCGAGGACGAGCGAGAGCGGCGACGGCTTCGCCACGAACGCCACGAAATCGAGCACGAAGTCGAGCTGCTCCCGCTCTCCGTGCGCGTGGATCCGAGGCGCCGAAGGAGGCGGCGGCTCCGCGTCGTCGGGGCCTTGAGACCGTGGGGGGATCGATCGCGACGGCATCGTCGACCGCGTACGATACACGAGCCGCGCGCGCTTGGGAGGGTGCCAGATGCCGCGGGTTCACCGTAGGAAACCGCGTGTAACATGGAGGGAATGCGATCCCTCCCGGCGAGCATCTAACGTCCTACGATGGGGCCACAATCGAAGTCCTTTGCGATCATCAGGTGGGCGGCGCGCGCCGCGCTCACCGCGGCGAGCGTTGGGTGCGCGGTCAAAGCCACGCCGCCGGATCAAGGCGCGGCGACGCCTTCCACGGTGGAGCCCGGGCCGCCCAAGGACGCCGATTTCGACGCGTGCCGCGCGCGCTGGGACGCGATCGCAGCGCAGCCCAAGCTGCCCGGGGCGCCGCGCTTCGACGCGATGCGCGCTGAAATTTTGGGCCGCGCGCGCGGTGAGCCGATGGTCTTCGTGCGCGCGCCCGAGCCCTCGTCCGACGAGCGGTTGAGCGAAGCCGCGCGCAAGGCCAAGGCGTCGTTCGATCGGGGCAAGCCCGGTGGGCGCACGGTCACCCTTCAAAAGCAGTACAAACGTGATCCCGCGACGCTCCGCGCGGTGCTGCTCCGCGAGGGGTACGCGTACGCGGACGATCCGATCGACGCGCTCGCGCTCATCACCGAGGTGCACCTCGCGGATCTGTTCGACGAGCCGGCGATCGAGCTTCAACGCGGGGGCGAGACGCGCAAGCTCACGCGCGTGGCGACGCGGAACGAGGTCACGTATCGCTACACGGACGGCCCGGCCAAAGATCGCGCGGCCGAGCTCTTGTTCGGGGATCGCGTCGCGGTCGATCTCGCGCCGCTCGGCGCTCCGCTCCACCGCGATCTCGCGTCGCTCTCCGAGGGCGCGGGGTTCGATCGCGCGCGCCTCGTCCACGTCGCGGAGCGCGCGATCCTCGCCGAGCTGCGCTTCGGCGACCGCTGGGCCAAGGCCGTGATCGACGCCGACGGCGCCGCGCTCTCGCTCGCTTGCCTCGCCGAAGAGCGCGCGTCGCGCGACGCGATCCAAAAGGCGCTCGAAGCGAATGGCCCTCATCGACGCGGCATGAAGGCCGTGCGCGCGGCCGTGACCGAAGGTGTCCAAGACGCGCTGCGCTTCGATCGGCCCGAAGGCGAGAAGACCGCGGAGCGCGACGGCCACCTCAGGCCTGTTTGGCTCACTGCCTATTTGCAAGGCCGGCAGACGTTTCAGGTCGACGACAAGAGCTATCCTGTCTTCGACACCGCGGGCAAAGCGTGGCCGCCCGAGGTGTGCGTGGACTTCGTCCTCGACAGCTTCGAGCGCGCGTCGGGCACGTGGTACGCGCCGCGCGGCGACAAGCTCGGCAGGGTGAAGGGCAAGCTCGACTTCGACGACGACAAGATCCCGAATCGCCGCGGCGTCATGGCCTTTGGCAAGTTCGCCGAGGAGCGGCCCGACCTCTTCGAATATCGCCGCTTCGTGGGCGAGGAGCGCATCCCGTTCGGCGAGCGGACCAAGTTCTTTCGGTATCTGGTCGACCACGCGGACCTGGTGAGGCCTGGGGACGTGGTCGCGATCCATGGCAAAAAGAAGGACAACCTGATTCACCAACACGCGATCTTGATCGAGCGCACCGACCCCATCACCGGGTTCCCTTATGGGCTCGCCGATCAGATGAAGAAGCCCCGCCGGCGCACGTGGGAGGGCATCATGGCCGAGGCCCCCCTCCGCAGCTTGTATTATCGGGCGAGGCCCAAAGACGCGATCTTCAGCAAGGTGGACCCAGGCTGACCCATCACCTTCGCCGCCTGCGGAGCGCCGCGAGCGCGAGCGCAGCCATGGAGAGGAGACCGAGCGGAGCGCCCGCTTCGCCCGGCACCGCGCAGCCGCAACCACCGGAGTCGCCGCCGCCGCCGGTCCCGCCGCCGCCCGTTCCGCCGGCGCCGCCCATTCCACCGCTCGACGCGCTCGAGGAGCTCGCGGGCATTCCATTGCCCTGCGTAAACGTCATCATCGGGCCGCAGGCCTTGTTGCCGGCCAGGTCCTCGGCGCAGCCACGATAATTGATGGTCTTGCCCTCACCGATGGTGACGAGCGCGCGGAAGATGTCACCCCCCATGAAGCGCGCAGGGATGAAGGTGCCGTCGACATCCATGTACGCCTGCTTGAGCCGAGGGCCGGTGTCGGTCACGACGCTGTCCGAGACCGAGAATCGAATCCCCACGTTGCCCGCCGCGAGCGAGGGGGGCAACACCTCGGTCGCGCGGATCTTGGGCGGGATCGTGTCGGGCTTCATCACGCCTGAATTGGGATCGCCCAGGTAAATGCGGTTCAAGAACGATCCCGCCTCGCCCTGCGCCGTCACCACGTCCAGGATTTTGTCGCCGTTCAAATCCCCCATGTCGAGCCCGAGCGTCGCGTCGATGACCGAAGGGAACGAGCTCGGCCGGATGGCGAAGCTGCCACTCGTGTTGAGGAGCACCCGCTCCGGCGTGGTGAGCGACGCGATGACGATATCGAGATCGCCGTCACCGTCGATGTCGACGCACGTGACCGAGTTGTCGTCCGCGGGCCCGTTTCCGGGCGTCACCTGGGTGGTCGTCACGTCGGTGAACGCGCCCATACCGTCGTTGGTGAGGAGCTGTGTGTTGTTGTTGGCCGAAGGACCCTCGTTGTCGAGCCAAAGGTCGATGTCGCCGTCGCCGTCGACGTCGCACGCCGCGGGGCCGTACGTATAAGGCCCGAGCTGCGGCGGGAACATCGTCACTTCGGTGAAGGCGCCCGCGCCGTCGTTGCGGAAGAGGTGCGCGCCGCCGCCCGTCCGCGACGCGAGGAGCAGATCGAGGTCGAAGTCGCCGTCCGCGTCGAAGAGGTCCATGTCGATGGGGCCGGTGCCCGGGTTTTGAGGCATCGCCGGGACGGCATTGGCCTTCTCGGTGAAGTTGCCCGTCCCGTTGTTCAAATACACGTGCGCCGTGCCCGCGGACCCGGGCGGCGCGTCGCCCCAATCGCTGATCACGAGATCGAGATCGCCGTCGCCGTCCACGTCGCCGAAGCGCACGGCGCCCGCCCGCGACACGATCCCGAGCCGGGTGAGGGACTCGTCGGTGAAGTGAGGAGGGTTTTGACCATCGTTGATGAAGAACGCGTCTTTGGTGTTGTCGGGCTGCTGGCCATAGCCCTGTGGGACGTAGATATCGAGATCACCGTCGCCGTCCACGTCGCCCACCGCGATCTGCCGCACGCGGCCTTGGAACGCGCCGATGGGCCCGTCGACGAAGCGCGTCATTTGGCCCGTCCCGTCGTTCAGATAGATGAGGAAAGGCGCGGTGGTCGAGGGCGTGTAATAACCGCCTCCCCCCGCGAAGAGCAGGTCGAGCGCGCCATCCTTGTTGATGTCGACCATGAGCACGTAGTGCGTGTAAC
Organism: uncultured Polyangiaceae bacterium; assembly: GCA_964437785.1. Taxonomy (GTDB): domain Bacteria; phylum Myxococcota_A; class Polyangia; order Polyangiales; family Polyangiaceae; genus CAYTJL01. The sequence goes on from CAYTJL010000038.1 coordinate 50,267, forward strand.
AGCCCTCGGCGTCCGGGTCGTTGACGTCAAAGCAGGGTTGAGGGCTGGGGAACAGCTCCGTGTGCTCTTGAAAGAGCGCCTGGGCGCGGGCGGGGCCGGCGAGGGCGAGGCACGTGGTGAGGGCGAGGGCGGTGACGGGG
>CAYTJL010000039.1:0-36886 GCA_964437785.1 uncultured Polyangiaceae bacterium
CCGGCCGCCGATGCGCTCCAGCTCGGCGCGGGCTTCTCGGTCGACGTAACGCTGTTTGATCTCTACACGCGGAGGAAGCCGTGAAAAAGCTCGTACCCAAGCTCGCTTATCCTGGGATCCTTGCGACGGCGCTCCTCGCGTTGGGCTGTGGGCAGCCCGACATGCCGAAGATGTGCATCATGCGCGCCGAAGACGCCGGCGGCCAAGCGATCGATCCCAAGGCTCAATCGTGCGATGCGGTGAACGAGGCCCAAAAGGACGCTCCGATTCGCCTTGTCGAAGGTGATGTGTTCATCCTCCGCCACGAGCTGCCCGAGAAGGTGGAGCCCCCGGAGCGCTTGCACGTGAGGATCGCCGCCGCGTGCGGCGCGCCTGAGCTGGTCGATGTCGACTATGGCTTGTTGGGTGAGCAGCGGATCGCCCTCCTGAGCCGCCCCGCACCGCCGGGATCCGCGTGCTCCCTGGTCGTAACCGCGACCATCGCCAACAGCTCGCTCTCGGTCACCACCGAGACAGACCCCGACGCCTGCAAGAATGTTGTTTGCCTCGACGCCGGCGGTGAGGAGACGGGCGACGCTGGTCCCTAGCTGGGGACAGCAAAGCGGGCGGAGGGACCGTGAGGCTCGCGCGACGAGATCAAGGCACGAGCTTGATCACGAACCCGTTGGTGATACCCAACGGGGCCGTGATCGGCCCTGTCCCGAAATCGGTCGTCCCATAAAACGAGCCTCCAACAAAGACATCTCCCAAGGGGTCGACGGCCGTGGACGCGGGGAGAGCGCCGGGACCGCCGCCCTTCACCCACGTGACGTCGCCGAGCGGGCTCATCGCCGCGGCGAACCAGCCAACCCCTGGGAACACCGGGCCAAAATCGATGCCGTCCGAGAACGAGCCTGTCATCACCACGGTGCCGTTCGGCGCCGGCGCGAGCGCGGCGACGTCCTCGGTGTTGTTCCCCGCGAAGTGTTGGCCGAGCACGTATCCTCCAACACCGTTGAGCTTGACCACGAACGCGTCCCAACCCATCACGGAGGACGACATGGCACCTCCACCGAGGTTGACGTCGGCGGGGCCTGGGTTCCCGCTGTGAGGCCCAAACGTACCTGCATAATAGGGTGAGCCGGCGGCGTCCCACGCGGAGGTGACGGCCTTGCTCGTGGCGAAGCCTGAGATGGGATGATATTCGAACGCGAAGTTGCCGCCCGGGGAGAGCCCCAGCGCGAACAATCGGTATTTGTTTTGTACGTCGAGCGGGCCGGCGCCCAAATCGACGGGGCCATCGAAGCGCCCTGTCACGAGGACGCCTTGGGGGGCTGCCGCGATGGACATCGCGTAGAGGCTCGGTCCGCTGGCCAGATATTGCCACACCCATGAGCCGGCGTCTTCATCGAGCTTGACGGCGAATGCGCCATAATCGCCCGGGGGCAGCGGGCCGCCGCCCAAATCGGCTGCTCCCGCGTAATACCCTGTCACGAAGAGATACCCGCCGTGCGCCGCGATCGCCATGGTTTGTGCGAACGTGTCCACCTGGAACGGGTCGCGCTTGACCCAAATCGGATCCCCTGCCGCGTCGTAGCGCGCGACAAAGCTCTCGACGGTGTCCGAGCCAAAGCTCGGACCAAGGCCAAAGTCCACGGTCCCGGTGACCACGCCCAAGAGCGCCACGCCGCCGTCCGTGGTGACCGCGAGCCCCCGCGTGTAGTCCCCGCTGACCCCGCCGATCTTCTTGATCCACGCGAGGTTCCCCAAAGGATCGAGCTTCGCGAGGAAGATGTCGTCGAAGCCGGCGCTCTGGATGCTCATGCCTTGTACCGTGAGCTGACCTCCGAACGTGCCTGCGACGAACACATCGCCGCTCGGGGAGGCGCCCACCGCGCGCACGTCGCAGTTTTGGGCGCACGAGAAGCCCACGGTCCACGCGGTTTGGGCGGAGGGCGGCCCGCAAGGGGGTGTGAGCCCGTCGCAGTCCTCGTCTTGGGGAGTCGCGCAGTCCTCCGGAGAAGGGAGCGCTTGGCCCATGCAAGGGCCAAAACTGTTCCCATCGGGCGCGCAGACCTGCGTCCCGCCCTTGCAGACGCCGACGTCTTGGGTGCCCAAAGGCCCATCGTAACAAGCCATGACGGTGCCGGGCAAGCAACCCATCGGGGCTCCGCCGGCGCCGCTGCTGGAGGACGTGCTCGATGAGCTCGACGAGCTCGATGAAGAGGTGGAGCCGCCGCACTCACAGGGGCTGAGCGCGGTGCCATCGTCGTTACAGACCTGGACGCCTTCGGCGCCGCCGGGGCAGGCGCAGGCTATCTGGTGTTGCGCTGGGCAAATTTGAACCGCAGTGTTGCACGCGGCTGGGCTGATCGCCGCGAGCGACAAGAGCGCGGCGAGCGAGGAGCGAGCCTTCATGCGCGGCATCTTCGCACGGACCCCAGGGCATTGTCACTGGGCTTTTGCGTGACGAAGCTACGATGCGCTCGCGGCGCTCGATGACATAGGGTCGTGAACCACGTCATGCGCGGCCGAGGGCATCAAAACGCGGCGTGCGCGCTCGCGGCGATGGCGACGACAACGGCCACGACCGCGCCGGCGAGGAGCGCCAAAGCACCAAACCCAGCGCGAACACCGCGCCTCGGCAGCGCGCGAGGGCCCTTGTCGAGGAGCGCGCGAATCTGCGCGAGGGTGATTCGCTCGCTCGGGTCGCGCGCCAAGCACCCACGGATGATCGTCGCAAAAGGCTCTTCGATGCTCGGGTCGATAATGGGGCTGAGCGAGCCCACCAGCTTGGCGATGGTCTCGGGCGGCTCGCCGTGCGTGGGAAAAGGCAGCTCGCCGGTCAAGCACTCATGAAGGACGAGCCCGAGCGACCAAATGTCGGCGGGCGCCCCCGCTTTGCCGTCGAACGCCTCGGGCGCCATGTACTCGGCCGTCCCCTCGCGCAGCGCGACAGCGGGCTCGCCGCTCGCGTCGAGCGCGCGCGCAGCGCCGAAGTCACAGAGCTTGTAGTGCTTGCCGATGCGGATCAGGTTGCCAGGCTTGATGTCGCGATGCGCGACGCCGCGACCATGGAGGTGCTCGAGCCCGTCGAGGACATCATGAATCAACGAGGCAGCCTCCGTGCCGCGGAGCCGATCTCGGTCGCGATGGATACGATCGTAGAGCGAGCTTTGGCCGAGCTCCATCGCGATGTAGATGTAGCTCCCACCGCCCGGCCCGACCCGCCCCGCGTCGCGAAAGCCGATGAGCGAAGGGTGCGCGTGGTCTTGAAGCAACGAGGCTTCGCGGAGCGCGTCCGACCGATCGACGAAGCGCTCACAACGGATGAGCTTGACGGCGCAGCGCGGCCCGTTCTCGTCGTCGGCCTGAAAGACCGCTCCGAAACCGCCTTTGCCAATGAGCTTCCGCAACGTGAAGCGCTCACCGACCGTCGACCCTACGAGGAGATCGACCTGTCCGATGGGCACGGAGCGAGCGACAGCCGAGGCAGCCGGGAGGTTCCAAGAAGTTGCGCGGCGGGTCACGCGGGCCCAACGCCGCTCCGTCGTTTTGCATTTCAGCCATGAGCACGATCCCGACGCGCCCGCCGAAATCGAGGCTTATCCCACCACCTCGGCGAGCCGTCGCACCAACGCCTCATCCAACGTACATCGAAGGCCCTGCCACTGGTTCAGGTAGCTCAAGGCGTGACGGCGCGTCAGGAGATAAGCTCTCTTGTTCGGATCGCGCGGCTCGATCGACACCGCCGCGCGCCGCTCCCCCGCGACCAGCACCGCGACGATCCCGCGCTCGCGCCCCCGCCGCTCGATGCCTTCGAGCGCCCACCCCCCGAACGGCAAGGAGGCCTCGACCATCCTCGCGACAGGCCCCCACCCATCGTCTTCGAGCTCAGGCGCGCGCGGCGCGAGGGCCTTGTCTTGAGGTGGGGTGATCTGATCGAACGAGCGGCCATAGCGATCCATCCACGCATCGAGCCCTGGCTCGTTTGGCAACATCGCGGGCAGCGCGATGTACGGCGGGATAGGCGACGCGACAGGCACCCGATCCCCGATGTGCTCGACCAACCGCATGTAACGCCGCGCCCGCTCCCGCGGGTCGCCGCCGGGCACGTCCGCCCGCCACAAGACCCCTCGCCGCTCACCCTTGTTGAGCCGCACGATCGCGGGATCCTGCGCCGAGAGGAAGAAGACATAAGGCAGCACCGTGATCGAGTCGAGCGCGCCCGTCGCGAGGATCTCGCCCACGAAGCGCTCGGTCGCGCGCGCGTCGCCGTCGGTCTCGCCCGGGAGCCCCACCGGAGTCCCCATGTTGAGCCCGCGCTTGCCCGCCCGTCGATAGACGTCGATCGCGGCGCGGACCTGCGCCAAATTCCCCGGCTTTTGCAGGCTCCTGCGGAGCGTGTCGGTCCCTCCGTCGAGCCCGAAGAAGGTGTTGTCGAAGCCCGCCTCGGCCATGAGCCTCACCCGATCTTCGGTGAGGCGCGTGTCGACGAGCGTTTGACCCCGGATCGACGGCCTCATGCCCCAGCGCGGGAGTCGCTCCACGACGCCGTGAAGGAGCGCGTCGAGCTGCGCCGGGATGGCGTTGGTGGTCGCGTCCGAGAGCTGGAGATTGAGGCTCGGCGGCGATCCTTCGAAGAGCCTCGTCCACCCCTCGACGATGGCGTCCATCTCGGCGAGCACGCGGCTCACGTCCCCTTGCAGGAAGCGGCTGTACGTGACTTTGTTGGAGCAAAAGCCGCACGAATACGGGCAACCCCAGTTGAGGAGCAGCGGGACGGTGGGTTGTTTGCTCCCGGCGAGGAGCGGTAAGAGAGGGCCATAGTCGATACGAGGCACCTCGGGCAGAGGCTCCGCGCAAAGGCCCTTTGAAGAGCCCGCGCTCAGCCCGAACCTATCGGGGTTGATCCACACGTTGGGGAGCCCCGCCGCGCGCGCGGGCTCGCCGTCGAGGAGCGCGCGCACCAAAGGCACCATCACGGACTCGGCCTCCGCCCCGAGCACGCAATCGATCCACGGGAGCCTGAGCGCCGCCGGATCTTCGATGGCCTCGGGCCCGCCGATCACGATGATGAGGTCGCTCTTCCGTGCTTTGAGGAGCTTCGCGACGTGGAGCGTGACATCGACGTTGTTTCGGAAGATGGATAAGCCGATGACCTGCTCGCCGCCCTGAAGCAGCTCGCTCACCATCCCTTCAAAGAAGCCGGGCGCCTCGCGCGCCGCGCGATCCATGGCCGAGAGCCGCTCGTCCATCGGAGGATCGAGCGTAAAGGTGACGAGCGAGGCGTGGAGCGCCGCCTCGGGGACGAAGAACGGAGGATCGATGGGCCGCACGACGCGCGCCGAGATCCCTGCGCGCCCGAGGAGCGCCGCGTGCAGCACGACACCCATGCTGAGCCAAGGCTCGGTCGAATACGGCGGCAAGTTGCAGAGGACCACGTCGCCGCGCTCGACCGATGAGCGACGCGCTGCGCTCACGTCGGCTCGACCACACGGAGGCTGACGCGCCTCTTGGGGGTCCCGGTCACGGGATCGGGCATGAGCAGATCGGGTAACGACGCGCCGCCCGGGAGGGGGGCCCGGACCTTGGGTGGTTGGATGGGCAAGAGGCTTTGAAGGACCAGCTCGGGGATCTGCTTTGCGGCCTCCCGCCCATAGTGCTTGGCGAAGATGAGGGTCTCTTGGTCGAGGCGGCGGAGCGCGTTCATGAGGTCGAACGCGAAGCCCACCGCGCTCGCCCCGCGCTCGCTCATGTTGGGGATGTGCTCGGCGTAGAGCCTCTCGCGGAGCGCCTGCGGCAAGAAGGGCAGGACGCGAAACAAGATGTCGTAGCGTTGATAAAACGAGGCGTCGTCGTCGGCGCCGCCCGCCCGCGCTTCGAGGTGCGGGTGGCGGAAGACGCGCGTCTTGCCGCGGTTGATCTCGTCCACATCGGTTTGGCTGAGCGCGCCGCTCTCCAAGGCTTGTTTGGTCAAATCGATGCCTGGGACGTAGGTGAGCCAAAAGGTCTGGATGCGGCGGGGCTGATACTCCACGTACAGGTCGCGCGCCTCGCGCTGCGCGCTCCTCGGCTCGCCGGGGAGACCCAAGATGTGATCGAGCTTGACGCCGAGCCCGGCGTCCCGGAGCGCGGCGAGCGCCTTGCGCAGGTGGTCGTCCTTCTCCATGCGGAGCAGGGTCTTGCGTTTGTACTCCTCGTCCACCGACTGCACGCCCATCTGCACGTGGACACAACCCGCGTCTTTGAGCCAACCTGCCATGTCCCGATCGATGAAGCGCGGGTGGACGAGGCATTGGAAAGGGACGCCGATCTCGCGCTTATACGCCGTGGTGAACGCCTTAATCCACTCTTTGTCGACGGTGAAGATGTCGTCCGTAAACTCGATGTAACGGAGGTTATACCGCGCGTGCGCCCGCCGGAGCTCCTCCATCTGGTGCTCGACGCTGCGCTGCCGCACGTATTTGCCGCCGCCTTTGCCGGGCAGCCGCGCGAAGAAGTTGTTGAAGCAGAACGTGCAGCGATACGGGCAGCCGCGCGAGCTCATCGTGAGGTAATAAGCCCCCACGTCGAGGGCGTCCTCCCAGAGCTCTTTGTCCCAAAAGGGCAAGGCGTCGAGATCTTGGGTGAAGGCCGCGTTCGGGCCCCTCACGACCTCTCCCTCTTCGTCGCGCCACCACAGGTTGGCGATGGGCGTTTGGGGCCGCTCCTCGCCCTTCATCGCGGCGAGCGCGTCCGCGAGCGCGACGATCGCGTGCTCGCCCTCGCCCACACACACGTAGTCGACGGCGCTCTCTTCGAGGCACACCTCGGGCACGGCCGAGGGGTGGACCCCGCCGAAGATCACCGGACAACCCACCTTGGCTTTGACGCGGCGGGCGACGTCCAAACACCATTGGTACGTGGGCGTGAGCACGCTGAAGGCCAAGAGATCGGGCTCGAGCGCGGCCGCCTCCTCGACCACGCGGGAGGTCCTGTCGAACACGTCGCGGAGGACCGGCACGTCGAAGTAATACCGATCGTGGAAGAGCGCGGGATTGAAGACCAACGCGGTCTCGTGGCCCGCGCGGCGCAGCACCGCGGAGAGGATCGAGATGCCGAGCTGCTCTTGCCCGAGGGCGACGAAGACGACGCGCATCCTCCGCAGTATATCTATCGAACGAGCGCTACGAGAGCGCAATCGCCATCGCGTCGAAGATCACGCCCGGGTCGAGGTCGAGCATGCGGTTCACCTCATGGGTCGGCACACACGAGCAGCCCGCGCCCACGGGAGGGTCGAGCTCGTTGAAGGCCCGTAAAAAGCCCTTTTGAAGCCCGTTTTTGCGAGGGGCTTGGCCCTGCGTGAAGAGGCACGGCGCGACCGTCCCGTCCGAGAGCACGTAACCGTAATACGTGCCTGCGTGGCAATCGCTGCACGCGACGAGCACGCGCCGATCGCGCTGCGCCTCGAGCGCCGCGACCGAGTTGCCCACCGGCTCTCCGCGCCGCTTGCGATCCAAGAGGCGCTCGGCGAGCGCGCGAATCGCCGTGTCCGAGAGGCCTTTGGCGATGGGCAGCGCCACGTCGAAGCCGGCCTCGTGCTCGATCTGGAAGAAGGCCAAAAACCCGTAGCGCCGCGCGACGTCGAGCACGTGATCGACCGTCTCGCGCGCGCTCGGCGTCACCACCGTCATGGTCACCATCGGGATGCCGCGCGCGCGGAGCACGTCCATCGCCTCCAACACGCGCGCGTACGAGCCCGGGTGGCGCTGCGCGTCGTGCACCGATTCGGGCCCATCGAGCGTGATGCACACGAGATCGACGCTCGCGATCTCGTCGATGCGCGAGGGGATGAACCAAGCGTTGGTGTTGATCGACGTGTGAACGCCGCGCGCGCGGAGGTGCGCCGCGATCTCGCCCACGTCTTTGCGGAGCATCGGCTCACCGCCCATCAAGCTCGCGCGGCCCATCCCGCCCGCGGCGAGCTCGTCGATGGCCTGCTTCCATTCGCCGGTGCTCATCTCGTCGCGGTGCTCGAGCGGGATGTGGCAATACGAGCAGCGGAAATTGCAGCGGTTCGTGAGCGAGAGCGTCATCTGGAAGGGGCTCTTCTGCTTGGCGATCCGCCGCGCGCCGAGCTTCACCACAGGGAGCGCGCGCCGCAGCAACGCCGTCACGCCCGTGATCGTCTTGCTCATCGACGACCAGGGTATCGAGCCCCGCGCGCGCGTCAACGCGCCATCTCACCGAGCCTCCCGCTGGCGACGCACGTGAAGCCCTCGCGCGCGCCTTCGGGCGAGGTGAGCGCCTGTTCGGCCGCGGCGAACGCGGCGGCGGGCGAGCCCGCGCCCGAGAGCGCGTCCCAAAGCCTCTTCGCGCATGCCTCGATAAACGCGCGCACCCTTGGATCGTCGGTGATCGCGCGGCCATTCGGCCCCTGCGAGGGGCGTGTCCAGACGTCCAAAAACCGCGTCCGCACAATCGGGATCTCGGAGAGCTCGGGGGGGATGCGCGCCTCGATGGCCCAATAAATACGCGGCACGGGCGCGCGCTCGGCGTCGAAGACCACGGTGAGCGCGGGCTCGGCCATCCCGCCGCCCGCGTGCTCGCGCGATTTGGTGAGGCCATATCCGTCCGGCAGCGCGCCTCGTTCGCGGAGGGCCTTTCGAAGCTTGCCCCTCACGCTCGCGAGGCGGAGCTTGTCCCCGCGATCGTCCGACGCGCGGAGCGCCTCGCGCGCGGCAAGCGCGATCGCCGCGTTGGCGCGCGCGTCGTGGGGCCTCACCGGATAAGGCAGGAGCGAGACATCGAGCCTGCCGTCGCCCTTCGACGGAGAGGATCGACGTCGCTCCTCGACCAGCAAGAGGCCTACGGGGTCCCTCTTCACGTCGTGGACCTCGACGCAAAAGAAGCTCTGTTGAGGCCGATCGCGGAGCCCTTTGGGCTCGTGACGGACGATGTGGAGGCGGAGCCCCTCTTGACGAACGGTGACGATCTCGGCCGCTCCCTCGGCGCCCGCGCGCCACACGAGCGGCGGCGACACCGCGCGCGATCGAGGCTCCTGCGGCGCGGGCGCGGCGGCGCCGTCGAATTCGCCGCGCGCGCCGAGGCTCTCCCGCGCCTCGGCCGACGCGTCGTGCGGAGCGCGCATGGCCGCGTTGCGGAGCAGCCCCGCGGTGATGAACAAGAACGCGAGATCGGGCCTCACGGCGCTCGTCCTCACGATCTGCTTGGAGGTCCAATACACCGAGTCTCGCCGGCCCTCGGCCTTGTAAAAGGCTTTGACCTGCGTGAGCAGCTCCTTGTACTGCGCGCCGTACGTCTCGTCGTAGAAGCGACGAAAGAACGCCTCGTGCTTGGGCTCCAAGAGCGCGCTGTGGACGCACGCCGCGGCCCAATACGAGGCCGTGAACGCGAGATGAACGCCCGTCGACAAGATAGGATCGATGAAGCACGCGGCGTCGCCCGCGAGCAAAATGCCGGGGCCGCTGAGCCTCCGTGATCGATACGACCAGTCGCGCGCGCCCGTCACGCCCTCGACGCGTTCGGCGCCGCGCATCAGCTCCGCGACCGGCGCCGAGCGCGCGAGCGTGGCCTCGTACCACGCCTCGGCGCCCATCCGATCGCGATCCGCGCGCGACGCCGACGACGACGTCACGACGCCGATGCTCGTGCGATCGCCGAGCGGGATCACCCAAATCCATCCCTCGGGGATGCTCGTCGTGAGGATGTGCGCGGCCTTGTGGCCGGGCATGGGCTCCACGCCTCGCCAATACGACCAGAGCGCCACGTTCTTGAGCCCGCGCACCGGGCGGAGCAGCTCGCCGCCGCGGGCGGTGAGCGCGCTTTGGCCCGAGCAATCGACGATGAAGCGCGCGCGATCGGTGCGCCGTGAGCCGTCCTCGCCCACGTGGATCACGCCTACTGCGCGCCCCTCTTCAAAGAGGATGCGCTTGACGGTGCGGCCCTCGCGCGCGTCCGCGCCCGACGCGCGCGCGTGCTCGAAGAGGATCTGATCGAAGCGCCCGCGATCGACGAAGTACGCATACGGGTGCACGTCGAGCTCGCGAAAATCGATCTCCCACGGCGTGCGATCGCGGCCCCAAATAAAGGTCTGTCCCTCTTTGCGCCGAAAGCCCGCGCGCTCCACCGCCTCGCGCACGCCGAGCGCGTCGAGGTACGGCAGCACGCCGGGCAAGAGCGACTCGCCGATGTGCGGGCGCGGGTGGTGCGCGCGTTCGAGGAGCAGGACACGCCGCTTACCGCGCGCGAGGTGCGTGGCCACGCTCGAACCCGCGGGCCCGCCGCCGATCACGATGGCGTCCCAGACTTCGTGTGATGAGGTCACGGGCGCGGAGCATACCCCGGAGCGCGCGCGGTGTGCGATCATGGGCCCTCGGAGACACGCACATGGAATGGACATCGGATCTCGTAAGGCGCTACATCCAGCGGGCGATCGAGCTCGAGCTGTTCACGATCCCCGGGTATCTGTCGGCGTATTATTCGATCGATCAGGGCGCCTCCGAGGCCGCCGAGCGGTCGGCCGCCGCGCTGCTGTCGATCGCGAACGAGGAGATGTTGCACGTGCTCCTGCTCGGCAACATCTCCATCGCGCTCGGCCGATCGCCGACGTTCACCGGCAAATCTGCGCCTTCGTACCCGGGCCGCGTGCCGCTCGCGCGGAGCGCGGACGTGATCGCGCTCGGGCCGGCGACCGACGCCACGATCCGCGCCTTCATGAAGCTCGAGCTGCCGATCACGAGGAGCCCTTACGCAGAGGAGGATCTGCCGCCGATGGAGCACTACGAGACCATCGGTGAAGCGTACAGCTCCATCCGCTGCGGCCTCTTCGCGGTGTTCGGGCCGGGCGGCGAGGCGTGGCCCGAGCCCTCGGGGGCGCAGGTCAATCAGAACTTCGATCACGATCGCGCGCCCATCACCGACGTCGAAGGCGCGCTCCGGGCGCTCGATCTCGTGGTGCTCCAGGGCGAGGGCGCCTCGGTGAACGAGCACGCGACCGACGATCCCAAGGACCTCGCGCACTATTACAAGCTCGAATCGCTGCTCGGAGCGCTCTCTCCGGGCGACCTCCTCCCCGTGCTCACCCACGATCGCAAATGGCCGATGTCGGCGCGGTGCGAGGCGCTGCTCCACTTCTTCGACGCGTGTTACAGCGGCATGCTCCGCGAGCTCGAAGCGAGCTTCAAGCGGGGAGGGAGCATGGCCCGCGCGCGAGGGTGGATGTTCTCGGTGATCCAGGAGCTGTCGATGTACATCGTGCGCGTGCCGCACGAGGGGAGCGACGGGGCGGAGACCGGCAAGAACCTCGCGCCCCGGTACACCTATACGACCGACACGCCGGAGAGGGCTTATGCGAAGCTCGATGATCGCGACAAAGAGAGCGAGACGGTGAAGGGCGTCAAAGGCGTGCTCACGATCCCTTGAGCGCGCGGCGACGCTTGTTTCTCCGCGCGAACGCGGCGACGAGCGCGGCGGTCGCGACGGCGGCGAGCGCGCCTTGAGCGTCGCTTTGGATCCCGCAGCCGCACCCGCCCGAGCTCGACGAGCCGTTGCCGCCTCCGCCGGAGCCGCCCGATCCGCCGGCGCCGCTGGAAGAGGTGGACGTGGAAGACGACGACGAAGAGCCCGCGTCCGGGAGCATATTGGGGTTGTTGCCATTGACGACCAGCATGGTGATGGACGTCCCTGCGAGCGTGAGGCTCACCTTGCCCGCGGCGACAGGCACGCTCGGGAGCATGTCAATCGTCGCGCCGCCCTGGTTGGAGTAGACGCTCGCCATCGCGTCGGGCTCGAAGCTCCCGAGCGCGACCTCGACGTCGACCGGACCACCTTGCTCGTTGACGAGCGCCACCGTCACGCGCTTTGGCCCGACGCCCGCGAACGCCGCGACGCCGCTCCCCGTCACCGTCGCGCGCGCGCTCACGCCCTCGAACGTGCCGCCGCTCCCATCGTAGTTGCGAAAGAGCTTGTACGCGAGGAACGCGCGCTCGTTCGCGGCGGGTGGCGCCCACGCCGTCGCGAGGCTCACCCCCTCACGGCCGAAGATGCCCAGGACCTCTGCGTAGGTGACCGCGCCGAGCGCCGAGTCATGGTCGTAGAAGTCGAACTCCGAGATGGCGATCTTGGTGCCCGGGTAGTGCTGATCGACCCAATCACGCATCCTCGGGATGAGCTTAATCGTGTCGTTGATCCACGAGGGATCCACGTAGCTCGGATCCCAGAGCGAGCGGAGGTTGTCGGGCGGATTGCCGCCTTGAGGATAGTAGTGGAGGTCCAAATAGTGCAGGATTCGCCGCCCTTTTTGCGCCTCGTATTGCTTGGCTTGGTCGAGGAGCCACGCCATCAGCTCGACGCCGCCGTGGGCCTTTCGATCGGGCGAGTCGGGCGCACAGGCCACCTCGGGCGCGCCGTCGACGTTGGAGCAGAAGTAGTTGGGATATCCCCACTCTGCCGGTCCCGCGATCTCGGCGGTCGGGTCGGCGTCGAGGATCGCGTCGGCGTAGTCGCGCATCCGCTGCCACAGCTCGTCGTAGCCGAGCGGCTGGCTGCCGCGGAGATCGTAGTGGGTGTAGCGCCAGAGCATCGGCTCGTTGTCGAGCGCGTAGATGCGTTTGCCGCCCGCGGCGCCGAACTTCTGCGCGAGGTATTGCGCCCACGCGCCCGCGAACGAGGGCGGCGCGTCCACGCTCGTGGCGGACGGAGGCGCGCACGCGACCCCGCTTTGCCCGCCGGGCGCCTTGCCGTTGCCGCAGTTGGTGTCGTACGGATCGAACGAGTCTTGATTGGGCGTCACCGTCTTGGGGCACCCGCACGGGAACGGGTGATCGTAGACAGGAGGGGACTTTGCCACCCACCCCATCGTGGGGATGGTGAGGAGCGCGATCGCGCCGTGATCCGAGGCGTCCTTCAAGAAGGCGTTGGCGCCGCTCTGCTCTTGAGGGTCGGACGGCGGGCAGACGCCGCCGAAGCATCCGGGGATGTTCTCGAAGTAATAGTCGGCCGCGGTGTTGCGGACGTCGTTCGTGTAGTTGTAGCGCGTTGTGCTGTTGCCACCCCAACGTGCGGCCGTGAGGCCGCTCTGGAGCTGCTCGACCGTGGGGAAGTTCACCCCGTAGATGAGCGGTGAGATGGGCTTCAGATCCGCGCTCGCATCGACGGACACCGTCACCTGCGCGAGCGCGGGTGACGAGGTGAGGACAAGAGAGATCGCCGCGAGGGCCAAGGTCGTTCGCTGCATGAGCGCATCTCACACCCGCTCGTCGAGACCGTCAATGTGATCTCATGGATCGCAGGGTGATCGAGCGGATCGCACCTTACGTGTGCGTTCGCGCGGCGCAGGCCGGATCATGGGTTTGGCACGAAGCCTGTATTGGGCGCCCGGCATGAAGCGCTTCTCGCGTCGATCCTTCGTGCAGGGCCTCGGCTTGGGCCTCGCCGCGGCGTCCGGTCTCTTTGGCAGGCAAGGCGTCACGCTCGCCGGGCCGGGCAGCCCGACCGCCAAACGGCTCATCGTGTTCTTCAGCCCCAATGGCACCATCCACAAGCACTGGCGGCCGCAGGGCGAGGGGGCCAACTTCACCTTCGCTCCGGGATCGATCTTGGAGCCGCTCGCGCCGCACAAACAGCGCCTCATCGTGCTCGACGGGCTCGACTTCGCGGGCGCCGACAACCACGAAGGCGGCATGGCCGCGATGCTCACGGGCGGCGGCGGCGCGGGCACGGCCACGGGCGGAAAGAGCTTGGATCAATTCGTGGCCTCCCAGATCGGTCAAAACGATCGCTTCTCGTCGCTCGAGCTCGGCGTGCAGACGAGCGCGTGGGGGGGCAGCGTGCAAACGAGGATGTCGTACGCGGGGCCGGGATCCTTCGTGCCGCCCGACGATGATCCGGTGAGCGTTTATACGAGGATGTTCGGGCCCACCCTCGGATCGCCCGGCGAGGTCGACCAAGAAAAAGCGCGCAGGACCGCGATCCTCGCGGCGATCACGGGCGATCTCGACGTGCTCGAAGCGCGCGCGGGCGCGGGCGAGCACGCGAAGCTCGAAGAGCACAGGGCCGCCTTGGAGAAGGTCAAGCTCGGCCTCTCCGGCGACAAGAGCTGCGCCGCGCCCGCGCCTCCCGAGCAAGGCGCCATTTGGGACAACGACCGATTCCCCACCATCGGACAAGCGCAGATGCAGCTCGCGGTGCTCGCGCTCGCGTGCGGCATGACGCGCGTCGCAACGGTCCAATGGGCCCACACCGTCGCTCCCACCGTGATGAGCTGGCTCGGCGTGGGCGACGGCCATCACTCGCTCTCGCACAGCGACGACGGCAACACGACGGGCGTCTCGGCCTTCGTCAAGACCGAGCGCTGGTTCGCGGAGCGCTTCGGGGATCTGCTCGGATTGCTCGCGCAGACGCCCGCGCCCGAGGGCGGTATGCTGCTCGACTCGACCATCGTGCTCTGGTGCAAGGAGCTCGGCGACTCCCGCCTTCATGAGTGCAAATCGGTGCCGTTCGTGATGACCGGGGGAGGTGTGTTTACGGGTGGGCGGTATTTGAAGGCGGGGGGCGCTCCGCACAACAAGCTCCTGACGTCGATCACGAGGGCGATGGGGCTCGACATCCCTACGTTCGGTGATCCGCAAAAGAGCCAAGGCGCGTTGGACATCCTGTGAGAGAAGGTAGCCTGTCATGACGTCACTCCGTGCTTCATCGTTCCTGCTCTTCACAGCCGCGCTCACCGCCTCCCTCGCCGCGTGCAGCGGCGGCAAAGGGGGAGAGGGGGAGACGGGCGGCGGCGGCAGCTCCGCCGGCTGCCCCGATGATCCCGCGTACTTCGCGGCCAACGTCTTTGAGCCCATCCTCGACAACAAGTGTGTCAATTGCCACGCCGAGGGCGGGCTCGCGGGCAAGAGCCGCCTCATCCTGACGCCCGGCGACGCGGCAAAGAGCTTTGCGTCCGCGCGCGCGGCGGCGGGCATCGTCGAGTTTGGAGAGCCTATCCTGCTCTCGCGCCCTTCGGGCAGGCACCCTTCGGGGCACCCCGGAGGCACGCTCACGCCGGTCGGGAGCCATGATTACACGACGCTCGGCACGTTCATCGGCCGCGTGACCAAGGGGGAAGGGTGCGGCGACGCCCCCGCTTCGTGCGCCGCCCCCGAGCCCGGGCGGAGGCTCCTCCGAAGGCTCTCGCGCGCGGAATACGACGCGACCGTCAATGACCTCTTCGCGTTCAGCCAGACGAACGGCGCTTCGTTCACGGCCGATACGGTGGTGAACGGCTTCGACAACAACGCGGACGCGCTCCGCGTGACGCCGCTCCTCGCCGAGCAGATGCGCAAAGCCGCGGAGGCGATCGCGCACAAAGCCATCACCGAGCGCCCCGAGATCGTGCCTTGTCCCATCGCCTCGGGCGACGCCGCGTGCGCCGCGTCGTTCATCGACACCTTCGGCAAGCGCGCCTATCGCCGGCCGCTCGATCAAGGCGAAGGCGATCGCTTGAAGGCGCTCTACGCCGCGGTCGCGCCCGCCGAGGGCTTCTCCATGGGCGTCGAGGCGGTCCTCGCGGCGATGCTCCAGTCACCGAGCTTCCTTTACCGATCCGAGCTCGGGGATCACGCCGGCAAGGGGGAATATCGCCTGACAGGGTGGGAGATCGCCTCGGAGCTGTCGTACCTCGTTTGGGGCACCATGCCGGACGACGCGCTCTTCCAAGCGGCGGAGAGCGGCGCGCTCGCGACGCCCGCGGGCGTCCAACACGAGGTGGAGCGGCTCGTCGCCGATCCGCGGAGCGACGCCTTGATGAGCCGCTTCGTCGAGGGGTGGCTCCAGCTCGACAGGCTCGCCAACGTGCCCAAAGACGCGACGGTGTATCCCACGTTCGATCCGGCGATTCGAGAGGCCATGTTGGGTGAGGCGCGCCGCTTCGTCAAACGCGTGGTGCGCGGCGGGAGCGGCAGCCTGCCCGAGCTTTTGTCGTCCAAGACCACGTACGTCAACGACGCGCTCGCGGGCTTTTATGGCATCTCCGCGAGCGGCGCCGCCGACCCGGAGGGCTACCGCGAGGCGTCGTTCGACGCGACGCGCGGAGGGCTCTTGACGCTCGGCGCGGTGCTCGCGACGCACGCTCACCCGGGCGACTCGTCGCCCATCCACCGCGGCAAGCTCGTGCGCGAGCGCCTGCTCTGCCAGCCTTTGCCGCCGCCTCCGCCGAGCGTCAACGCATCTCCTCCTCCGCTCGACCCCTCGCTCACGACGCGCGAGCGCTTCGCCGCGCACTCGGTCAACGAGCCTTGCAAGAGCTGCCACAAGCTCATCGATCCCATCGGCTTCGGCTTCGAGCACTTCGACGGCGTGGGCCGTTATCGCGCCGACGAGGGTGGTTTGCCCATCGACACGACGGGCGCGATCGTCCAATCGTCGCACACCGACGGCGCGTTCGACGGCGTCCTCGATCTCAGCGCCATGCTCGCCGAGAGCCCCGACGTCAAAGCGTGCTTCGCGCTCCAATGGATCCGCTTCGGCTATGGCACGGAGGAGGATCAAGCGCTCGGCTGCCTCGCGGGCGACATCGCAAAGGACGTGGGCTCGGGCGGCAACGACATGATCCGCGTGCTCACCGCGCTCACCAACGCTCCTTGGTTCACGCGCCGAGTGGGCGAGATCCCGAGCGATCCCGGCGGCGGCGCGGGCGGCTCCGGCGGATCGAGCGGGGAGGGCGGCGCGGGCGGGGCGAACGGCGGCGACGCGTCGAGCTCCGGCGGCCCCACGACTCCCGATCTCGTCGTGACAACCACCATCGACTCGCAATGGCCCACGGGCGCTTGCAAGAGCGTTACCGTCAAGAACCAAACCGCGTCGAGCCTCGCGTGGTCCATCCCGCTCGATCCGGGCGGCGCCATCAACAACATCTGGAACGCCGTCCCCATGGGCACAGGGCCGATGACGGTGTTCTCGGGCGTCGACTACAACAAGACGCTCGATCCGATGGGATCGACGAGCTTTGGATTCTGCGTCTCGTTTTGAGGCGAATCAGCCGGGCGGCGCGAACAGCGCCGCCACCCGGCCTGCCATGAAGTCCACGAAGCGCAGCGTGAGCCCGCCGCGAGGCGCGTTGTTGGGCCACATCGCATAAACCCCTACGAGCGGCGCACGCCACGAGGGGAAGAGCGCGACGAGGCGCCCGCGCGTCAAATCCTCGCGCACCAAGACCTCGGGCAACGCGGTGACGCCCGCCCCCGCGACCACCAGATCGCGGAGCGCAGCGGCGCTGTCCGAAGAGAGCTTGGGCGTGAACGAGATGGTGACGGGCTTCTTTTTCCCACCCGCGGTGAGCGTGATCTCGGCGGGGCGCGAGGCCAAGTGGAGATAATCCCACGCGGCGACGTCCGAAGGCGCCTCGGGCGCGCGCCGGGCGCGGAGATAACGCGGTGAGGTGACGACGACACGGTGCATGTCGGCGAGCTTGCGCGTCTTGTGGGTGCTGTCCGTGAGCTTGCCAATCCGAAGCGCGAGGTCGAGGTTGTCGCGCAGCAGATCGCGCGGCGCGTCCGTGAAGCTCACCGTCAAACGCACGTTGGGGTGCTCCGTCGAGAAGCCGGCGAGGTCGGCGCTGAAGGCGGTTTGCGCCAAGAACGCAGGCGCGGTGAGCCGCAGGTGCCCTGTCGGCGAGGCGCTCTTGCCGCTCACGGCGTCGAGCCCGCGCTCGGCGGCGTCGATCATCGCGCGCGCGGCGCGCGCGAGCTTCTCCCCTTCGGGCGTGAGCGAGCGCCTCCGCGTCGTGCGGTAGAGCCGCGTCGTGGAGAGGCGCGCCTCGCGCTCGCGCAGGGGGTGGCGCGCGCCGGCCGGCGCGAGCGCGCGCGCGCGCGCGGCGGCGCGAAACGAGCCCAGCTCGACGACCTTGGCGAAGACGGCGAGGGAGCGGAGGTGCTCGATCATTGTTCGATTCTATCGAACAGTGTTTGCGGTTTCCAGCGTCTAGCTGGACACCGCGCGAGGCCCCATGATGACGCCTGAGACGAACCGAGACCACGGGAGAAGAGCCATGAACAAAGACGACATCCAGACCCTCATCGTTCCGTTTTACCGCCGCGCGCTCACCGTCAACACGGAGACGACCAGCACCGCGGTGCTGGAGCGCGTCCTCGCCGACGACTTCCAATCCGTCAACGGGCAAGAGACCAAATCGAAGGCCGTGCTCATCAAGCAGGTGGAATTCTTCTGGAAGCTCATCCCCAACCTCGCGTGGGAGCCTCAGGACTTCGTCGTTGGCGAGGGCAAGGTGGCGGTGCGCAGCGTCGCGACCGGATCGCCCAAAGGCGCCTTCATGGGCATGGAGCTCGACGGGTCACGCTCGTTCAAGATGGACACCATCGACATCCACGAGATCCAAGACGGCAAGATCGCCCGCGTCTACCACCTCGAAGACTGGGCGACGGCGCTGAAGCAGCTCGCGGGCAAGTGAGCCGCCGCTTCACCGCACGACGTAACGAGCTTGCCAGTCGATGCTCACGCTCGGCAGCGTGCGGCTCTTCTCGAAGGCGTCAAAGCCCTCTTTGAGGTTCGCCCAAAAGCGATGGTGCGGCGCGTAGGCGGCGTCTCGGAGGAGGTCATCCCAGGTCCGCGAGGGGAAGAGGTGCACGTGAACGAGCTTGTTCTTCTCCTCGCCGCCCGACAAGATCGCCATGGTCCACAGCTCCTCGGCGCGCTCGTCCGACATGGCGAGGCAGCCCGCCGACGCGCACGCGCCGTGGATCATGATGTTGCCGCCCGGGTCCCCGCGTGAGATGGCCTTGTCGGCGGCGTTCGGATACCCGATCTTCATCTCGAGATGAAACGCGCTCTCGGGCCAATAATAGTTGATCTTGTAGAACCCCTCGGGCACCTGGCCGTCCCCCTCGTAGCGCTTCGGCCCGAGCTCCCCCGACAGCCGGCAAATGGCGTAGGTCGCGATCTTGGTCATCGCGCCGCCCTTCTGCGACGAGGCCCACACCTCGAGCTCGTGCTCGCGCTTGAAGCCGCGGAACAAAAGCTCGGCCGGAGGGAAGCTGACAGCGGCCTTGGCGAAGAGCCGCTCGACCTCGGGCCTGCGGCGCAAGATAGCCTGTTTGGCGCGCTCGTCCCCGGGCAGGAGAGGAGCGCGCCAATCGGTCCACGACCTCACGCCGGGAGCGCCGGTCTCGACCGGGGGCGCGACCGGAGGAGGCGGCTCCGCGAGCGCGGTTGGCGCGGGCGGCGGCGGGGTCATCGAGGGGAGGGGAGCCGGGGCGAGCGGCGGCGCGCTCACCGGCGCGGAGGACGCGCACCCCAGCAAAACCGCTGTCAAGCCAACCAACAACCACCGCCTCCGACCCATCGCACGCCTCCTTCGTGACGCTCGTCGCGCGACGGGCAGAGAGTGTGACAGCGGGCGGACGGTTCCCGCGATTACGGCGTGTAGCCGTCGTCGAGCGTGCCGAGGAACGCGACGATGTCGTCCTCTTCGTCGCTCGTGAGGCCGAGATCCCCGAGCTCTTCGGTGTTCATCGTGTCCGGCACCTCGGGGGCGGGCCACGCCTCGACGTCACGCGTGTTGTAGAAGTGGACGATGTCCTTGAGCGTGGCGAAATAACCCGCGTGGGAGTACGGGCCGGTCTTGCCCAGGTTGCGCAGCGTCGAGACCTTGAACGCGCCGTCGAGCGAAGGATCGTTGACCGTCGCGCCGAGCCCCCGATCGATGAGGTCGGACCCGAGCGGGTTGAACAGAGGCTCGTTGTAGAAGGGGTTATTGGGGTTCTTGGGGATCCCGATGTTGTCGTACGTGAAGTCGGTGAAGAGCGGCGGTGTCCCGTCCTCGGCGGCTTGGCTCGGGTGGCACGCGGAGCAGTTGCCTTTGGCCGGATCCTCGAAGAGCGCGAGCCCGCGCGCCTCGGCGGGCGTGAGCGTGGCTTGCCCGGCGAGGTACGCGTCGTACTTGGAGGAGAACGGAGCGAAGATGTTCATCCGCTCGTACGCGGCGATGGCGTCCGCGATGTGGTCATACGCGGCGTTCACGTCGTTGAAGACGTTGAGCCCGAACGCCAGCTTGAAGAGCTGTCCGTACGAGGAATTCTTGACCTTGTTGACCACCGTGGCTTTGTCGGGGTTGTTCATCTCGATGGGGTTGAGGAACGGCCCTTTGGCCTGCTCTTCGAGCGTGGACGCGCGCCCGTCCCAGAACTGGCCGCCGACGTAGAGCTCGTCGACGGTATCGTAATGGAACGGCGGGCTATAGCGCGCGTACTTGGCCGTGGGCGTGTTGCGGTTGCCGAAGCGCCCGGGGATCACGCCCTCCGACGTCGGGACGCCTTGATCGGGATCCGCGAACGCTTGGGTCTTCGTGTGGCAGGTCGCGCACGACTGACCAGGAGGCGAAGAGAGGTTGGTGTCGAAGAAGAGCTGTTGTCCGACGCCCGCGATCAGGAGAGCGTTGGACGATGCTTCGGTCTCGGCGCCCGGCGCGGCCGGGACATCGGGCCCCTCTCCCCCGGAGCACCCGAGCAAACACAACACGACTCCCACCGCCGCTCCACCGAACGTCGCTCGCACCATTGGCTTGTTCTCCCGGCCATGCCCGAGCCCCACGCGAGCCCGAGCGACGATGGCCTCAAAGCAAAGACGGTTAAACAAAAATGCCCCGCATTGCAAATAGAAAATAAGCCCGCGCATGCTGTTTTTAGAGGGTGGGGAGCGCGCTTTTTCGTCCTTACCATCCTCACCGTCCCTGCGGGCGCTGCATGGGACTTTGAGCCTCACAATTGTCTTGGTGGACGGGCGGTCCTCGGATACGGTCCGTTCATGCGCCGGACGCTGCCAACCCTCCTCGCGGTTACGTTCCTTGTCGCCTGCGGCAACAAACAGAAGGCCGATGCGGTCGCCAAGGATCCCCGCGACCTCGTCCTCGACGACAAGGGCTTGAGCCTCGGCGGCGCGCGCCTCGACGGCGTCCCCGAGGACAAGATGTGGAAGGTGGAGGCGCTGTTCACCAAGCTCAAAGAGCAGCGCGAGACGTGGAAGCAGGAGCACCCGGACGGCAAATTCGATGGCACCTTGTCTATCACGCTCGGCCCCACCATCACGTGCAACGCGGCCATGTCCGTTTATGTGACGGCGGCCTTCGCGGGCTATCCCCACATCACGTTGACCCAAGGCGGCACCACGCTCGCTACCAAAGCGAGGGTGCCTGGCCCGACCCCCGAGGAGTTCCTCGCCAAACCGGCCTCTCCGGCGCTCCACACCGACGTTGTCTTTCAAGCCAACGGGGAGGCGGAGCTCAAGCCCGGGCGGTGCAGCGGCGCCTTCGACGTGGTCCAAACCTCCGCGCTCGCGCCCGCCGTCAAAGAGATGTGCGGCGAGTCCGCGGAGTGCTTGCAGGTCATGAAGATCCGGTGTGAGCCCGGCGTCCTCATGTCTCAGGTGCTCGCCCCCGTAAAAGAGATTCACGCGCTCGCCTCCGGCAAGATGGAGCTCGGCAGCCTCGGCCAGTGCGGCCCCAACGACGGTCCGATGACGAGAGAGTACGGCTTGTCAGACCCCCTCGACCCGCCGGCCAAACCTCGGCCCGCCCCCTTCGGCCCCACCAAAAAGCCTCCCCGCGGCCAGACGCGCGAAGGCGCGGTGACGGTCACGGGCGGCCTCACCGAGGAGGAGGTGCGCGACACGCTCAAGGCCAAGAAGGACGCCATCTTGACGTGTTACGAGCAAGGCCTCTTGAGCAACCCCAACCTTCAAGGCCGCATCATGGCGAAGATCACCGTCGGCAAGAAGGGCGGGGTCATGTCCGTCACCAACGGCGGCTCCGATCTGCCCGATTCCGGGGTCCTGCAATGCGTGCTCGTCGCGGTGTCTCAAGCCATCTTCCCGCCGAAGGGCAAGGTCTCCGTGATGACCTACCCCGTGATGATGTCGCCCAAATAAACAGATAACCCGGCGCGCCGAGACATCCTATCCTCATCGGCGATGACATCGTTCCTGGATGATCCCGTTTACGAGAAGAACGTCTTTTATCCGCGGCCCGACGCGCACGCGTCACCCGCGCTCGCGCGGGACGTGCTCATCAAGGTCGAGCCCGAGGTGCGGCTCCACGCGCGGATTCACGATGCCCCGCGCGCCAAGGCGGACCTCGTCCTCTTTCACGGCAACGGCGAGATCGTGTCCGACTACGACGCGCTTGCCGAGCGCTTCGAAGAGGCCGGCGCGCGCCTCGTGGTGGTGGATTATCGCGGATATGGGAGGAGCGAAGGCTCACCCAGCCTCCGCTCGCTGCTCGGGGACGCGCGCGCCGTGATTGAAGGGCTCCGGCCCGAGCTCTCGCGCGACGGCGCCCCGCTGCCCCTCTTGGTGATGGGCCGATCGCTCGGGAGCGTGCCCGCGGCCGAGCTCGCGCGATCGCTGCCGCGCTTCGCGTCGGGCTTCGTCTTCGAGAGCGGGTTCTCGGATCTCGTGAGCTACGCGATCCGTCGCGGCGTCGAGCGGCCCGTCGTGCACGAGGCCGACATGGACGCGCTCTCCCCGCTCCGCAAGCTCGCGGGGTGCCACGCGCCGGCGCTCGTGATCCACGGCCAAGACGACGTGCTCATCGCGGCGAAGGAAGGGCGCGCGCTCTTCGAAGCGGCGGGGGCCTCCGACAAGCATCTCACGCTGCTCCAAGGGCGCGGGCACAACGACGTGTCGCTCGATCCTGCGTATTGGGAGGCGCTCGCGGCCTTCGTCGATCGCGCGTCGCGCGCCGCGGATCGCCGCGCCGGATCGCTCGTCGCGCAGGCGCTCGGCGACGCGCTCGGCTTCCTCGTCGAGGGGCAGCCGCCCGGCGTGTGCGCCGCGTACGCGCGCGCGACGTTCGCGTCCGACGCGCCGCCCATCCGCGTGCGCGGCAACTACGCGTTCGGCCAATATTCGGACGACACGCAGCTCGCGCGCGAGCTCGCGCTCTCGCTCACCCACAAGCCCGCGTGGAGCCCGAGCGACTACGGGAGGCGCATCGCTGCGATCTTCGAATCGAACGCGATCGTCGGCAGGGGCCGCGCGACCGAGGCCGCGGCGAAGCGGCTCATGCTCGGCGTGTCGTGGGACGAGGCGGGCGAGCCCTCGCCCTCGGCGGGCAACGGCGGCGCCATGCGCGCGGCGCCCGTGGGCCTTCGCTACAGCGACGCGCGCGAGCGCGTGCGCATCGCCGACGAGCAGGCGAAGGTCACGCACAAAGACGCGCGCGCGCGGGCCGCGGCCGTGCTCGTGGCCGAGGTCGTCGCGGACGCGCTCGCGAACGGCGCTCACGCGGCGATCGGATCGACGGCGTGGTGCGCGCCCTTCGCCTCGCGCGTCCACGATCTCGATCCGGTCCTCGCCGAGATGGTGACGAAGCTCCCCGCGCTCATCGCAGGCGACGAGGCCGAGGCCACCGCGACGATCGCCGCGGCCGGTCGCGTCGCGGGGCCGCGCATGGATGAGCACTGGCAAGGCATCTCGCCGTACGCCACGCCTTCGGCCCTCTTCGCGGTGTACGCGTTCGCCAAGTCGCCCGCGGATCCGTCGCAGGTCTTGGCGCGCGCGATCGCGCCGGGCGGCGACGTCGACACGGTCGCGGCCATGGCGGGCGCGATGGCCGGCGCGGCGGTCGGCCTCGCGGGCTTCGACGACAAGCTCCGCGCGTGGAGCGCGCACCTCAACGATCACGGCGCGTTCGGCGCGGCCGATCTCGTGGCGCTCGGCCACGCGCTCGCGTGATCCTTTAGAGCTAAAGCACCCCGCCGAAGCTCACGATCGCGCCGCCCGGTTGCGGCGAGACCGAGGGCTGCATCGTCGTGAGGATCGAGCTCGGATCGCCCTCGTCGGGCTTCATGCCGTCGGTGACGAGCATGCCGATGCCGAGCCCCGCGCTCACGCCCGCCGCCGCGCCGATGAGCAGGATGGGCGAGGTGCTCGGGAGCGAGCCGACGTTGAGGTTGGGCAAGAGCTCGCTCTTCGAGAGCGCGGCCGCCGAGATCCCCCAACCGAGCACGCCGCCCCCGAGCGCCGACAGATCGATGAGGCGCATGCGCAGGAGCGAGAAGCGGATGCGGTTCGAGAACGCGCCCGCGGTCATCGCGCCCGCGGTCGTGCCGATGAGCCCGCCCGCGGCGAGCGCGGTGTTCTCGCCCCCGTCGCCGCGCGCCCCCGCGATGCCGCCCGCGAAGAAGCCGACGAGGAGACCGCCCCAGAGCCCGCCCGAGAGCGCGATCGATCCCGAGCGGACGTCCACGCCTACGGTCTGCCCGAGCACGCCGCCGACCACGCCGCCGATCGCGCTCATGCCCCACGTGATGGTCGCGGCGCGCACGTCGCTGAAGGGCGACTGGCCCTCGCGCGTCATCGAGAACGCGGTGAAGAGGCCGCTCTCGAACCCCAAGATGAGCCCCGTCGCCGCGGCGTTGGCCGCGCCGCTCCGCAGGCGAGAGCTCCGATCGAGGAGGAAGATGCCGGTGGTCGCGATCGCGGGGACGAGCACCGCGGAGGCGAGCACGGCCGTGGCCTTGATCGGAGAGCACCTGTCCTCCTTCTCGCAGTTGACGTTCGAGGCGATGCCCGCGCCGAGGGTGAGGCCGAGGCCGACGCCCCACGTGATCGTGGTGCCGTACAAGAACACGAGCTCGCCCGTGCTGCGCTCGTCGCGCTTCGTCGAGGGCGGCCTCTTCACGAGCGGCGCGCGGAGCGTGAGGGGCGAAGAGCGCCGCGCGTCGAAGGTCTCCGTGATGACGCTGTCGAAGTAACCCGCGCGGCTCAGCACGATCACGTGCGTGCCTTGATCGATCGCGAGATCGAAGTCGCGCTCGCTCACGACCTCGCCGCGGCCCGGATCGCGCGTCCCCGCGATGGCCTCCGCGCGGCCGTTTTTGCGCTCGATCGTGAGCGGCCTCCCGTCGACGGCGATCGCGACGTCGTTCGCGTCGACGGTCACGCGGACGCGCGCGATGCGCCGGCTCACCTCGACGACGTAGCGCTCGATCGAGGCGCGGATCTCGGCCGGGATCTCGCCGCCGCCGCGGCCCTTGTCCTCGTCGAGCGCGCGCTCGAACGTGCGCCGCGCGCGCGTGTAGCGCGAGAGCGATCGCTCGCAGAGCGCGATGTTGTACGTGGTCTGCGCGTGCGGGCGGAGCGCGTGGGATCGTTCGAAGGTGGGGATCGCGTCGTCGCAGCGGCCGACCTCGGCCATCTTCGCGCCCTCTTCGAAGAGGATCCTCGCCTCTTGCACCGCGACGTCGACGGCCTCGTCGGCGCGGGCCGCGGCCGGCGCGATCGCGATCGCGATCGCCGTGAGGAGAGCAGCGCTGCGCCGGGTGATCATGCCTCGCCGGAGATTGAATCAGAAGGGAGGCTTCTTGACGAACGGCGTAGGGGATTGCGGCACGGAATTGATCGGCGGCGGGGGCAGGGGAGGCCGCGCGCTCTCGACGGGGGTCGGCGGCGGCGCGGGCGCAGGCGGCGTAGAGGCCTGTTTCTTCGCGCTCGCGCTCGGCGCGATCGGAGCGGGCGGCGCGGTGGACGACGGCTGCGCCGTGGCCACGATCACCGGCGCGGCGCTCGCGCTCACGCTCGGGATCGGCGCCTGCGCGCGCGCGGAGACGGACGCGCTCGCGCTCGCGATCGGCGCTGCGTGCTTCTCGATGGGCTTCACCTGCTCGTCGCTCGCGGGGCTCTTGGGTGCGCGATCGCGCGCCGACGTCAGCGCGATCGCCGCGACGATCGCGGCCGCGACGCCGCCGAGCGCGAGGCCTCGCCTCGTCCCCGACGAAGGCGCGCTCGTCGCGGAGATGCTGCTCCCGCTCGGCGTCGCGCCGCGATCGTTCGAAGGCATCGCGTCGCGCTTGACGCGCGCGGGCGCGCCGAACGAGGGCGCGTGGACCTCGGGCTCGGCGTGGCGGGTGAGCACGTCGAGCACCTCGCGCAGATCCGCGATGCGCGCCTCGCGATCGCGCGCGAGCATCCGCCGCACCACCGCGCGGATCTCGTCGGGCACACCGGGCGTGGTGATGAGCGGGATGTCCTCGAGCAGGACCTTCTTGATGACCTGGCCCAAGTTCTCGGCCGCGGTCGGTCGCACGCCGGTCAAGCACTCGTAGAGGATGATGCCGAGCGCCCAGATGTCCGCGCGGTGATCGATGTCGCGCTCGCCCGCGCACTGCTCGGGCGCCATGTAGAACGGCGTGCCGAGGAGGGCGCCCGTGCTGGTGAGGCTGCCCGATTGGCTGATGAGCTTCTCGGGCGCGCTCAGCTTGGCGACGCCGAAGTCGAGGAGCTTGACGACGACGCCGTCTCTCTCTTCGGCGAGGAAGATGTTCGCGGGCTTGAGATCGCGGTGGATGATGCCGTGCTCGTGGAGCGTGCCGGTCGCGGAGATGATGGGCGCGAGGATGGCCGAGGCGCTCTTCGCGGAGAGCCTCCCTTCGCGCGCGAGCCGGAAGTCCAAGGGCTCGCCGCGGAGCAGATCCATCACCATCACCGGCGAGCCCTCGCTCGTCTCGAAGACCTCGCGGACGCGCACGATGTTGGGGTGGAAGACGGCGGTCGCGACCTTCATCTCGCGCAGGAACCGGCGGCGTTGATCGTGTTGATCGACGCGCTCGCTCTCTTCGTCGAGCAGGACCTTGAGCGCGACGCCCTCGCCGGTCGAGAGCTCGACCGCGGCCCAGACCTCCCCCATCCCGCCCCGGCCAAGGAGCCTGTCGACGCGATAGCGCCCTTCGATAACAGCGTCCGGTTCGAATCGAGCCCCCATGCGGGGCGCAGAGTATAGCCTTCCGCGTGCGCGCGTTCTATGAGTGGCTTCGCGGTGCTCACGTTACCCCATTACCCGATGCCCGAACGCCACGAGGTCGAGGACGGCCTCGCGGCGTTCCGCGAAAAGGCGACGGTGGAGGTGCGCCCGAACGACCTCGACGCGCGCGATCCGGCGTTCATTCGCCGGGTGATGCCGATGCTCGGCGCGCTGCACGACGTGTATTTCCGCTGCGAGACCGAGCTCGAGCGCGATCTGCCCGAGGGCCGGTTCCTGGCCGTCGCCAATCACAACGGCATGACGGGCACGCCCGACATGTTCTGTTTGATGATCGCCTTTTGGCGGAGGTGGTCGCCGGAGCGGCTGTCGTATGGCCTCATGCACGACATGCCGTTCAAGTTCCCTTGGGCGGGGGCGTGGCTGAACGCGAGCGGCGCCATCGCGGCGAGCCCGGTCAACGCGCGCCGGGCGCTCGATCGGGGAGCCGCGGTGTTGGTCTTCCCGGGCGGCGATCTCGACGCGTGCAAGCCCTTCAGCCGGCGTTATGCGATTGAGTTCGGGCGGCGGAGGGGCTTTATCCGCACGGCCATTCAAGAGGGCGTCCCCATCGTGCCTATCGTGAGCGTGGGGGCGCACCACTCTCTCTATATTTGGACGGACGGGCAAAAGATCGCGCAGATGCTCGATTTGCCGAGGCTCACGCGATCCAACGTAGCTCCTTTGGGGCTCGCCTTGCCGTGGGGGCTCATCGCGGGGGTGCCGCTCCCTCACCTGCCTTTGCCGGTGAAGATCCACACACGCATCCTCGCGCCGATCCACTTGGACTTGCCGCCTGCCTCGGCCGAAGATCCCGGCACGGTCGAGGAGGCGTTCGATCATGTGGCGGGGGTGATGCGCGGCGCGATGGATGATTTGCGCCGCGCCGGGCGACATGGGTTGTTCCCGCGGGGGTTTGCTCGGGGTTGACGAAGGGGGTAACGCCTTACGGGCTTCGTGGGACCCGGTCGCCCGCGCGGGGGCCCGCCTCGCTCTCCTTGCCCCTACGAGGAGCGCGAAGCGGTAGTAGAGGCAGCGATGAATTTTCGGGGCTGGCTTTGTAGAGGATCCTTCGCGATACTGTTCCGCATGAGCTCGTCTGCGTTGGACATCCATAGGCTGAGCCGTGAAGAGCAGCTCGACCTGCTCGATGAACTTTGGAAGGTGCTTGGGCGCGACCCGCAAGCCCTTCCGCTCAGCGAAGCCCAGAGAGCCGAGCTCGATCGGAGACTCGATGATCTCGAGCGCGACGGGCCTGTGGGGCTGACATGGGACGAGGTCGTTGCTCAAGCGCGAGCGCGCTGAGCGTGCGGCCCTACATCGTCCGGCCCGCTGCGGCGGGCGACATCAAGCGCGCCTATGCTTGGTACGAGCGAGCTCGTGAGGGTCTTGGGGAAGAGTTTCTGACAGAGGTGCGGGCCACCATCGACGCCGTCCTTGTGGGGCCGGAGGCATACGAGGTGTTGCACCGTCAAACTCGCCGCGCTTTGGTGGCCCGGTTCCCCTATGGGCTCTTTTACCGCCTTGTAGATGACATGATTGTTTTCGTTGCCTGTATCCATACGCGCAGAGAGCCCGGCGCGTGGCAGCGGCGGCGGTGATCTCTATCGGAGTGGATCCGGGGGCCGGATACGATGGCCGCAAAGGCTGATATCGAAATCGAGGATCGCGGGGCACAAAAGGCGAACGGCGCCCCCCGAACGAAGGGCGCCGCTCAACCGATCTCAGATGCGTTGATCAGCAGCCTTGGACGCAGACCATCCCAGGCGCCGTGCAGATGCCGCAGAGCGCGTTGCAGCACACGGTGCCTGCGCCGCAGGTCGCGGAGCCGCACGCCTGCGTGCCGTCGGAGACGCAAACCGCGCTGCCGTCATGGACCTCGCACGTGGTGCCCGCCATGCAGCGGACCGCCGCGCAGGGGTTCTGCGCCGGATCCACGACGCACTCGCACACCTCGGGGCTCGCGTCCCACACGTAACCGGCCGCGCACTTGGCCATCGCGTCGCACGCGCACACGCCGCCGCAGTCCGCGCCCACGCTGGGATCGCAGCCGTCGTTGGGATCATCGACGCACGAGCCGAGGCCCGGGCACGCGATGTTGCCGAAGCCACCGCAGAAGGGGCCGGTCTCGACCGCGCACGCGCCCTCCTCCCAACGGCCCTTGGCAAAGCCCTTGTCGCCCGCCTCGGTGCGGATGGCGACCATCATCTCGCAGACGTTGCCATACGTGCTGTTCGGGCCGTCGAAGACCTGGCCGCAGATGGGATCGAAGAAGAGCGGGCAGATGGTGCCCTGCGCCGCGCAGGTGCCCTTGTTGATCGCCTCGTTGGCGAAATAAGGCGCCATCCCGGAGAGGATGTCCTTGCCCTCTTGGTACGTCCTGACGTTCTGCGCGTAGAACGCGTTCTGCGGGATCTGGTTCTCGTCGGTGGCTTGCCACTCGACGCAATACGACTGCTTGAGGAACGTGCCCGACGTGCCGAACGCGCCCTTCAGCGAGCTCGGGAGGCCGTCGACGAAGCCGATGCGGTACCAGTCGAGCCAGCCCATGTCGGAGAAGAGCGCCACATAATACTTGGAGCCCGAGCGGTAAACCGCCCACTCGCCGTTGTCGCCCGAAGGACAGGGCTCCATGATGCACCGGATGCCCGTGTCGAGGGTGTACGTGCCGTCGTCCGCGAGCGCGAGCGTCGGATACGCGTTCACGCTGTCTTGGTAGTCGCCCACGAGCTGCTGATAGAGGGGCGAGGCGAGCTCTTGCTGCGCCGTCGCGATCGCGCTCTCGTCCTCGTCACCGGACGCGCCGGATGAAGGAGCGCCGGCGGCGCAGCCCGTGAGGGCGAGCGCGCTGCCGAGGAGGAGCGTGGAGAGGAGCGAAGAAGCGGAACGGAACGAGAGATTGAGAGAGAGCATGGTAGATGTCACACGATATTCGAGAGATGAAATTGCGCCCTCGCCGGTCAACGGACCAGCGGGCCTATATCGCCGCTCATAGGGCCTCGCTGATGTGGCTTCGAGGGTCCCTGAGCGCGCCGAATCAATAATCCTACTCCACCCCCTTGTCCACCCCTCGAATCAAAAAAAGAGACGGCAATTTGGCTCGTTCTTGCGCGCAAAGACTCTTTGCAACAGCGCAATGGGTGCGCGGTCCCGACATCGACGCAAGGCGCGGCGTGCAGAGATGCAACGCCGGCTCGGGGGCCTCCTCCCGCGCAAGGAGGTGGTTTCAACTCCGAAATGTCGTGAGCGGCCCGAGAACCCCGGTTCACAACCGGCGGCGAGGCGGGTACAGTCGGCGCGATGACCTACGATCTGAAAATCCAAGGTGGCATGGTGATCGACGGCACGGGCTCGCCCGCGGTGCGCGCGGACGTGGGCATCCTCGGCGGGCGCATCGCCGACGTGGGGCCGAGCCTCGGGGGCGCGAAGCGGACGATCGACGCGGAGGGCGCCCTCGTGACGCCCGGCTTCGTCGACCTCCACACGCACTACGACGGGCAGATCTCGTGGGACAGCGATCTCATCCCGTCGAGCCTGCACGGCGTCACCACGTGTGTCATGGGCAACTGCGGTGTTGGCTTCGCCCCTGTCCGCGACAAAGACCGCGAGCGGCTCGTCGCGTTGATGGAGGGTGTCGAGGACATCCCCGGTTCGGCGCTCGCCGAGGGCATCGACTGGCGATGGGGCACCTTCCCCGAATACATGGCGGGTATCGACGCGAGGCCCCACGCGATCGATTTCTGCGCGCAAATCCCGCACGACGCGGTCCGCGTCTTCGTGATGGGCGACCGCGCCATCGCGGGTGAGCCCGCGACGGAGAGCGACGTCGCGGCCATGCGCGCCGTCGTGCGCGAGGCCATCCTCGCGGGCGCCGCGGGCTTCAGCACCGGACGGAGCGACAACCACCGATCGTCGGACGGCAAGCACACGCCCGCCGCCGAGGCCAACACGAACGAGCTCGCGGGCATCGCGCGCGCCTTCGAAGGGCTCAATCACGGCGTCATCCAAGCGGTGAGCGACTTCGACATGGATGTCTCGCCGGACAGGTTCGACGGTGAGTTCGACGTGCTCGAAAAGATGGTCGAGGCGTCGGGCAGACCCGCGTCCATCTCGCTCATGCAGCGTGACGCGGCGGCGGGGCAATGGCGGCAGATCATCGCCCGGGCCGAAAAAGCGAGCGCGCGCGGGGTCACGATTCGCCTCCAGGTGGCGCCCCGCGCCATCGGCGTGCTCCTCGGGCTCCAAGCCACCTTCCACCCCTTCATCGGGTTCCCCTCGTACAAAGCCATCTCGACGTTGCCCCTCGAAGAGCGGGTGAAGCGCATGGCCGATCCTGCGTTTCGCGCGCGCCTCCTCGCCGAGACGCCCGATAAGGTGTCGGGCGACGGGAGCCCCATTCCGCCGCTCGCCGACAAGCTCCTCGCGCAGATCGATTTCGTGTCGCTCCGCCTGTTCCGCTTGGGCGAGAGGCCCAATTACGAGCCCGAGCTCGAGGGCTGCCTCTACAACGAGGCGTACTCCAAGAAGGTGCCTGTCCTCTCGGCGCTCTACGACGCGATGCTCGAAAATGGCGGCAAGGAGCTTTTGTATTTCCCCCTCTTCAATTACACCGAGATGTCGCTCGACAACGTCGGTGTCATGCTCAATCACCCGCTCGCCTTGCCCGGCCTGAGCGACGGCGGCGCGCACGTAGGCACGGTCTGCGACGCGGGGTTCCCCACGTTCATGCTCTCGCACTGGGGCCGTGATCGGAGGAGGGGCAAGCTGCCTGTCGAGCGGCTCGTCAAGATGATGTGTCACGACACCGCGGAGCACATCGGCCTTCGGGACCGCGGCCGCCTCGCGCCCGGGCTCAAGGCCGACGTGAACGTCATCGAGCTCGACAAGCTCAGCATGTCGCGGCCGTACATCGTCTCGGACCTGCCCGCGGGCGGCAGGCGGCTCTTGCAGGACTCGACGGGCTATCGGGCGACCATCGTGAGCGGCGAGGTCATCGTCGAAAATAGCCGCCTCACCGGGGCGCGGCCGGGCCGCCTGGTGCGGGTCTCGGGCTAAGTACAGCCCCGCAGAAGTTCGTTGCCCATTTGTGCCTCCCTCGCGGCGCTCGCCAATCAAGAGGTGCACGGAGAGGAGAAAGGGACGCAAAGGCGCAAAGACGCAAAGACGCTAAGAGAAAGAGGGGGTGGGCTCTCCGCGGCAAGTGCCCACGGGCAGCCCAACCCTCCCCCTCTCTTTGCGTCTTTGCGTCAAAATTCCGTATGACAAATACGGTAACGGTTCAGCAGGCGATCGCGGGGGTGCCGAGGTCGAGGCTGCGATCGAGGTGCGTCATCAGCGCGGCCACCGCGGCGCGGCTGATCTTGGCGCCCGCGCCCGCGCGATCGAGCTCGTCGAGCGTGGCGCGCGCGAGCAGCACGGGCAGGGCCGTAAAGGCCACAACGCCGCGCGGCGCGCCCGAGGTCTGCAGCGCGTTGACGTAACCGGCGGCCGCGTCGAGGTCGCGCCGCGCGAGGGCCGACACCTCCGCGCGCGAGACGCCCGGCGGGAGGTACACGCGACCATGTTTTGCGTCGCTGTCCGCGTCTTTGAGGATGTTCACGAGCTGAAGCCCCTCGCCGAACGCCGCCGCGTTCTCGGTGAGCGTGGCTTTGGCCACGGCGAGCGCAGGGGTCTCGATCAGGAACAGCTCGGTCAAGAGCTCTCCCACGATGCCTGCCACCACGTAACAATACCGGCGCAGATCCGCGAGGGACGTGAGCGACAGGCTCCCATCGGCCTTGCCCCACGCGACGAAGTCCGCCATGCCCTCGGTCGTGCGGAGCGTGTGGTGGAGCACCGCCTCGCGCTTCGCGGGCGCGGACTTGTCGAGCGCGGAGAGCACGCCCGGCAGCTCGCCGATGAGCTCCAAATACCCCTCGTGATCGCAGGGGCGGGCCTTCGCCCACTTGTCCGCGAGGAGGGCCACCTTGGCCGCGCGGCTGTTGGGGCGGTGTGACTCCTCGGAGTCTTTCAGGATCGAGGCGAACGCGCAGAGCGCCTCGACCCGATCGGCGCGGTGCCACGACGTCGCGTCCTCGAACGTGTCGGCGACCCGAAACAGGAGGTACGCGATGCCCACCTCGGTTCGGAGCGGCTCCGCGAGGAGCGGGATGGAGAGGGCGAACGTGCGGCTCGTTTGGACGAGGAGCCTATCGAGATCAGCCATGAGAGTCTGCTCCTGAAGGAGTCCGGGGAAGACGGTTTTGAGCGTGGATGACGCACCGACGCAGCGCGAAAAGAGCCTCGTCGGGGGTGTCTGTCACGATGGACCACCCTCGGACACCATCCTCGTAATCTGTGCTCATAGGGGTCGTCAAGTGTTTTTGAGGACGTGAATCGTCATTTTTTGGTGAGAATCGTGCTGGTCCGCGCACGTGCGGTGTTTGAAAATAAAGTAAAAGGCCGGGAGGACTCGTTTCTAAAAAGAAAGTAAATAGCAGGTGGGTCGCCCGAAGATCGTCAGTGACGCAGCTCGCCCTGCGCGCGGCCGGGGCCTGATTTGCCGGCGTTCATAGCGCGAACGCTGTTTGAAAAGAAAGTAAAGAGCGCGCCGGAGAGGCGCACTAAAAATAAAGTAAGCAGCGGCGCGGTTATCGAAGATCGTCAATGACGCAGCTCGTCGGAGGGACGACTCGAACCATGGATGATGGATGTCAGTGACGTAATTTGTCCGAGCGCCGTCATTGACGATCGTGCGATGAGCCTTCAATAAGCATAGATGCTTGTCTCGGGGCGGCGTTCGTGGGTAAGGTCACGGCCATGATGATCGAGCAGGCGACAGCTCCTCTCGCGAGCCACGATGAGGACCGGCGGCGCGCGGCGATCGACGCGCTCTCTCGCGCGGCGATGCCCTCGGGCGGCTTCGAGGGCGAGGTGGTGTGGAACACGATGGTCCTCGCCCAAGTGGTGATCGTGAGGCGCGTCATCCAGGGCGAAGGCGCGTTCTCCGCCGCCGAGCGGGCCGGGATGATTCGCCACTTCGAGGTGAGCCGGACGCCCGAAGGCGGCTTTGGGCTCCACCCCGAGTCCGGCCCTTACGTCTTCTTTACGACGCTCGCGTACGTCGCGCTCCGGCTGCTCGGCGTGGGCCCCGACGAGCCCATCACCAAAGGCGCGCGGCGCTGGCTCCGGGAGGAGAGCGAGGGTGTGCTCGCGATCCCGAGCTGGGGCAAGCTCTGGCTCGCGATGCTCGGCCTCTATGGGTATGAAGGGGTCAATCCCATCCTCCCCGAGCTGTTCCTCCTCCCGGACGCGTCTGGTCGCGTTGGCGTCACCGCCGTCCACCCGAACCGTTATTATTGCCACGTCCGCTACATCTACCTCGCGGTCTCGTACCTCTATGGCGCGCGCTTCGTAGCCGATTTGGGCTCGGCCGACGTGGGTCGCGACTCCGCGTCCGCGGGTCGCTCGATTCGCGACGCGCTCCGCCGCGAGCTCTACGACGCGCCGTTCGAGGACATCGACTTTGCCAAACACCGTCACTCCATCGCGAAGACGGATCTCTACGTCGCGCCGACGCCCGCGCTCCGCGCCTCGTACGACGCGCTCCGCGCCGTCGAGCGCCTCCTCCCGGGCGCCGTGCGCCAAAGGGCCCTCGCCCGCGCCGAGGAGCGCATCGTCTATGAGATGCGGGCGAGCCGTTATCAAGGCATCTCGCCGGTCAACGGCCTCTTGAATTGCCTCGCCCTCTACGCGAAGAGCCCTCACCACCCGGACCTCGCGCCGAGCCTCGCGGGCATGGAGGCGTGGCGCTGGGAGGACGAGCGCGAGGGCATCCGCTACGCGGGCGCGCGCTCGAATTCGTGGGACACCGCGTTCGCGCTCCGCGCGATGGTGACGCTGCCTCCTCCGCTCGTCCCGCGCGCGGCGGCGGAGCGGGCGTATCGATATCTGCTCTCGGTCCAGCTCACCGAGGAGCTGCCGGGCTACGAGCGCGAGGCGCGCGCGCCCATCGCTCATGGATTCTGCTTCTCGGACGGGCAGCACCGATGGCCCGTGAGCGACTGCACCGCCGAGGCGCTCAGCGCCATGATCGGCGCGGAGGAGCTCGGGATCGTGGACGCCAAAGACCGCATCTCCGATGAGCGGCTCTGGGGCGCCGTGCGGTTCCTCCTCGATCGCAGGAACGAGGACGGCGGGTTCGGCACCTACGAGGCGCGGCGCGGCGGGCCCTTCCTCGACGCCTTGAACCCCTCGGAGATGTACGGCAATTGCATGACCGAGCGCTCGTACGTCGAGTGCACCGCCTCGTGCGTCGTCGCCCTCTCACGGGTCCTCGCCCACAGGCCCCCTCGCGACGCGAAGCTCCGTATGGCCGCCGAGCGCGCGGTGCGCGACGGCGCCCGCCTGCTCCGCGCCAAACAACGCACCGACGGCGCCTGGGCGGGCTTTTGGGGCGTCAACTTCACCTATGCCATCTTCCACGCGGTCGAGGCCCTCTCCGCGGCCGGCGCGCCGCCGAACGACCCTGCGATCACCCGCGCGGCGGCCTTCCTGCTCAGCAAGCAAAAGGACGACGGCGGCTGGGGAGAGCGCTATACGGGCTGTCTCGACGACACCTACGCGGATCACCCCACGAGCCAAGTCGTGATGACGAGCTGGGCGCTCATCGCCCTCTCGCACGCGGCTCGATCAAAGGAGGTCAATCACGCGATCGCCCGAGGAAAGAAGCTCCTTTTGTCACGCCAAAGGCCCGACGGCACCTTCCCCGAGGAGTCGGTCGAGGGCGTGTTCTTCGGCACGGCGATGTTGCGTTATCGCCTCTACAAAGCCTATTTCCCGGTCTGGGCGCTCGCCGCAAGCTCGTAGAAACGCGAGGCTATCCGGTGACGACCCGCGCGGCCCCTCCGTGGGCCTCCACGACCACGTCACCTCCGAGCACCAGAGGCTCGTTGATCTTGCCGTGACCCACGGGCAAGCCCGCGACGACCGGCACGCCGAGGCCGCCCAACCGCTCTTCGAGCACGTCTGACACGGTCACGCGGTCGGGGCCTGGGTGGCAGTCGGTGAAGTCGCCCAAGACAACCGCGCTCACGCGGGCGAGGTGCCCGCCGATGAGGAGCGTCGTGAGCGCGCGATCGATGCGATAAGGCCGCTCGGTCACGTCCTCCAGGAGGAGCACGGCGCCGTCGGGCACGGCGAGGCGGCCCGCGGCCGCGGCGGCGTGGAGCATGGTGAGGTTGCCGCCGTACAAGGGGCCTTTGGCGCCGCCCTTTCGAAGAGCCCTCAGACCTTCGAACGATCGGCTCCTCCGTGGCTCCTCCAGCGCGCGGAAGAAGGCCTTGTGCGCGCGCGCGTCGCCCCGCCCAAAGGTCGTCACGTGGCAGGCGTGCATCGAGGCGACGCCCGCGCGCGCGACCTCGACGTGGAGCGCCGTCACGTCCGAAAAACCGACGATCCACTTGGGATCGCGGCGGAGGACGGACCAATCGAGATCATGGACGAAGCGCGGCGCGCCGTAGCCCCCGCGCATCGCGACGACGGCCCGCACGGCCGGATCCGTAAGGGCCTTTAGCAGCTCTTCGCGCCTGCGATCGTCGGAGCCGGCGAGGTAGCCCCGATTGGCGAACACGCCTCGATCGAAGCGAACCCGATAACGCTCGGCCAAGCGGCCGAGCCCGACCCACCCGAGGACGTGCTCGAAGGGGCTCGACGGCGCCACCACCGCGAGGGTGTCACCGGGGTTGAGCGGAGGAGGGTAAAGGACGCTCAGGACTTCTTTTCGCCTTCGTCTTCGAGGAGCTCGGCGTCGTCGACCTCGGCGACCTCCTCCCCGTCGGCCTTGGGCTCGGCGGGGGCGGCCCCCTGCGCGGCTTGCGCGGCGGCGGCTTGCTGGGCGTAATATTGTGCGTACGCCGCGGCGTCATACCCTTGAGGATACGCATAACCCTGTTGGGCATACGCGTTGGGGTCATACGCCTGCTGCGCGTTCGGGTCATACCCCTGTTGCGGCGCGTTCGGGTCATACCCCTGTTGCGGCGCGTTCGGGTCATACGCCTGCTGCGCGTTCGGGTCATACCCCTGTTGCTGGTAGTGCTGGGCGTACGCGTTGGGGTCGTATCCCTGCGGGTACTGCTG